>NZ_JAWORD010000004.1:0-258954 GCF_033337665.1 Vibrio sp. Vb2960 | reverse complement strand
TCGTTTCCGCTCGACTTGCATGTGTTAGGCCTGCCGCCAGCGTTCAATCTGAGCCATGATCAAACTCTTCAATTTAAGATTTTGTTCGGCTCAATGAATACTGAACATTACATAAGTAATGTTTGAATTGACTGTGCTGAATCTTTCGATTCAATGGTCACTTCGTATCATTGAAACCTAATTTGATACCGAAGTATCGAATTGGATTATCATCAACGAGTGCCCACACAGATTGATAGGTCTATATTTTTAAAGAGCACACTTCGAAGTTCTCTTCAAAGTGGACGGCTATTTTAGCTAGATAACTTATCGTGTCAAACACTTTTTTAAGTTATTTATCTGCGAGTTAATTTTAACTCACTAACCGTAGTTGTTTAGGTTCCACTTCACTTGCTTTCCCGTGACAACGGAGGCGCATTATAGGGAGTTCATTAAAGAACACAAGTGCATTTTTTAAAAAAACTCACCTTTTTAGTTTATTCGTATAGAAAACAGACAAAAGACTCTAAAAAACTATAGAAAAGGAGCCAAACGGCCCCTTTAGTGTGATTTTTATCTCAATTTTACTGTATCCATACAATTATTGATGAGCACAAATTTGGTCATTAGTAACAATTAGCTGCACTGTCTTGTCTGGAACGATTTCACCAGACAGAATTGATTTGGCTAACGGGTTCTCGACATTCTGCTGAATTGCACGTTTTAAAGGACGCGCACCATACACAGGATCGAAACCAACTTGAGCGATCAAATCGAGCGCTTTGTCGGAAACTTCTAGTTGATAGCCTTTCTCCTCTAGTCGTTTCGCCAAACGTTCCAATTGAATAGAAGCAATGGACTTAATGTGTTCTTGACCAAGTGGATGGAACACCACGATTTCGTCAACACGGTTCAAGAACTCTGGGCGGAAGTGTTTGCTAACCACATCCATCACTTCACTCTTGATACCTTGATAGTCTAATGTTGCGAAATTCTCTTGGATACGAGATGAACCCAAGTTAGATGTCATGATCACAACCGTATTACGGAAGTCAACAGTACGACCTTGACCATCCGTTAAACGCCCATCATCGAGAACTTGCAGCAGAATGTTAAATACATCCGGATGCGCTTTCTCTACTTCGTCTAACAAAATTACCGAATACGGCTTGCGACGAACCGCTTCCGTTAAGTAACCACCCTCTTCATATCCGACATAGCCTGGAGGCGCACCCACCAATCTTGCCACTGAGTGTTTCTCCATGAACTCAGACATATCGATACGGACCATCGCATCTTCGCTGTCGAACATAAAGCTCGCAAGTGTCTTACAAAGCTCTGTTTTACCCACACCAGTTGGACCTAAGAATAAGAAGGAGCCAATTGGTCGGTTTGGATCAGAAAGCCCAGCTCGACTACGACGAATGGCATTCGATACAACAGAGACCGCTTCGCTTTGCCCTACCACACGATTATGCAGCACGTCTTCCATACGAAGTAGTTTCTCTTTTTCCGCTTCTAGCATCTTGGATACCGGAATGCCGGTTTGCTTAGAAAGTACTTCTGCAATCTCGTTGTCGGTTACTTTATTACGCAATAGCGTCATTTCCTGCATTTCAGCTTGGGTTGCAAGATCTAACTGCTTCTCAAGTTCAGGAATACGACCATATTGAAGCTCCGACATACGGTTTAGATCGCCAGCACGGCGAGCAAACTCCATGTCCATACGAGCTTGTTCAAGCTCAGACTTAATATGTTGAGTGCCAGAAAGAGCTGCTTTTTCTGTATTCCAAACCTCTTCTAGCTCAGCATACTCTCGCTCTTTTTCATTGAGTTCTTCATTAAGCGCTTTCAAACGCTTTTCACTCGCTTCATCGTGCTCGTTACTTAGTGCTTGTTGCTCAATTTTGAGTTGGATAATTTTACGCTCAAGCTTATCCAAGGACTCTGGCTTAGAGTCAATTTGTAAACGAATGCTTGAAGCCGCTTCGTCGATTAAGTCGATCGCTTTATCCGGCAACTGACGGTCGGAGACATAGCGATGTGACAAGCTCGCCGCAGCAACAATCGCTGGGTCAGTAATTTCGACGTGATGATGAAGCTCATAACGCTCCTTCAAGCCACGTAAAATCGCCACGGTATCCTCAACGGTCGGCTCATCCACCAGCACTTTTTGGAAACGACGTTCTAATGCTGCATCTTTTTCGATGTACTGACGATATTCATCCAATGTTGTTGCGCCAACACAGTGCAGCTCACCACGAGCTAATGCCGGTTTTAGCATGTTGCCCGCATCCATTGAGCCTTCACCTTTACCAGCACCGACCATAGTGTGTAGTTCATCAATGAAGAGGATGACGTTGCCTTCTTCTTTAGCAAGTTCATTCAATACTGATTTTAAACGCTCTTCAAATTCACCACGGTACTTAGCACCAGCAACCAGTGCGCCCATGTCTAATGACAGCACACGGCGACCACGCAGACCTTCAGGTACTTCGTTGTTAACTATGCGCTGCGCTAAGCCTTCAACAATTGCTGTCTTACCTACGCCTGGTTCACCGATAATCACAGGGTTGTTTTTAGTACGACGCTGCAATACCTGGATAGTACGACGGATTTCATCATCACGGCCGATAACCGGATCCAATTTACCTTGCTCTGCACGTTCGGTAAGGTCTATGGTGAACTTTTCCAATGCTTGACGAAGCTCTTCTGCATTCGGATCATTGACCTTTTGACCACCTCTGATCTTTTCGATTGCCTGGCTGACTTTTTGCTCTGTTAAGCCGATCTCTTTGAGCAATTGCCCCAATGGTCCGCGATCTTCTAAAGCGGCAAGCAGGAAGACTTCAGACGAGATATAGGAGTCTTGACGCTTTTGCGCCACTTTGTCACACAGGTTAAACAATGTGCCCATCGAGCTAGAGAGCTGAACATCCCCACCGATGCCACTGACTTTTGGTAATCGATCTAACATTTCACTCAATTTAGAGCGTAAATGCGTTACGTCCACATCCAGCATAGTAAGCAATGGACGAATTGGACTGCCATTTTGATCAAGCAAAGCCACCATGAGGTGAACTGGCTCGATATATTGATGATCGCGCCCTAACGCTAGTGATTGAGCATCAGAGATAGCGATTTGAAACTTACTTGTGAATCGATCAAGACGCATATCTACCTTCCTAACCTCAACTAAAGGAAATTCTTTTGACAGTTAGAAAGATGGATACTCGGGTGGGGAATTTCAAGGGAGTGAATGAATAAAGATAGCTTTGCAAAAATAGTAGTATGCATCTTAGCACTTTGGTGCTTATAGCTAGTCTTCGATCCAAATAAAGGTTGCTTGTCGACCAGTCTTACCATCACGGCGATAAGAGTAAAAAGAGGCTTTATCTTGGTAAGTACAAAGTCCAGAATCAAACACTTGTGTCACACCAGCCCGGTTTAGACGTTGCGTTGCCAGCACCGACATGTCAGCAAACCATTTACCGTCGATATCGCGTGGAGCAAATGCTTGATTCGCCTGTGAATCAAAATCAACAAAAGCTTGCAGAACATCTTCACCCACTTCGAAGGCTTGAGGGCCAATGGCGGGGCCAAGCCACGCTATCACTTCACCAGAAAACAACGCTAACGCATTTTCGACAATGCCATTTGCTAAGCCGCGCCAACCTGCGTGAACTGCGGCTACTTGCGTACCTTGTGTATTAGTCAATAATAAAGGTAAACAATCGGCGGTCATCGCTGAACAAACAACATGGCTTGAAGAAGTAAATACACCATCCGCATCAAGCACCTGTGTTGTTGGTTCATTTGCTTGAGCCACAACGGTTGAATGCGTTTGGTTTAACCAGATTGGCGCATTTGGCATGCTTGCCTGTTGCGCCAACCAAGCTCGGTTCTTCTCTACTAAAGACAAATCATCCCCAACGTGAGTACCTAAATTTAGCCCTTGGTAAGGGCCTGTCGAAAATCCGCCTATGCGTGTTGAGGCGAAAGCTTTGACATTTTTAGGCGCTGGCCAATTCGGAATGATCGTCTTCATATTAGAATTCTTCCGGTAAGCCGTGCTCTTCTGTATCTTGACGAAGCGCTTCAGTCATCACCACCATGTCATCAGGCACTGGAGCATGAAACTCAAGAACTTCGCTCGTAATTGGGTGCTCAAAGCGCAGCATTACTGCGTGCAATGCTTGGCGATCGAAACCCCGGATCATTGCCGTTAGCTCTTCAGACGCACCTGTCGGGATGCGAGCACGTCCACCATATGCAATATCACCGAGCAACGGATGCTGAAGGTAAGACATGTGCACACGAATCTGGTGCGTACGACCCGTTTCTAGACGCAAGCGAATACGCGTGTGTTCGCGGAAGCGTTCAGCAACACGGTAGTGCGTTACGGCTGGTTTGCCCATTGGTGCCACCGCCATAAGCGTGCGCTTAGTAGAGTGACGACCAATAGGTTGATCCACTTTACCGCCCGCAGTCATACGACCAATAGCGATCGCTTCGTACTCACGAGTAATATTACGTTTTTGCAGTGCGCGAACCAGACGAGTTTGTGCAGGAACGGTTTTCGCCACCACCATCAAACCCGTGGTGTCTTTATCCAAACGGTGCACGATACCTGCACGAGGTACTTCTGCAATATCAGGGTAATGATGCAACAACGCATTAAGTACAGTGCCATCAGGCGTACCAGCGCCCGGATGAACCACAAAGTCACGAGGTTTGTTGATAACGATAATATCTTCATCTTCATAGACGATATCTAGCGGGATATCTTGCGCTTCCCAGCGTTCTTCATCTTCTAACTCGGCTTGCAATGTAATTTCCTCGCCACCCATTACTTTGGTACGAGGTTTAGTGACAACTTCACCATCAACTTGAACTTTCCCATCAAGCAGCCACTCTTTTAGGCGCGAGCGAGAGAAGTCCGCGAATAATTCGGCGATAGCTTGGTCTAAACGTTGACCTAACTGGCTATCTTTTACGGTATTTGTTAATACAATCTGCTGAGCCATATCGAACTTTTTTAAAAACTGTGAGACTAATGCTCACGACTGTGAAAAAATAGACTATTACGTCATTGTATCTGTTACTGGAAAGAAAGTAACGGCAGCTTAAGAAATATTTAGATTCAAGGAACAGACTCCTGATATGAAACGTCAGACTTTAACAGGCCTTTTAGCGGTATCCCTTCTGTTTGGATGTGCAAGCAAAGAAGAAATCGTTCCTGATGTGCCGCCTTCGGAACTGTATGCAGACGCACAGATTTCTCTTCAAAGTGGTAATTGGCTTTCTGCAATTGAGAAACTGGAAGCATTAGACTCACGTTACCCATTCGGTGCCTACTCAGAACAGGTGCAGCTTGACCTAATCTATGCGTACTACAAAAACGACGACCTTGCTTTGGGCTTGGCAACCATTTCTCGCTTTATGCGTTTAAACCCAACCCATGAAAAGATGGATTGGGTGCTGTACATGCGAGGTCTAAGCCACATGGCGCAAGATCGTAACTTTATGCATGATTTATTCAGCGTAGATCGAAGCGATCGCGATCCTGAACCGGTAAAAAAAGCGTTTGATGACTTCAAAAAACTGCTTCAACGCTACCCGAATAGCCCATATGCAGAAGATTCACAAAAACGTATGGTCGCGCTGAAAAACCGTCTAGCGAACTATGATTTAGCGACTGCTGACTTCTACCTTCGCCGTGAAGCTTGGGTCGCTGCTATTAATCGTAGCCAAGAGCTACAAAAAGCGTATCCAGACACAGAAGCTGCACGTAAGTCACTGACTATCCAGTTAGAGGCCTACAAGCAACTTGGTTTGGAAGACGCCGTAGCAAGAACTGAAAAGCTTATCGAGCTCAACCCTGTGAAGTAATTGAACTTGCTTTAAACTGAACCGCCACCGTTTTTACCGTGGCGGTTTTTTATTACTCTCAATAGTGTATTCAGCCCTTTCTTGATGATCTTCCTAGCTCCACATATGCTTAAAGTTCTCCTCCCCCCTTTATAAAAAGGATGTGAACGTGACGATATCTAAGCTTTGCGCAGTTATGCTGCTCCTATTGTCTGCTTCCGTTTGCGCACTGCAAATCTCGCCGCTCAAACAGCCTCCTTATACCGGAGACCTCGATGTCATCAAGGAGAAGAATGTACTGCGCGTCTTAGTTTCTGCTGATTTAGGCTTTTACTACATTGAGGGCGGCACACCAAAAGGCATAGGCGCGGAATTGCTGGCGCATTTCGAAAAAGACCTTCGTAAACTCAAACCAAAGCTTAACGTACAAATTATTCCTGTTGCCCGCGACCAGCTACTGCCAGCCTTAGAAAACGGTTCAGGTGACTTAGTTGTCGCCAACCTGACTATTACCGACACGCGCAAACAGAAAGTGGAGTTCAGTTCACCCATCCTCACTGGTATTCAAGAGTGGGTAGTGACAAACAAAAGCACACCAACGATGACGAAAATCGAACAACTGAGCGGCAAAGAGATTTGGGTGCGCGCCAGTTCTAGCTACTTTGAAAGCATTCAGACACTAAATAAGAAACTAAACAAAAAAGGCTTACCGCCTGTTATCGTGCACTTTATTGAAGAAACACTTCAAGATTATGAGCTGGTCGGAATGCTCAACAATGGTTACGTCAAAGCCATTGTTCTCGATAGCCATAAAGCCAAGCTTTGGCTGAAAGTGATGGATGATATTCGGGTTCACAAAAAAATCCCTATCCGCAAAAATGGCAAAATTGCTTGGGCAATGCGAGAAAATAGTCCCAAATTAAAAGCCGTCGTGAATAAGTTCATCCAGAAGTCTCGCTCTGGGACACTACTCGGTAACGTTATTTACGGTAAATACATCGATAACACGGGATGGTTGAACAGAGCTCTTAACCCTAAGAAAATTGCTCAACTAGAAAAACTCGCAGCGCTATTTTCACGCTATGGTGAGAAATACGATATCGACTATTTACTGATCGCTGCAATCGCTTACAAGGAATCAGGATTTAATAACGACCTAGTTGGAAGCCGAGGTGCCGTTGGCATAATGCAAGTCCTACCCAGCACCGCTCAAGATCCGAATATCAATATCAAAAATGTTCGACAATTAGAAAACAACATTCATGCTGGAGTGAAATACTTAGCTTTTTTGCGTAAGCAGTACTTCAGTGATCCTGATATTACTGCACAAAATAAACTCTACTTTACATTGGCGGCTTACAATGCGGGCCCCGGCAATGTAGAGCGTATTCGTAAGCGTGCAGCCCAACAAGGTTACGATCCTAATGTTTGGTTTAATAACGTGGAAGTCGTTATGCGGAAAAGTTTAAGCTCAACGGTTGGGTACGTCACAAGCATTAATCGCTACTACATAATATACAAACAACTAGAAAGTTTGGACCAAGTCAAAAGTCTAGAAAGGGTTTCACTAGCCCCAAAAGACCCCATTTTCATGATACCGCTACGAAAAGTCAGCCAAATGCCAGACAGTAAAAAGCCGCTTGTACAGTAAGCGGCTTTTTAAATGGATTCATTGGAAAGACTCAGTGATCGTCATCACACCTTACGTGTAGTTAAATTTTAACCACCTCAAATATTAGGCCGTAAAACTTCCCTAAAAACGAGGCCGTTTTCAGCTGAGTACTCTATTCAATCTACGGATTTACTAACCGATAACAAGCAATTTCACGATAAATCTCAGAAGTTCTTGAGTGAGATCACATTCATTTTTCATCATAAAAAACCCGAGCAAAATAATGATCTGAATCACATTTTTTTATGCTTAAAGCGGTAATCTGAACTCAACCCATGAGGGATGCAACAGAGGAAAAACACTTATGACAATGAATATCACTGGCAAAAACATCGAAATCACCTCTGCAATCCGAGCTCATATTGAGAGCAAATTTAAAAAACTGGAGAAATGGCAAGTAGACCTAATTGGTTGCCAAGCAACTTTCAGTGAGGAACCAAACAAACAGAAGAAATTCGAAGCGGTTATCAAAGTTCCTAAAGGCCAGCTCATTGCCTCAGCAACTCACGAAGATCTTTACGCAGCTATCAACGAAGTGGAGCAAAAACTAGAACGACAATTGAACAAGCTGACCCACAAACCTGAAGCTCGACGTGCAAGTAAGCCTGAGCTAGTGGAAGAAGAAGAGTAAACTGAACAGATTGAGGAAATAGCGCCGAAAGGCGCTATTTTTTTGCTTGACGCTCTCCCCAGCCTTGCTTATTGTGTTTAAACACTCATAAATTAAGCACTATTTATGCATTTAACCTCACTGTTTATTTTTGACTTCTTTTTCCTCCCATAGTTGGAGGGGCGAACTCGTTTGTGAAAGAAAAGTCAAAAACAAACAGAAAGCCTCCCAAATCGGGAGGCTTTTTTATAAGGAAAGAATTGATGACTGACCAACCTATTTCCCTCGAAGAAATTCGTTTACGCTTGAATGAGTTGGATGACCAACTTCTCAGCTTATTGTCTGAGCGCCGTAAACTCAGCATTGAAGTAGCCAAAAGCAAAGTACAAACCTCAAAGCCTGTTCGCGACGCCGTCCGTGAACAGCAATTATTGGTCAAGCTGATTTCTAATGGCCAAGATAAATACGAACTTGACGCGCAGTACATCACCAAACTTTTCCATACCATCATTGAAGACTCAGTTCTGCTTCAACAAAGTTATCTGCAAAATCTCGTTAACCCACAGCAAAGCCGTAAGCCACTTGCTCGCGTCGCTTTTTTAGGAGCCAAAGGCTCTTATTCGCACTTGGCAAGTCGCGAATACTTCAGTCGTAAAAATACGGAGCTTATCGAGCTCAACTGCGAGCACTTTAAAGAAGTGACTCAAACGGTTGAATCTGGCCATGCTGATTATGGCGTTCTGCCAATCGAAAACACCAGCTCAGGCTCTATTAATGAAGTGTATGACTTACTACAACACACGACGCTTTACATCGTTGGAGAGCTAACTCAACCAATCGAACACTGCTTGGTTGCGAAAAAAGACATTCGTCTGGAAGATATTAAAACGCTGTATTCTCACCCTCAGCCACACCAACAGTGCAGTGAGTTTTTAAGCCGTATGAAAGGAGTAAAGCTGGAGTCCTGCGCGAGCACAGCAGATGCAATGCAGAAAGTCCAAGAGATGGATCGTGATGATGTGGCTGCAATTGGTAATGCATCAAGCGGTAAGCTATATGGCTTGCAAGCAATTCAAGGCAACATCGCAAACCAAACCGAAAATCATACTCGCTTTATCGTGGTTGCTCGTAAACCGGTTGAAGTTTCTACTCAGATTCCAGCAAAAACCACATTGATCATGTCGACCTCCCAAGAGGCAGGCTCATTGGTTGAAACACTATTAGTGCTGCAACGTTACGGCATCAATATGGCCAAGCTAGAATCACGCCCAATTATGGGGAACCCGTGGGAAGAGATGTTCTACGTAGACTTGACATCACATCTTGCTTCGACAGAAATGCAACAGGCACTTGAAGAGCTAACAAAAATCACTAAGCACTTGAAAGTTTTAGGCTGTTACCCGAGTGAGAACGTAAAGCCTACGCAAGTGAAATTGAGTTAATAGACACCAGTGAGTAAAAAGATCATGGTAACCCAAAAAGTCGTAATCGCATCGCTAAACCCAGCCAAAATTAATGCAGTTCAAAGTGCATTTCGTAATGCATTTCCGCATCAAGAGTTCAACTTCGTTGGCATCAGTGTACCGAGTGAGGTCGCAGATCAGCCCATGACGAATGAAGAAACTCATCGTGGTGCGCTAAACCGCGTTAAAAACGCAAAAGTAGAGATGCCAAACGCGGATTACTATGTCGGTCTCGAAGCGGGAATTGAAGCAAACGTGACGTTTGCTTGGATGGTGGTTGAGTCAGAGACTCACCGCGGTGAATCTCGTTCTGCAAGCTTAATGTTGCCGCCAAAAGTCTTGGAAAAACTCAAGGATGCGAATGAGTTGGGAGATGTAATGGACGAAGTGTTTGGTACTGATAATATCAAACAGAAAGGTGGCGCTATTAGCCTGCTAACCCAAAACCAGCTAACTCGAAGCTCGGTCTATCACCAAGCCTTGATTCTGGCTTTGATTCCATTCACAAACCCTGAGCACTTTCCTTCAAATTTATAACACTCAGCCTATTCTCTAGATACGCAAAAGGGCGGATATTTCCGCCCTTTGTAATACATTATCTTAGTCACTTGTAACACCAAGGCCTAAAAGCAAATTGGATATACTGTCTACTTAGATACCGCAACTTGTTCTAACAAGACTTTCAACTTGTCTTTTTCTTCATCAGATTTCGACTTTAGTTCGTTAGAGCCTCGAGTAATGGTGGCAATGCCCACACCAAGCATCTGACTGATCTGACGTTGAGATAATTCTCCTTTAAGAAGTTCGTTAATTATATTAACGCGTGATATTAATGACTCTCTCTCATCACGTGACATCAGCATAGTTAACAGCATGTCATCTTGCTGGGTGCCCATACTTGTTCGAATTAGCTCAATAATCTGTTGCCAGTCTTTATACTCGGGTTCGTGCGACATCAAGTTACCTCACTCAATACTTGGTATTGATCTCATGTTGATTCAAGAACGCGCCATCGATACCCAAAAGATCACGATAGTATGTTTCAAACATCAAGATGTTTTGTACATAACCGCGCGTCTCTTTAAATGGAATTGCCTCAATAAAGGCATAAGCATCCACTTTTCCTTGGGTACGCTCTCGCCACGTTTTTACTCTGTTAGGACCTGCATTATAAGCAGCAAGAGCAAAAATACGATTATTATCGTAATCCTCTAATAAACCTTGCAAATAATGGCTACCAATCTCGATATTTTTTCCTACATTGTAGAGATCCTGCGTACCTTGATAACTCAACTTATATTTACGTGCCGTGTACTTCGCCGTCGCAGGCATAATCTGCATAAGACCACGAGCGCCAACTGGAGAGCGGGCTTCAACATCTAACGCACTTTCCTGTCGAGCGAGAGACATCATCGTGATGGGATCAATGTTGTGCTTTTTCGCATAAAAGTTAAACCACCAGCGGTGTGCTATTGGGAACCTAAGTTCGATATTATCCCACATCTGCGCTTGAATACTCGCGGTCACCGTTAGGTTATGCCAACGTTTAAATGATGCATAAGCCGCCAACATCGCCTTTTCATCTTTCCCTACGCGGCGCAGTAAGTGTGCCCATTCACTCTTCGCTGCTGCGATTTTATCCGTCGCGATCAACTCTTCGATACGAGCTAGCGAGTCTTGATAGGGTTGAACAACTTTCTTGTCCAACTTAACCGTATGCGTTGGGTATTTGATTGATTGCCCGATTGCATTGGCGGCAGCCACACTGTAGAAGTTTCGTTGCCCAAGCAGAGTTGCTAAACGCTGTTTCCCCGCGATGTCATCACCTAACGCTATTTCACTTCTTCCAAGCCAATATTGCCAGCGTAGCGTGGCTTGTTCTTCTTTATTTAGAACAGCAATCCACTCTTGTACGCCTTTCCAATCTGCATTTTGAATCGCTAAGCGGATGCGCGTTTCAATCAACGGTAAGTACTGACTGGTTTTCGTTTTATCATCGCGCCATTTAGCTAATGACTCAGACTCCGTACGAGTCAATCGAAATGCAATATAGTCGGCAAGTTCTTGCGCTTTTTCTGGAGAAAACTTCTGTCCTTTAATGACGGCATCGTACGCACCTTGTGCTTGGCTAGTGTTCATGCGAGCCAACTTTTCTAACGCATATTCACTTTGCGCTCGATTAAAATCATTCGCAGGTTTTTTCTTCGCGAATTCCGCAACACTTGAAGGATTATCAAACAACGCTTTCATTTCTTTGGCTTGTTGCTTTGCCTGCGCTGATTTAGGCAGTTTGAGCAAGTAACTCATCAAACCGCCATTACGAGCATCAAACGCCAGTAACATACGCTGTAGAATCAGTTCATCGGTACGCTCACCCGCCTTGTCCCATGCTTCAAATAATGGGTCACACTCATCAGCAATGCTGATGCCACGTAACCACATATGTTCAGCCCCTTTAAACGCCGCGACTTTCTTGCCTTGCTTTAATTGAGCGACGTAGAAAATACATTGGTAACGCTCACCACTAGGAATGACTTTTTGAAACTCAGTAATGGTTTTCCAATCTTTTTGCTTATAAAGATGATTGAGGTATGGAGCGCGAACTCGACGAGAAAATGGAAAAGACTCGTGCTCAGAAATAAACTCGTTCACCTGTTGTGGTGACTTTTCCGGTAACTGTCTAATAAAAGTGCGGTAATCCACATAAGGCGTTAGTGGATAGTCAGAAATTTTAGGACGAATCGAAAGGTATCCGTCGATGTCATTTTTATCTAATAAATCTTGAGCTTGCTCATATACTTCGCGCTGCTTTTCCAAACTCAGCGCGGCATTAGCACTCAAACTCATAGCACACAACGCGGCGGCGCAGCATACGTTTTTAGCCAATTCAGATACGTTGAATCTCATTTGTGTCATTTTCCCCAGACATATACTGCCCTAAAGCCTAGTTTTGTTAGAGTTCATGTGATGTTAAGGCAATTTTCACACATGCATCTATTTACACAGAATGCAGATGTCCATGTAAAGCAACTTAGTGTATTAAAAATTGTACTCGTCAAACTTTTAAGACGATGGAGACAAAGCGTTTCTAACTCGCATAGAAAACACTTCGTCATTCTTAACGAATAACAAAAGTGTATACCCTAACCGTGTAAGTTTCCGGTCAGCTCAAAATAAGAAATCCATTCGTTAGGGAAATTCTTGCAATGCGGTAACAAAAACAAAGCACTTGGTATAAAATGATGGGTTTGAATGACAGTTAATTTAGGAACGATCGGCAATGGCTGAATACGTATATACCATGTCGCGGGTGAGCAAAATTGTGCCACCTAAGCGTCAAATTCTTAAAGACATCTCTCTGAGCTTCTTCCCTGGTGCGAAAATCGGTGTTTTAGGTCTGAACGGTGCAGGTAAATCCACACTGCTACGTATCATGGCAGGTATCGACACGGATATCGACGGTGAAGCGCGTCCACAACCTGGTCTAAACGTAGGTTACCTACCTCAGGAACCAGTATTAGACGAATCAAAAACCGTTCGTGAAGTTGTTGAAGAAGCGGTTGCTGACGTTGCTGACGCTCTGAAACGTTTGGACGCAGTCTACGCAGCATACGCTGAACCAGATGCAGACTTCGACGCACTTGCAAAAGAGCAAGGCGAGCTAGAAGCCCTTATCCAAGCGAAAGATGGTCACAACCTAGAAAATGCGCTTGAGCGTGCAGCAAACGCACTACGTTTACCTGAATGGGACCAAAAAATTGCGCACCTATCAGGTGGTGAACGCCGCCGTGTGGCTATTTGTCGCTTGCTACTTTCTAAGCCAGACATGCTACTGCTTGATGAACCTACCAACCACCTAGATGCAGAATCAGTGGCTTGGCTAGAGCGCTTCTTAGTGGATTACACAGGTACCGTAGTAGCCATCACCCACGACCGTTACTTCCTAGATAACGCTGCGGGCTGGATCTTAGAACTGGACCGTGGTGAAGGTATCCCATGGGAAGGCAACTACACCTCATGGCTGGAGCAAAAAGACGCTCGTCTACAACAAGAAGCCTCCCAAGAGAGTGCTCGCCAAAAGACTATCGAGAAAGAGCTTGAGTGGGTACGTAAAAACCCTAAAGGTCGTCAAGCGAAGTCAAAAGCACGTATGGCTCGCTTTGAAGAACTGCAAAGCTCTGATCACCAAAAACGTAATGAAACCAATGAACTGTTTATCCCACCAGGTGAGCGTCTAGGTGATAAGGTTATTGAAGTGAAGAACCTGACCAAGTCATTTGACGGTCGTGTTCTGATTGATGACCTGTCATTCAGCATCCCTAAAGGTGCGATTGTTGGTATCATCGGTGCTAACGGCGCAGGTAAATCGACGCTATTCAAGATGTTAAGTGGTACTGAACAACCAGACTCGGGCACAATTGAGATGGGCGATACAGTAAAACTGGCATCGGTCGATCAGTTCCGTGACAGCATGGACGATTCTAAAACCGTATTCCAAGAGATCTCTGAAGGTGCTGATATCATTAAGATCAACAACTTCGAAATCCCAGCTCGCGCATACTGTTCACGCTTTAACTTTAAAGGCAGTGACCAACAAAAGATTATTGGTGAACTATCGGGTGGTGAGCGTAACCGTGTCCACCTTGCGAAGCTGCTTAAAGCGGGCGGCAACGTGTTGCTACTCGACGAACCAACCAACGACCTTGACGTTGAAACACTGCGTGCTCTAGAAGAAGCATTACTAGAGTTCCCTGGTTGTGCAATGGTTATCTCGCACGACCGTTGGTTCCTTGACCGTATCGCGACCCACATCATTGACTACCGTGACGAAGGCCAAGTTAACTTCTACGAAGGTAACTACACAGAGTACATGGATTGGTTGAAGAAAACATTGGGTCCTGAAGCCGCAGAACCACACCGTATCAAATACAAGCGTATTGCGAAGTAATCGCAACCCACAAAGTTTGATTGTAATTTGTACAAAGGCCGCTATCATAGCGGCCTTTGTTTTCTTTGTTATAAAAAGAGCTCATTAGCCCGTCTCGTTCGTTAAGAACATGACATTGCACTTACGTCACTCTGTAGCGACCTCGACACTTTTCAAACAACAATCGAACACTTTTTGTTCGTATTGATATACTATTCAATTCTGTTTGACGACCTGACGAGAATATTCATATGACAGAGAGACGACGCTTTTCACGTATTCTCCATCAAGCTCCAGCTAAGATAGAACAACGTGACTTGGCAATTGAAGCTAGGATTCAAGATCTTTCCTTGCATGGTTTACTCATGAAAGTGGAAGAGACTGAGGCTTTGGATCCAACCCTTCCAGTCCATGTGACTTTTTCATTTGATCAATCCGAACAAGTGATTACGTTAAAAGCGCAAATTGTGAATGTCTCTAAGTGTGAGATTAGGTTGAAGATCGCTAAGGTAGACATCGAAAGCATTAGCCAACTAAAACGATTTATAGAGTTGAATGTAGGCAATAACGACCTTCTGAATCGAGAGTTAGAGCACCTCTCTGGTTTTTAGGAGAAAAATAAATGAACGCCTATTTAAGTAACAATAACTATGTCTAAAAAAATCATCATGCAGATCCCGACGAAAGACGGCGATCAGCAGTTCTATTTGGGCCGCAGTTCGGTCCTAGCAGTATTTGCTTCAGTATTAGCATTACCCGCCGTCGTTGGTGGCGCGTGGTACCTTAATCAGCAGCAGATGCACAATAAAGACGAACTAACACAAATCATCGCCAAACTGGAAAGTGAAAAGGCCGAAGTGACGGCTCTTTACGAAGAACAGCTTGATACCAATCATTCGCTTTCCCAGTCTTTGACGGACAAAAACAATCAAATTCAGCTATTGGGCAAACGGGTATTCGACGTTGAATCGGTTTTAGGTCTCGCAGACGAAGAGTTGATGATCGATGAGAACAGCATGGGGTTAGAGGAGCGAATTGACGCAGCCGCTATCGATTCTGCTGTTCGAGCGACGATGTTCCGTTTGATACCAAATGACAGTCCAGTCACATACCAACGTATTTCTTCTTCTTACGGCAGTCGTATTAATCCGATTTCAGGTAAGAGGCATGTTCATACTGGTATCGATCTGACTTGTAAAAGAGGAGAAGAGATCCTGGCACCGGCTGACGGTGTGGTGGAAACCGTTCGCCCGAGCAATCGTGGTTATGGTAACTATGTCACCATTCGTCACTCATTTGGCTTTATGAGCTCCTTTGCTCATCTACAACGCTTCAAAGTGAAAAGCGGTCAGTTTGTTAGTAAAGGCGACATCATTGCTCAATGCGGTAACTCTGGCAACTCCACAGGGCCACACTTGCACTATGAAGTACGCTTCCTCGGACGAGCACTCAACCCTCAATACTTAATGGAGTGGACGCCAGAAAACTTCAATGACGTCTTTGAAAAAGAGAAAAAAGTGAAATGGGGACCTTTGGTTCAATTGATTGATAACGTTGTACGTCTACAAGTCAATTTAACCAATTCACCCTATCGCGATACCAGTATCAACACAGTATCAAGTGAAGATACGAGTAATACTGCGACGAACTGATTTGTCCATCAACACGAAAAAGAGCAGCTTACGCTGCTCTTTTTGTTTCGGACTCTGCACGGCTAAATGACCCGTGATTAGCCGCGATGAATATTATCATTCGCCTGTTTGAGTAAGTTTTGGCTCTCATTCATAAATTGTTGAGAATAAGTACCAAACCAATCACTCACCTGCTTAAAGCTTTCGATGAATCGCGCTTTGTCTCTGCTATCCAGAATCGCTACCGCATCACCTAAACGCTGATGAAATCGCTTGATCATATCGATATTCTCTTGAGAAGAGAAAATGATATCACCGTACAAGTTCGGATCCTGACCAAACAGTCGTCCCACCATCGCCAATTCAAGGCGGTAGATTGGCGAGCTTAACTTCAACAACTGATCGATGTTCGGATTCTCTTTGCTAAGGTGCATACCGTAAGCAAACGACGTGAAGTGGCGCAGCGCCTGAATCAACGTCATGCCATGATCGTGCTCTTGTGCATCGATTTGGCACAAGCTTGCGCCCCAAATCCCAAACTGTTGCAATAGCCATTGGTAATGCTCGTGACCACGGCCATCACAGTACACAATAACCTGCTTGGCAAGGCTCGGAACATCTGGGCCAAACATTGGGTGCAAACCAACCACAGGACCTTGGTGCACATTCAACATTGCTTGCAGAGGCTTCGACTTGATAGAAGTCAGGTCACACAGAATGCAGTCTTGCGGCAAGTTCCCCAGTTTTTCGATCACCCCTTCCGTTAGATGAATCGGCACCGTGACCACGACTAAACCCGCGTTGTCTAGAATCTCATCCGCATGATCCCAGTCTTTACTGCCGAGAACTTTGACCTGGTAGCCCGACAATTTGAACATACGCCCAAACAGGCCACCCAATTGACCATTACCACCAATAATAACAACTGAGCGTAAATCAGGGTTCAAACACTTAAAACCGGAATCTTTCTCGCTGGCATAAGACTCACGCATTGTTCGACGCAGAATATCTTCAATAAGCTGTGGAGGAATTCCCATTTTTTCAGCTTCAGCGCGACGAGAAGCTAACATCGCCGCTTCGCGGTCTGGAGCATAAATTGGCAAACCATGTTCGCTTTTTACTTCCCCAACTTTCTCTACGAGCGCTAAACGCTGAGCCAATAGCTCCAACATTTGCTTGTCGACTGCATCAATCTGATCGCGTAATGCGTTAAGTTCAACTGCCATTGATGTTCCTTAAATCCTGTATTAATTAGCCTTTAGACGATTTTCTAAGAAAGGCACTAGCTCTTCATGTGCATGACGTAATAGTGCCTCAGTTGAATCCCAATTGATACATGCGTCAGTGATAGATACACCGTATTTCATCTCTTCAAGAGCTAAGTCAGAAGATTGATTTCCTTCATTGATATGGCTTTCAATCATAAGACCGATAATAGATTTATTGCCTTCACGGATTTGATGAATCACATCCTCCGCGACTAATGGCTGGCGACGGTAATCTTTACGTGAGTTGGCGTGACTGCAATCCACCATTAATGAAGCATCAAGACCAGATTTCGCCATCTCTTGCTCACACTCAGTGACTGATACCGAATCGTAGTTAGTTTGCTTGCCGCCACGTAAGATCACATGTCCATTAGCATTGCCCTGGGTGGTCAACAGTGCGACTTGTCCCTCACGGTTAATTCCCATAAAACGGTGGCTAGAGGACGCAGCTTGCATCGCGTTAATTGCGGTTGCCAAACTGCCATCGGTGCCATTCTTAAAACCGATTGGCATAGACAGGCCGCTTGCCATTTCACGGTGAGTTTGTGACTCCGTCGTACGAGCACCGATGGCTGCCCAGCTAAAAGTATCCGCCAAGTATTGTGGGCTAATTGGGTCTAGAGCCTCAGTCGCGAGCGGGATTTCCATCTCTGCCAACTCCACCAGAAGTTCGCGTCCAACATGCAGACCGTGTTCAATATCGAAACTGCCGTCTAGGTGTGGGTCATTGATCAGGCCTTTCCAGCCGACCGTGGTGCGCGGCTTCTCAAAGTAAACACGCATAACAATATACAGTTGGTCACTTAGTTGTTCAGAGAGTGCTTTAAGTCGCTTTGCGTAATCCTTCGCCGCTTCTACGTCGTGGATAGAACATGGACCGCATACAACAAGCAGGCGGTGATCCTTCTTGTGAATAATATTAGCGATAGTTTGACGAGACTCTTGAATAAAGCGACGTGCTTTTTCACTCAAAGGAAGCTTGGTTTTTAGTTCCTCCGGAGTAATAAGAACCTGTTCTTCGATAATATTAATATTGCTCAACTCACTTTTCTGCATAACTCTAACCTGTATATTTATTTTTACACCAAACCAAACCTTTGGTGAGACAACTAAGCTTTAACGACAAGATAACAGGCTAAAAAAGAAAAACAAGCGTACAGAATAAAAAACATTTAGTGTAAACTAAAGTTTACAGTCAAATGAAAAGCCAAAGTATAATTAACTTTGGCTTCTCATCGCTGTTTTGAATCTTTTACAAGAGGTTTAGCTAGTCAAGCGTTTCATCGCTTCACTCGCCGCTTTCCACTCTTGAGATAGCTTAAGTTCGCTTGGAGAAAATGACTGTTTTTTCAGTAATCCATCCGCGAGTGGCACGGTTGAAACCGGTAAGTTGTCTAATACTTCAACGTGCGCTTCTCGTTTATTACACATTAACAACATATCGCAACCAGCTCTCAATGCTTGAGCACCTCGCTCGGCTGGGCTGCCCATAATCGCAGCGCCTTCCATGGTCAAGTCATCCGAAAAAACCAAACCTTTAAAACCCAATTGCTGACGCAGGACCTGTTTTAACCAGTATTCAGAACCGCTGGCTGGTTGAGCATCATAATGTGGGAAAATCACGTGAGCAGGCATCATGGCATCTAAAATACCGGCATCAATTTGCGCTTTGAAGATCGCCATATCTTGTTCAAAAATATCACTGCGCTCATCGTATGGTGTTTCTAGATGTGAGTCTGCAATCACGCCACCATGTCCAGGGAAGTGCTTGCCTGTCGTTGCCATGCCAACACTCTTCATTCCCTGCATATATGCAGTGCTATAGCGAAGAATGGTATCGGCATCTTCACCGAATGCGCGGTTACCGATCGCTTTACATTGATGGCCTTGGTCAAGTACCGGGGCAAAGCTTAAATCAATATCATGGGCAATCAGCTC
This sequence comes from Vibrio sp. Vb2960, assembly GCF_033337665.1. Lineage (NCBI taxonomy): Bacteria > Pseudomonadati > Pseudomonadota > Gammaproteobacteria > Vibrionales > Vibrionaceae > Vibrio > Vibrio sp. Vb2960. The sequence continues at coordinate 239,595 of NZ_JAWORD010000004.1, read as the reverse complement.
TGCTGCCATTAACCAACCGCCCATACGAGCAAGCTCTTCACCATTTTGATGTTTAGCGTACTCATCAGCAGCAGGAATTAATGAGAAACCTTCACGAAAGCGCTGCACTCGGCCGCCTTCTTGATCCACACCGATCAAAAACGGGCGCTTAGCCGCCTTTCGGATGGATTGAGTAAGTGCTTGAAGCTGTTCGCTATCATGATAGTTGCGAGCAAATAGAATTAAGCCACCAACCGTAGGATGCTCCAAGATTTCTTTGTCTTCAGCGGTCAGTTCATACCCCGCAACGTCAACCCATAACGGTCCCATGTTTTCTCCTCAAAATCGGCTGAATATCTCGTATTCGATGAGGTTATTCGCTTCAGATTTGCTTTACAATAAGTGAATGAAGAATTGACGAGATCGGCTATGAAATTTAACGAACTGTACATTGGTGTGATGTCTGGAACGAGTATGGATGGCGTTGATACCGCTCTAGTTGAAATAAGCGATGAGCATGTTCGCCTGATTGCGCACGACGACTACCCAATGCCCGCAGCGCTAAAAGACATGCTGTTATCTGTTTGTACCGGTCAAGCAACAAATTTAAAAACCATAGGTGAACTTGACCACCAGCTCGGCCACCTATTTGCAGATGCCGTGTTACAGCTGCTCAATAAGTCTGGTTACGTCGCAGAGCAAATTCGTGCGATTGGTAATCACGGTCAAACAGTGTTCCATCAGCCTACCGGAAACTTGCCGTTTACCACTCAATTGGGCGATGCCAACATTATCGCGGTCAAGACAGGCATTGATACGGTAGCGGATTTTCGTCGTAAAGACATGGCGCTAGGTGGACAAGGTGCCCCACTCGTCCCTGCTTTCCATAAAAGCATTTTTGCGATGCAGGATTCCACAACTGTGGTGCTTAACATTGGAGGCATTGCCAATATCTCTGTACTGCATCCAGAACAACCAGTCATTGGCTATGACACAGGCCCGGGCAATATGTTGATGGACGCATGGTGTGCGCTGCATAAAGGGCAAAGCTTCGACGAAGATGCACAATTTGCACTTAAAGGAACGGTAAACGCTACTTTGTTGACTCAATTACTCAAAGAAGCTTACCTCGCCATGCCAGCCCCTAAAAGTACCGGACGAGAACTGTTCAATATTGACTGGCTGCATCAACAACTGGCCCATCACAATTTACCAATCGAAGACGTACAAAGTACACTTTGCGAGTATTCTGCAATTACCATTGCCAACGAAGTCGACAAGTTTTCTCATGGCATCACACCTCAACTATTGGTCTGTGGCGGTGGAGCAAGAAACCCACTTTTGATGCAGCGACTAGCTAAGTTATTGCCACAATGGAGCGTTGCGACAACGGCAGAAAAAGGCGTTGATGGCGACTACATGGAAGCAATGGCGTTTGCTTGGCTTGCGCAGCGCCATATTCACGACCTCCCTAGCAACTTACCGGAAGTTACGGGGGCAAGTCGTCTCGCTTCACTGGGTGTACTCTATTCAAAAAATTAAGGGCAATAGATCCTAAACAAAAAGGCTTAATTCATTATGACGAACGATGCACTTATCGCAGCTTTATCCCATCTGGTATCTGAAGGGCGAAACCCAGACACCATGGACATCGACTTGCTGCCTTCTCTCGATATTGTTCAACGCATCAACCAACAGGACAAACTCGTTCCTCTTGCCGTTGAAAAAGTGTTGCCTGAGATCGCTGAAGCCGTTGATAAGATCACGGAAGCATTTAAGGTCGGAGGTCGGTTGTTTTACATCGGTGCGGGTACCAGTGGTCGACTTGGCGTTTTGGACGCTTCAGAATGCCCACCAACTTTTGGCACAGATCCAGAGATGGTCGTTGGTATTATTGCCGGTGGAAAAGAGGCAATGTTCCGTGCAAAAGAAGGGGCGGAGGACGACCCTACATTAGGCGAGCAAGATCTTAAAGAGAATACGCTAACACAACGCGATGTCGTCGTTGGTATTGCGGCAAGTGGACGAACACCTTACGTGATTGGTGGCTTAGAGTATGCGAACGAGCTTGGTGCCACCACTGTAGCACTATCTTGTAACCCTGACTCTCCGATTGCAGATATTGCTGATATTGCGATTAGCCCCGTTGTTGGACCTGAAGCGTTAACGGGATCCACTCGCTTAAAATCAGGGACAGCACAAAAACTCGTACTGAACATGCTCACTACCGCAAGCATGATTCGCCTGGGCAAAAGTTATCAGAACTTAATGGTAGATGTGAAAGCGACGAATGCAAAGCTAGTTGCAAGAGCGGCTCGTATTGTTATGCAAGCAACAGATTGTACTAACCAAGAGGCTAAAACGGCGCTCAAAGAAACGGACTACGACGCCAAGTTAGCGATTTTGATGATTTTAACCGGGCTGGATAGAGAAAGCGCGACTGAGCAACTGAACGCCAAGCAAGGATATTTAAGAAAAGTCGTGATCGCGCAAACTAATCAATCTTAATCAATAAAGCGCCTCACTTATTTAAAAGTCAGGCGCCTTTTATGGCTTAATTTAGTAGTTCAATCGTTCAATGTGAGTAATACCGACTTTACCTTCAAGGTCACTGAACATATGAACCATTGCTGGGTATGGTTGTGCTCCAGGGTAGACAACTTCTGCATTACAGAAAAACGCATAGTTTTGTCCGGCTACTACTTGAGTAGCCACAACCAAAGGGGAGTATTTGACACCGACAAACCCCTCGATACCTTTAGCAAATACTTCTTTATTCTCTGCTGTGAGTTCATGAAATGGACTCCAGCCACCAGCCATTTGCGTTGACATAATGTGATTCCTTTTTTCTGTGCTCACTATCAATCAATATGAACATAGTTTAATAAGGAAGGTTTTGCCACATTTATGTGATGCAGACAGTGTAACAACGGCTTTATTGACTATTAATTTGAGTATTCATTCCAACCACGTTGCCATTCCATGCGGAATTCTTGCGCTTGCTCAGTACCTTCACAAACCCCTTCGTAATACTGACCAGATAACCCCATTTGATACGCAAAAGCAGGATTACAGTACTCACGTAAACCTTCTAAATAACCTTGGTCGTAGTCACTTTGCTTAACACTACCCAACTCACGAAGCTCGCTCATCGTGCGCGATGTGTGTCCGGTTATGCCATCTTGATATCCGATCTGATGCCAATCTCCCGACTTGGCAAGATCTGCTGTCGTTGCTGTGCATCCTGCAAGTAAAGCCAGTGCCAGACCTACCGTTACCTTTTTCATGGTTCTTCCTTAAGTAATTGTTTTCAAAAATAAGCTTACCACTAATTATTGGCGCTTGCCGCTGAGCTTGCAGATTTAACCACTGATGACTCAAATCAGCCGCTCAAGACTGTCATCAACCTTTCGCCATTTTTAAAAACCGCTCAAGCAGCATATCGACCACTCAGTGCTCTATTCGACCACTCATCTACTAACCGAATGCATTTAACACAAGTGACGCATAACATGCATCCTGAGATTAAAAAATTACCCTACCCAACTAAGACCAAGGACAATTGCTATGATGTGGTTTCTAACCTGTGTCGCAGCCCTAATCGGCGGATACTTCATCTACGGCGCTTTCGTCGAGAAGATTTTCGGCATCAATGAAAAACGCCAAACGCCAGCTCACACCAAATCGGACGGTGTTGACTTCGTTCCAATGTCAACAAAGAAAGTTTACCTAGTTCAACTACTTAACATCGCAGGTGTTGGTCCAATTTTTGGCCCGATCATGGGGGCACTATACGGTCCTGCGGCGATGCTTTGGATTGTAGTCGGTTGTATTTTTGCTGGTGCAGTACACGATTACTTCTCAGGCATGCTTTCAGTGCGTAACGGCGGTGCATCTGTACCTACCATTACAGGTCGCTACCTAGGTAATGGCGCAAAACACTTTATGAATATTTTTGCCATTGTCCTATTGCTTCTAGTTGGCGTAGTGTTCGTTTCAGCCCCTGCTGGCATGATTACTAACCTCATCAATGATCAAACAAGCTTGAGCGTAAGCATGACTACAATGGTTATTGCTATCTTTGCTTACTACATCATTGCGACGATTGTTCCTGTCGATAAAATCATTGGTCGTTTCTACCCACTGTTTGGCGCCCTACTTATCTTTATGTCTGTTGGCCTAATGACAGCCGTTGCTTTCTCTAGCGAACATACAGTAATGGGTGACTTCCAAGTTTCGGACATGTTCTCTAACCTCAACCCAAATGACATGCCGTTATGGCCTGCATTGTTCATCACTATCGCATGTGGTGCTATCTCTGGCTTCCACGCGACTCAGTCTCCACTGATGGCGCGTTGTATGGAAAATGAGAAAAACGGTCGCTTCGTATTCTACGGTGCAATGATTGGTGAAGGTGTAATCGCGCTAATTTGGTGTGCTATCGCTCTGTCTTTCTTTGGCTCTCTAGACGCTCTATCAGAAGCTGTGAAAAACGGTGGCCCTGGTAACGTGGTATACAGCGCATCATTTGGTCTGCTAGGTGTGTTCGGTGGTATCCTTGCGTTCCTGGGTGTGGTTATCCTACCAATTACGTCTGGCGATACAGCGTTCCGTTCAAGCCGCTTGATCCTTGCTGAATACTTCAACATGGAACAAAAAACGCTACGTAACCGTCTACTGATGGCACTTCCACTGTTCGTTATCGGCGGTATCTTAACTCAAGTAGACTTCGGCATTATCTGGCGCTACTTCGGTTTTGCAAACCAAACAACAGCGGTAATGATGCTTTGGACTGCGTCCGCTTACCTACTGCGTCACAACAAGCTGCACTGGATTACCACTATCCCAGCTATCTTCATGACCACGGTATGTGTCACGTTCATCTTAAACAACAGCTCGCTAGGTTTTGGTCTGCCAATGCAACTATCAACTATCGTAGGTATTGTGTTTGCCCTAGCTGTGACAGGTTACGTTATCAAAACCTCTAAGGGTAAAGGTGAAACTGAACTGGCTGACGAAGAGAAACCACAAGCCGTATCAGAAACAGCGTAATACTCGTCACATCTGAGTGACTAAGATAGGAGCCTGCCAATTGCAGGCTCTTTTTGTTTTATACCCAAGTCACTTTAAGGTTCAGAAAGCACAGCGCAGCATCATTTACTTAGCTGTTCTTATCTATCTGAGCCAAGCATCTTGAGGTTACTTAGGTATACAATAACAACATTGATTCTAGGTTAGGTTCACTATGGAACTGGTCATCTCCCTTTTACAACAGATGTGTGTGTACTTAGTTTTGGCTTACATGCTAAGTAAAACGCCAATCATCTTACCTTTGCTGAGTATTTCTTCGCGCTTAAGCCACCGCCTAATTTGTTACGTACTCTTCTCTGGCTTTTGTATTCTCGGCACCTATTTCGGTCTGCACATCAACGATGCTATTGCCAATACTCGTGCGATCGGCGCAGTTATGGGCGGGCTGTTTGGTGGACCTGTTGTAGGTTTCGCCGTCGGATTTACTGGTGGCATCCATCGATACTCTCTTGGTGGCTTTACTGACCTAGCCTGCGCAATTTCAACCACCGCCGAGGGCGTAATTGGTGGCTTGCTCCACGTTTACCTTATCAAGCGAAATAAAGGCGCATTGCTGTTTAATCCAAGCGTCGTATTCAGCGTCACGTTTGTTGCAGAAGTGGTGCAAATGATTTTGCTGCTCGCCGTCGCGAAACCTTTTGATCAAGCCTATGAACTGGTGTCCGCTATTGCAGCGCCTATGATCATCGCGAACTCATTTGGTGCGGCGTTGTTCATGAGTATCCTGCAAGACAGAAAAGCAATCTTTGAAAAGTTTTCTGCGACGTTTTCGCGTCGAGCGCTCACCATTGCTGATCGCTCAGTGGGAATTCTAAGCAACGGCTTCAACACCGAAAACGCAGAGAAAATCGCACGTATTATTTACGAAGAAACCAAAGTGGGCGCTGTCGCGATTACTGACCAAGAAAAGATCTTGGCGTTTGTGGGCATTGGCGATGATCACCATAAACCGAACACGCCGATTTCATCGCAAAGCACATTAGACTCCATGGAGAAAAACGACATCATTTATCTTGATGGTGCGGAGCGTCCATACCAATGCTCCATTGCAAAAGATTGCAAGCTCGGATCTGCGCTGATCATCCCACTGCGTGCAGGGAAAGAGGTCATTGGTACCATAAAGCTGTATGAACCGAAGCGTAAATTGTTCTCGACGGCCAACATGTCGATGGCGGAAGGAATAGCCCAGCTTCTATCTAGCCAAATCCTTTATGGCGATTACCAACAACAACAAGCCTTACTCGCCCAAGCAGAAATAAAATTGCTTCACGCTCAGGTGAATCCACACTTTTTGTTTAATGCACTCAATACTATTAGTGCGATTACTCGTCGTGACCCTGACAAAGCGCGCGAGCTAATCCAAAATCTATCGCACTTCTTCCGCAGCAATTTAAAGCAGAACATTAATACCGTGACGTTAAAGGAAGAGCTTGCACATGTGAACTCGTACTTGAGCATCGAAAAAGCGCGTTTTACGGACCGCTTAGAGGTTGAAATCGATATTCAACCTGAATTGCTGGACATCAAATTACCAAGCTTTACACTCCAGCCTTTGGTTGAGAATGCCATTAAGCATGGCATTTCAAACATGCTTGAAGGTGGTAAAGTTCATATATACAGCGAAGCACACCCACAAGGTCACTTGATTACCGTCGAAGACAACGCAGGCAGTTTTGAACCGCCAAAAGAAAACCACTCAGGGCTAGGTTTAGAAATTGTCGACAAACGTCTCACTAATCAATTTGGACGTGATGCAGCGCTAAAAATTACGTGCGAGCCACATCAATTTACTAAAATGAGCTTTATCATTCCCCCAAAATCATAAAAGCACGCTGAAGCAATAAAGGTAATGTTGGATGTTAACCGCACTCGTCATTGATGATGAACAGTTTGCTCGTGAAGAGCTAGCAGAGTTACTGGATGAAACAGGCCAAGTCGAGGTCGTGGGCGATGCCTCAAACGCAATCCTTGGCCTAAAAAAAATCAATGAACTTAAGCCTGATGTGGTGTTTCTCGATATCCAAATGCCTCAAGTCACGGGGATTGAACTACTTGGGATGCTTGATCCAGAAACCATGCCTTATGTGGTTTTTGTCACGGCTTATGATCAGTATGCGATTCAAGCATTTGAAGACAATGCCTTTGATTACTTGCTCAAACCTGTCGACCCATGCCGGTTAACTAAAACGGTCAAACGACTAAACAAAGTCATTAGCCAATCCGCCCTAACGCAACAACTGTCTGCTATTACACCTGACACGTTGGATCAGATACCGTGCATCGGACACAACCGCATCGTTATCATGGCCACCGACACGGTGGAATGTGCTTACAGTGATATCAGCGGCGTGCATGTACGCTCCACCAGCCAAACCGCGAGCACCCAACTGACATTAAAAACGTTGGAAGAGAAAACCCCTCTAGTCCGCTGCCATCGTCAATACTTAGTCAGTATTAAAGCGATTAGCGAAATCAAGTTACTGGAAAATGGGTTAGCGGAAATCATTACCAAAACAGGCTTTGAGATACCAGTAAGCCGCCGCTACTTAAAGGTGCTCAAAGAGATGCTCGGCATTAGCCACTAACACAAAAACTTCACACATCATCGCTGAGTTTCCGCTAGCGTATAAATAGGACGCTCTGAAAAGACGAGGCGATGATGTATAAAGTTTTATTCGTATGTAAGCACAACGCTGGACGAAGCGTCCTCGCGGAGTCAATCGCAACCAATATCCTGCCAGCAGATTTTAGTGTCACCAGTGGAGGCTCACATCCCACAGGCAAGGTGCACCCAGTGGTGCAAAAATATTTAGATGACCACCAACTCCCCATTCCGCATATCCACACGCATTCATGGGAGGAGCGAACTCAGTTTCTTCCCGACATCGTTATTATTCTCTGTGATTCTTTACATCAAGAAACCGCTCCTCAGTGGCTTGCAGGTGGTGTTCGAGTAAACTGGCAAGTTGATGCTTTTCCGACCGATGGTTCTGATGAAGACATGTACGCACATTGCGAAAAGGTTGCTCAATCGCTTGAGCGAAGAATCACGAAGGTGTCTGATATGATTATCGATGGTTTAGGAAAAGACCAAATTCGTGATTACCTAAATGAGTTAAGAGAGATGTAAAAAAGGCGACACACAGGTCGCCTTTTGAATATTCGATAAATAGAGACTAATCCACTTGCTTGATTTGAAGTTCTTTAGGTACTTCAAAGAACATATTCTCTTCACGGCCAAGTACTTCATCAACCGCTTCGGCACCAACGAGTTCTTTGATTCGCTCTAGAATCTGATTAACGAGCTCTTCCGGAGCAGATGCTCCCGCAGTCACGCCGACCTTTGTTTTGCCTTCGAACCACTCAGGTTTGATATCTTCCGGACAGTCGGTTAAGTAGCCAGGTGTCCCTAGCTTTTCAGCTAGCTCTTTAAGACGTGTAGAGTTTGATGAGTTTTTAGAACCCACCACAACCATCACATCTACGTCACCAGCTAATTCACGTACGGCATCTTGGCGGTTTTGTGTCGCATAACAGATATCGTCTTTACGTGGACCTTGGATATCTGGGAACACGCGGCGTAGCTCTTCGATAACATCGGCAGTTTCATCGACAGAAAGCGTCGTTTGGCTTACGTAATGAAGATCGGATGGATCTTTCACAATCGCCTTCAGTTTCTCAACATCGGCTGGAGTTTCAACCAAGTACATACCACCGGTTTCACTGGCGTATTGCCCCATCGTACCTTCGACTTCAGGGTGACCTGCGTGACCAATCAGAACCACTTCCATATTACGACGGCTCGCACGCGCCACTTCCATATGCACTTTGGTTACTAAAGGACACGTTGCGTCAAATACGGTCAAATCACGCTGCTTGGCTTCCTGACGAACTGCCTGCGATACACCATGAGCGGAGAAAATCACAATGTTGTTGTCTGGCACTTCGTGCAGTTCTTCAACGAAGATAGCACCACGCTGTTTTAGACCTTCAACCACAAAACGGTTATGCACCACTTCATGACGCACATAAATCGGTGGCTGATACATCTCTAGCGCACGCTCTACGATGCTAATCGCGCGGTCAACACCAGCACAGAAACCACGTGGGTTAGCTAACAGGATTTTCATTTCATTGCTCATGGAAGTTATCTTTTATTTGGTTCGCTATTCTACTGACAAAATTTCAACTTCGAAAGTCACGTCTTGTCCCGCTAGAGGATGGTTGAAGTCCACAGTGACTGAATCGCCTGCAATCTCTGTAATAATGCCCGGGATTTCCATGCCATCAGGGCCACTGAAGGCCATGATTGTACCAACTTCCACTTCTGCATCACCTACAAATTTAGTGCGATCCATATAGTGAATATGATCAGGGTTTGGCATACCAAACGCGTCTTCTGCCTTTAGCTCAATCGCTTTTTGTGCGCCTGTTTCGAGGCCTATCAAGCACTGCTCAAAGTTTTCACTCAAGCTGCCATCACCCATAACAAATTTCGCTGGTTTACCCATGTTATGAGTACTATCTGCAACCGATCCGTCTTTCATTTTAATCGTAAAGTGAAGGGTTACTACCGATTCATTGGTTATTGTTGTCACGTTAATGCTTCCTTGTTCTTGGGTTATTACGCTGTCAGCTTGGTCTTTTTATACATTGATATGCTGATTGGCGCTCCAACATAATAAAAAGCGTCGCTCGAATCAACGGACGACGCTTAGGGTTATTCGATATACCGCAAAAGATTACTTGTCAGCGTCTTTTTTACGGAAGCCATCCAGAATAATCATTGCCGCACCAATACAGATCGCCATGTCAGCAAGGTTGAATGCTGGCCAGTGGTAGTTACCCCAGAAGAAGTCTAGGTAATCAACAACAAAGCCATGAACGACGCGGTCAAACACGTTGCCCACTGCACCACCAATAATCAGTGCATAAGCAATGTTGTTCCATTTTTCTTTTGCTGGAAGCTTGCTCATCCAGTAGGTCAAAAGACCCGTCACAACAAACGCGATACCTGTAAATAACCAACGCTGCCAACCGGCTTGATCGCTCAAGAAGCTGAATGCAGCACCGTAGTTATGAACATAAAGTAGGTTGAAGAATGGCAACACCTCAATTCGGTTTGCCCATCCGTAGCCCATGTTGTCCATCACCACCAATTTGATGCCAATATCTGCAATAAATACCAGAATTGCTAACCACAGCCAGCGAACTCCAGATTGCTTTAACGTCAGTGCTTTTTCACTCATTACTTTACCTACAAACAGCCCCAGTAAATACTGGGGCTGTTAATTTTAAAAAAAGTTCAGTCGTTCTAGGCAATTACGCGAATTTACGTACTTCACCTTCGCCGTCTACGTTAGACACACAACGACCACAGATCTTCTCGTGACCTTCAATTGTGCCTACGTCTGGCGTGTGGTGCCAACAACGGTCACACTTCTCGCCTTCAGCTGCTGCTACTTCTACAAACAAGCCTTCGATATCTGTGGCTTGTGCTGCATCCGTCTTCTCACCTAGAGGCTTAACTTTCGCCGCAGAGGTTAGTAGAACAAAGCGCAGTTCATCTTCAAGTTTGTTGATCTTCGCCGCTAGTGCGTCATCAGCAAATAGAGTCACTTCAGCTTGTAGTGCACCACCAATGGTTTTCTCTTTACGCGCATCTTCTAGAAGTTTGTTTACCGCACCACGAACCGCTTGGATCTCAGACCAGAATTCGTTGTTCAGCTCTTCACCTTCAGCAAGACCGAATAGACCGTCGAACCACTCACCAGTGAATACGAACTTGTCGCGTTGACCTGGCATTTCGTTCCAGATTTCATCTGCAGTGAACGACATGATTGGCGCCATCCAACGAACTAGCGCTTCTACGATGTAGTAAAGTGCAGTCTGACAGCTACGTTGAGCGTTGCCGCCACGTTTTGCTGTGTACTGACGGTCTTTAATTACGTCTAAGTAGAAAGAGCCCATTTCGATTGAACAGAATTGCATTAGACGCTGAGTCACACCGTGTGTGTTGTACTCTTCGTATGCTTTAACAATCTCTTCTTGTGCTGCTAGTGCACGACCAACCGCCCAGCGATCTAGCGCAACCATCTCTTCAACAGGAACGATGTCTGTTTCAGGGTTGAAGCCGCTCAAGTTAGCTAGGAAGAAACGCGCTGTGTTACGGATGCGACGGTACGCATCTGCGCTGCGTTTTAGGATTTCATCAGAAACCGCAACTTCACCAGTGTAGTCTGTAGAAGCAACCCATAGACGAAGAATGTCAGCACCTAGCTTGTTGGTTACGTCTTTTGGCGCAACCACGTTACCGATAGATTTAGACATCTTACGACCCTGACCGTCAACCACGAAACCGTGTGTCAGTACTTGTTTGTAAGGCGCTTCGTCTTTCATCGCAATAGATGAAATTAAAGAAGATTGGAACCAACCGCGGTGTTGGTCAGAACCTTCTAGGTATAGGTCTGCACTGTTGCCGTTGTACTCTTCACGAGCATCAACAACAGAGAAGTGAGTGACACCTGAATCGAACCATACGTCTAGCGTATCTAGCACTTTTTCGTATTGGTCAGCGTCAGCACCTAGTAGTTCAGCGGCATCTACATCCCACCATGCTTGGATGCCTTTCTCTTCAACCAGCTTAGCGACTTTCTCGATCAGCTCTAGCGTGTTTGGATGAAGTTCTGCTGTTTCTTTATGAACAAACAGAGCAATTGGCACACCCCAAGTACGTTGACGAGAGATACACCACTCAGGGCGACCTTCGATCATACCTTCGATGCGGCTTTGACCCCACTCAGGCATCCACTCTACATTCTTGATTGACTCTAATGCTTTAGCACGTAGGCCAGCTTGGTCCATAGAAACGAACCATTGAGGTGTAGCACGGAAGATGATTGGAGTCTTATGACGCCAACAGTGTGGGTAGCTGTGCTCGTAAGCGTGGTGGTGTAGTAGTGCACCTTTTTCTTTTAGTACTTCTACTACTGCATCGTTCGCTTTAAATACGTGCTGACCAGCAAATAGATCTGTATCTGGTAGGTAAACACCGTTTGAGCCAACTGGGTTTGCTACTTCTAGGTTGTACTTATTACCAACCGCGAAGTCTTCTTGACCATGACCAGGTGCAGTGTGAACAACACCAGTACCTGAATCAGTTGTAACGTGATCACCAAGGATCGCCGGTACAGTGAAATCGTAGAATGGGTGTTGGAATTGAGAAAGCTCAAGATCCGCACCTTTCGCAAAACCTAGGTTGTGGAAGTGCTCGATACCAGCACGGTCCATTACGTCTTTCGCCAGCTCAGCAGCAACGATGATACGCTCAGCGTTGTCGCCTTCTGTTTGGATAAGCACGTACTCTAGATCATCACGTAGACATACTGCGCGGTTTGCAGGCAGTGTCCAAGGTGTTGTTGTCCAGATAACGATAGATACGTCACCGTGACCTTCATGACCTTCTGTCAGTTCAAATTTAGATAGCAGTGCCGCTTCGTCAGCCGCTTTAAAACGAACGTCGATAGATGGCGATACTTTATCTTTGTATTCTACTTCCGCTTCAGCAAGAGCAGAACCACAGTCTGTACACCAGTGAACAGGTTTGAAACCTTTTAGCAGGTGACCATTGCTTGCGATCTTACCAAGAGCACGAATAATGTTCGCTTCAGTTGCGAAATCCATAGTGCGGTATGGCTTGTCCCACTCACCCATGATACCAAGGCGTTTGAAGCTCTCTTTCTGACCTTCAACCTGACCAGCTGCGTATTCACGACATTTCTCGCGGAATTCCGCTGCTGTCACTTTTTGGCCTGGCTTACCTACTTTCTTCTCTACCATTAATTCGATTGGTAGACCGTGGCAGTCCCAGCCTGGGATGTAAGGTGCGTCAAAACCTGAAAGTGTTTTGGATTTAATAATAATGTCTTTAAGAATCTTGTTTAGTGCGTGACCAATATGAATGTCACCATTTGCGTAAGGAGGGCCATCGTGCAATACGAATGACTTTTTGCCTTTCTTAGCTTTACGGATTTCACCGTAAAGATCTTCTTTGTACCAACGCTTAAGCATTTCTGGCTCACGATTGGCCAGGTTGCCGCGCATTGGAAACCCTGTTTCAGGTAAGTTCAGGGTATCTTTATACTCACTCATCGATTCTTAATTCCGTTATATTGGGCGAAAATTAGACATTATGTTGAACGGTGGAATAAACCGCTCAACGCTTAAGCTGACGCAGCCACACCCTTGCTGCTTCAGCATCCAATTCGATTTGTTGTTTAAGTGCTTCAAACGACTCAAACTTTTGCTCATCTCGAAGTTTATGCAAAAGTTCCACTTCTAGTTGCTTGCCATATAAATTGGCATGAAAGTCGAATAAGTGCACTTCTAACTGTTGGCGAACACCATTGACGGTTGGTCTTTGACCAATATTAGCAACACCACCAACTGGCTTATTTCCTAAGCCAAGCGCTTGAACAACATAGACTCCGGAAACCGGAGAAACACAGCGTTTCAAAGGAATATTTGCAGTAGGGAACCCAATGGTTCGACCTAGCTTTCTTCCATGAGAAACACGACCGCTGATGCTGTAGTTTCTTCCCAGCATCTGTTGCGCGGAATGCAAATCGTCACGCGCCAGCGCTTGACGGATAGCCGTACTGCTGACACGTAATTGTTGTAAACAAAAGCTCTGGGTACTTACGACATCAAAGCCGTATTTTTCCCCTGCTTCCTGCAGCATTGCAAAGTTACCTGTACGGCCTTTGCCAAAGCAGAAATCATCACCAACGACAAGAAACTTAACACCCAAACGCTCGACCAACAAGTCACGGATAAACTCTTCCGCGGTTAAACTTGCAAAATGGCGATTGAAATTGACACACAGTAAGCGGTCAATATCGAGCTTACTCAATTGCACGAACTTATCGCGTAATCGCGTCAACCTTGCAGGTGCCTTGTCTTTGGCAAACAGCTCCATCGGCTGAGGTTCAAAGGTCATCACAACAGAAGGCAAGGATAGCCTGTCCGCTTGCTCAGACACTTGCTGCAATACTTGTTGATGGCCTTTATGGACACCATCGAAATTGCCAATAGTCAGCACACAACCATGATGTCGCGGGTTGATATTGTGAATGCCTCTAATCAGTTCCATTGGATACTGCTTTCTGCCTCTGTTTTACTTTACACTGTGTGAAACTGACGGATTATATACTAATCACCCTCAGTCTGTCCCAGCTTTTAGGTCTTTTAAACGCGCACCAGTTAAAAATAGAACCACTAGGTAAACCACGGCTCCTAAACCGATCAACATCCCTAGCACCGCGCTTCGGTGAGCAAAGCTCCAGCCCAGCCATACTGACATATCTTCCAGTTGCCATAAGATTGCCGCCACCATCGCCGCGCCAGCAATAGCTAAACGTATAATAAAGAAGACGGTTCGCTTAGTGATTTGGTATACCTCTGCGATGTGCAGGCCACGATACAGCAGTGCCATATTCACAAATGCCGATAGTGCCGTCGCGATAGCCAAGCCAACGTAGCCATAGAAGTACGCAAAAATTGCATTAAATACCATGTTGGTCACCATCGCAATGATGCCGTATTTCACTGGCGTTTTAGTGTCTTGACGCGAGTAATAACCCGGAGCGAGCACTTTAATCAGCATAAAGTTCAACAAGCCTGAAGCGTAAGCAAAGAGTGACAATGATGCTTGATGTACGTCTTGTGGCGAAAACTCACCTCGCATGAATAACACCATCAACATAGGTTTTGCCAGTACCATCAAACCAAGCATTGCAGGAAGGCCAAGTAAGATCACCATGCGCACCCCCCAGTCCATGGTTTGTGCGAATCCTTCATTTTGTGCGTCAACATGTTTGCGTGATAATGCTGGTAAAATCACCGTTGCAATAGCAATACCAAACAGACCTAACGGGAATTCCAACAAGCGATCTGAATAGTACAACCAACTGATCGAACCGGTTTGCAGAAAGCTGGCAATAAAAGTATCAAACAACAAGTTGATTTGGCTTACCGACACACCGAACAAAGCAGGAATCATTAAGGTTCGGATCTTCACCACGCCCGGATCGCGCCAGCCCCATTTCGGCTTAACCATAACCCCCGCTTTAATAAGGAAAGGGATTTGAAATAAGAACTGAACCAAACCACCAAGGAAAACACCGATGGCAAGACCAATCTCTGGCTGTGACATCTGCGGCGAGATAAACCATGCTGCCAAAATGATCATTACGTTGAGGAAGACGGGAGTAAACGAAGAAACCGCAAACTTACCTAGTGTATTGAGAATGGCTCCCGATAGGGCAACAAAAGTGATGAACCATAAATAAGGAAAGGTAATCTTGAGCATCACGCTAGCAAGTTCGAACTTCTCAGCCGCGGGACCACCATGCATCCAGTCTAGGAACCAACCAAAACCAAACAGTGCAGTCACCACACCGGAACCTAGAACACCTAAGATGGTAACAATTGAGACTATCACCCCCAATGTGCCCGCTGCACGAGCAATGAGCTCCCGAGTTTTATCCATGTCGCCTTGAGCATGGCTTTCCGTTAAAACAGGTACAAACGCTTGGGAAAAAGCACCTTCAGCAAACAAACGTCGTAAAAAATTAGGAATTTTATTGGCGAAGAAAAAGACGTCTGCGCTTGCTCCTGCCCCCATTAAATTTGCCACTACAACATCACGAACTAGGCCAAGAACGCGGGAAATAAATGTCATAGCACTGACGATCATGCCAGACTTGAGTAGTCGTTTACTCACTGTAACCTCGGAATATCACCATAAGACAGCTAACCCTATACTGTTTCTCTGACAGGTGCTGTAAATAGACGTCAAAAATCTATCCGCGGGTTGTAAGGAATAAGTGTGCCTTTCGCGGATAATTATTAGCATTGGTATAAAAATGCTGTTAGAATCCCCGCCATCTTAACCGCGATAACCTCTCTTACCAAAATTTGTTTTGGCTTAGATCGGTTTTTGCACAAATCATTTGACATTTAAGCGCAAATGAGGGATATTCCTCGCCCTTAAATTGTCACAGAACTAAGTTTTTGGGAGTTAGACCCTTGGCAAATAGTAAATCTGCTAAGAAGCGCGCTATCCAAGCTGAGAAACGTCGTCAGCACAATGCTAGCCGTCGCTCAATGATGCGTACTTACATGAAGAAAACTGTTGCTGCTATCGAAGCAGGCGACAAAGAAGCTGCAACTGCTGCATTCGCTGTAGTTACACCTATCCTAGACCGCATGGCAACTAAAGGCCTTATTCACAAGAATAAAGCAGCTCGCCATAAGTCTCGTTTCGCTGCACAAATCAAAGCTCTTTAATAGAGTCCTGATTTTACAGCGAAGAAAAAACCGACCTTGTGTCGGTTTTTTTATATCTACAAAATTTTCTTAATAAAAAAAGCTGGCAATGCCAGCTTTTCTTTTTCTGAATGTCCCATTTAAAGACATCAGCTTATTCATTACCCATATAACGCTCAAACTAGAAAGCACTATTAAAACACTTGAGAACAAAGCAAATTGGTCGATGAGTAGTACCCTATCATCAAAAGTTTAACGCCACTCTCAAATATTCCAACAAGTTAGATTCACACTCTAAGATGAGCAGTATATTAGGACTATTTAATTAATGTTGAGCACTCTCAGCACAATAAAGACTATGCAGTGTTTTTATTAACGCTTTCACTTCATCACTCTTTAATGTGTAGTACACCGTTTGTGCTTCTTTCCTTGTCGTGACTAACTCATCACGGCGAAGCCAAGCAAGATGCTGAGATAATGCCGACTGGCTTAGCTCTAACTTTGCACACAGCTCTCCCACGGACAGCTCTTGGTTATGCAGCATACAAAGGATTTGTAGGCGTCTCTCGTTTGCCATCGCTTTGAGCAACACGACGGCTTTTGCGGAGTTCTGCTCCATTTCTTGTAGATTCATGTGTTGGACCTCTAGCTACAACTTACTTATTCCAACCCTGGCCAGCTTGTTGTGTTGCACTGATTTATATATCTAAGAAAATCAAGATACACTCCCAGAGTCTTCATTATTAGAACCTCTAATTTAGTTGTTAGTGATACACCAATATTATCCACCAAGGATTTTAATTGGTGCGCCATCAATAATTAATAGTTTTGCTCACTAAAACAAGTATCTTGCTTACTTAGATATTATTTAGAATTATATTTTTATTGATAGTAATCTATTTATTTACGCAACGATACGGGTTTACTCAAACATTTGACTGAAATCAGCATCACAAACATTTTTTACCGCGGGGTGTTGGATCATTCGTTCCGCAAAAATCACGTAGTACTCTTCTTTTAGCCCATCGACATGGCCAATTAGCTGTAAATTTCGGTCGTCTTCAATCTCCGACATGTATACGGTCGGTGCCAAGAAAATCACATCGTCGTGGTACCGAGCAAAAGCTTTCATCAACGCAACATCATCAAACTCCCCCAGCACATTGGCTTGAAGGCCTTGACGATCAAACCATTGAATAACTTTACGCCCCATAGCCGTTCGGCTCGCGGGAATCAGAAGTTTTTTTTGTTCCAAGATCTCAGGAAATCGCACATTTTCAATTTCAGAAGAAGCAAAAAAGCTCATGCTACTTTCACCTAACTTTTTGCTATAAAGGCCAGGACTTTGAGTAGAATCAACGGGACAATCCGAAAGGATCATATCTAGCTTGTGCTGAGAAAGGCGTTCAAGTAGCAGTTCGTGGGTTGATTCATAACAGCGTAAATGAATACTGTTATCTTCCGGGACGGTCGTCATCAGTACTTTACTGACCAAGCGTTTAGATAATGCATCGGCTACACCAACTTCAAATAGAATGTTCGAGTGCTGGCTGTAATTGACGATATCTAACATCTCATAGCTCAAACCGAACATCCGGTCGGCGTACTTAAACACAAGCTGACCTAACTCAGTGGGCTCAACTGTACGACCATTGCGCTTGGTTAACTTTCCTTTCATGCGCTCTTCAAGCGCTTTAATCTGTCCTGTCACGGTTTGCGGTGTCAGGAAGAGCGCGTCAGCCGCTTTAGTTACAGAGCCCTGTTTGCACACCATCCAGAAATAATAGAGATGGTTGTAGTTTAGATGTGACATGATCGAGTCCCGAAAAGAAAGTGATACTTTTTATACCAAATGTGACAGAGACAAACAATAAACTCGACAAAACCATACAATACCTTACAAAAGCATAAGTTTTACCGAAAGTATAAAGTCAATACTGTCATAAAAGTTGAACTGAGGCGCATTTTCTCTACAAAAAAAGCGCAAAAACCAAACAAAACGAAATCAAAATTTAACCATTAAAATCAACAGGTTAAAAATTAATTTTCTTCCTCTTTTACGCCATTATCAAAAAGAACAATAAAAATCTCTCACAGCAAGAAATCTGTAATATTACTGAAATATTTGTTCTCTAACATCGCCCGCAGATTCAACTACAGACCGAAAAATGAACTGAAAGGTCAACGGAGAAAATTATGATGAACCAAGCTACTTCAACAGTGGCACCAATTTCGAGCACAGCTCGTTGGTTACGCTGGGCTAACTTGGCATTCATGTTATATCTGCTTCTTCTAGCAGTATCTATGGTTGGTAGTGGCTTTAAATGGGCAACTGGCGATCAAGCTAAGGTGCTATTTGAATTTGCCGCACACCCAGTTGCAGGTCTAATGATCGGCTTGGTGGCAACAGCCTTAATTCAGTCTTCAAGTACTGTAACGTCTATTATTGTAGGCTTGGTTGCAGGTGGCTTACCTGTAGAAACCGCTATCCCTATGGTGATGGGTGCTAACATTGGTACCACAGTGACCAATACGCTTGTATCTCTTGGCCACGTGCGCTGTAAAGAAGAGTTCAAACGTGCATTTGCAAGTGCAACCATTCACGACTTCTTCAACTTGCTTGCTGTCGCTATTTTCCTTCCGTTGGAAATGATGTTCGGCATTTTAGAGAAAGTTTCTCACTGGCTTGTTTCTCCACTGCTTGCTACTGGTGATATGAGCATTAAAGGCTTCAACTTTATTAAACCAATTACAAAGCCAGTCGTAGGCGCAATTAAAGAGCCACTTTCTACCTTCGGTGATACTGTTGGCGGCGTCATGCTTATTGCTTTGGGTATTGCGACTATCTTCGTTGCAATCACAGTGATGGGTAAATTAATGAAGAGCCTAATGGTTGGTCGTGCACGTGAAATTTTGAAAAACGCCATCGGTCGTGGTCCTATTCACGGCATCGTATCAGGCTCAATCGTGACCGTTCTAGTACAATCTTCCTCAACCACGACAAGTTTAATGGTTCCGTTGGTTGGTACTGGCGTGTTGAAAGTACGAGATATCTACCCTTTCACTCTGGGTGCTAACATTGGTACTTGTATTACGGCACTACTAGCAGCGACAGCGGTATCTGGAGAGTTCGCAGTATTCGCACTACAAATCGCTCTAGTCCACTTAGTATTTAACATCATGGCGACGCTGTTTATCTTTGGAATTCCATTCCTACGTGAGATTCCGGTTAAAGGCGCTGAGATGATTTCTGAAATGGCTATTAAGAATAAAGCAGTTGTTGGTGGTTACCTAATGTCAGTATTCGTTATTCTACCAGGTGCAATTCTAGCCCTAACAACGTAACAACAACGACATACTATCGCTTATTGTTTAGGCTCCACATCGTGGAGCCTTTTTTATGATAATTAAACTGTTCAAATCGATTGTCCGGTGATAATTTGAGCCACATCAGCATGCTTATGCTGAGCTATCTCATTTGGAGTCGACAACATGACGCAGCTTAATGACGCTATTTCTGATCAGCTACTCGCAATAGACGAAAACCTAACCCAACTGGTTGCTGATATTGATATCCTCAGTAGCGTGAATCCTCTTAATTATGCTCAAGAAAGAGAACGTTTCATTAAAAACAAATATTCTCAAGAGCCTAATTTTCAATATTCAATTACTAACGTAGATACCCACAGCGCAAAGCGACGTCTATATGAGCTACCTCTAGAAAACATTCAAGACACCCAACTGCAGAGGCTGTACGCGGATGTAATTCAGTCTTATGCAGATAAACTGGATCAAGTGAATACCATAGGTACGCAAGAGTTTCTTTATAACTCCTTACGCTATTATGGGGAACCGAGCGCCAAAGATATTGCCAACGCCCATTTCATATTGCACCTTCCTACAGAAGAAGAAAAAGAACCTCAGCACGATAGCCGTGCAATAGCACGTTTCATGCAAAATTTTGCTCAACGCAATGGGTATGAATGTGAAATACAGGTGTTGGACGGGATGTTAGCAAACGCACTAGTTTCAGGATCTAGAGTCAAAATTAACCACGCGGCGTACATCACCACTGATGAGCTGGAGGCTCTTGCACATCATGAAATGGGAGTACATCTCCTAACTACGCTTAACGGTCGTCAACAACCGCTAAAAGTCCTGAGCTTAGGTTGTCCTGCCAATACCAACACTCAAGAAGGGCTGGCTATATTATGTGAGTATCTGTCAGGACATTTCAGTATCAAGCGCCTAAGAACCTTAGCCTTACGAGTTCTGGCAGTAGAGTCGATGATCAAGGATCGCGATTTCCGCCATACGTTCATGCTATTAAAAGAACAGTATAAAGCTTCTGATCTTCAAGCATTTACAACGACTGCCCGAGTCTATCGAGGTGGAGGTTTAACGAAGGATTACTTGTATCTTAGAGGATTCCGAGAGGTGCTCAATGCCTATGATAGATTGGGCGATGACTTTTCACTATTGTTGTGCGGGAAAACAGAGCTGAAGTACTTTGAGCTTATCCGTTCATTAGTGAGTAAAGAAATATTCACTCAACCTAAGTTTATTAGCCCGGCACTGTCCACACCGATGCAGACCAACCCAATTCACCGTTATATTGTCAGTGCACTAAAATAATACCTTCTAAGTACAAAAAAGAAAAAAGCTCCATTCGGAGCTTTTTCTATATCTTGAAGAACGATACTCGTTACACTGAGAATGGGTAACGAATAGGATCGTGATGCTCGTACCCTTCAACCCAAAAGTCATCCAGTGTGACCCATGTTTCCAAATCTTCTAGAGATTTAATCTCTGGGTTGATATGGAACGTCGGCGCTTTTAATGGCTCACGTTTCAACTGAACATCGCGCATCAGTTCAAGCTGATCTTCATAAATGTGAGCATTCACAATCTTATGAAATGCCTGACCAGGTTTCTTGCCCGTAATTTGCGCCATAATCACCAAGAACACGTAAACTTGAACCATATTGAAGTTTAAGCCAAGCGGTACATCACACGAACGCTGAGTACTATTCAGGTAAAGCGTATCATCCAGCAATGAAAAATGGTGACTGTACATACAAGGACGCAAGCACCCCATGTGGAACTCACCCGGATTGTAGAAGTTCAAGATTTCACCGCGGTCATCAACACCACGCGTTAAGTCATCCACTATCTTACGTAGCTGGTCAACATGACCACCATCAGGTTTCGCCCAGGCGCGCCCTTGAACCCCATAGACACGGCCCATGTCGTCTTCACCTTTACGGTATGGGTTATTCAACCAGGCATCATTTAGGTTGGCATTGGCATCCCAGGTTTTCGTGCCCAGCTTACGAAAATCTTCCGCATTATCGTAACCACGAATATACCCTAATAGTTCTGCAACGGCCGCTTTCCAAAAACTTTTACGTGTGGTGACCAACGGAAATTGATTGTTCGCAACATCGTAGGTTAAATCCGCGTTGATTACGGTCAGGCAGCGCTTGCCTGTACGCTCATTTTCAACCCAAACACCTTGGTCAACGATGCGTTGACACAAATCTAAATACTGTTTCACACCAATACCTTACTTCGTCTTTTGTGGTAATTCGTCTTTGTAATGACCACGTTTGTATGCCCAAACCATCATGAGGACACCGATAACCACCATTGGCAGGGATAAAATCTGTCCCATGGAAATAAAGCCACCGAATAAACCCAAATGAGCGTCTGGTTCGCGCACGTATTCTACTAGGAAACGGAAGGTTCCGTAACCCGCAAGAAAGAGTCCTGAAACAGAACCTAGAGGACGAGGTTTCTTGATGAACCAATTCAAAATGAAGAAAAGGACGATACCTTCAAGCGCCATTTCATAAAGTTGCGATGGATGACGTGGCAGTGGACCGCCATTTGGGAAAACGATCGCCCAAGGCACATCCGTTACTCGGCCCCACAACTCGCTGTTCATGAAGTTACCTAAACGCCCCATACCCAAACCAAATGGCACAAGCGGCGCGATAAAGTCAGCAACACCGAAGAAAGTTCGCCCGTTTTTGTGTGCATACCAGAACATCGCGGTAATCACACCCAGTAAGCCCCCGTGGAAAGACATACCACCGGTCCACACTTTAAACAGGTACAAAGGGTCAGCCAGGAAGAGCTCAAAATTGTAGAAAAGCACGTAGCCTACACGGCCACCAATCACCACGCCAAGGAAGCCTGCGAACAACAAATCAGAAACCTGCTCTCGTGTCCAACCACTTCCAGGCTTATCCGCACGTCGGTTAGCTAACCATAGAGCAAACATAAAGCCCACAAGGTACATCAAACCGTACCAACGAACCGAAACAGGACCAATAGAGATTAAAACCGGATCAATATTGGGAAATTCAATATATCCCTGAGACATAAATCATTCTCTTCTTATCACAACAAAATAAATATACCCAAGTAACCTCTAGATGCTTGGTTCAGCGAGAATGACTTGGGTACAAACTTAGAGCAGCATGGTCGCTGCAACAAACATTAAGAACACCGCGAATATCTTTTTTAATACCGCAGTTGGAAGGTTAGTTGCCAGCTTCGCACCCACTTTTGTTGTGAGCATCGAGGCCATAGCAATCGCTAATAAAGCGGGAAGATAAACATAGCCAATACTGTATGAAGGTAAGCCTTCCACTTTATAGCCATGTAAGATGAAGCCGATCATACCAGAAATAGCAATCACGCAACCACAAACGGAGGATGAGCCCACCGCTTTACGCATCTCTATCCCATGTTTATTTAAAAATGGTACCGACAGTGAGCCACCACCAATACCAGCAAGGCTTGATACGACACCAATTCCCGTGCCGTAAACTACAGTCACAGGGCTGCTCGGCATAGGTTTACTGCTCGTAACTTTAATGGAACGAAACATTTGTACTGACAGGCAAAGAACAATGACACCAAACACTTTCGGCAAATAGTGTGTAGGGATCCACTCAGCAATATTGGCACCAACAAAGCCACCAATGACCACACCAGGCATCAACCATTTTACGACAAACATATCGACATTGCCGAGCTTAAGGTGATTCATCGCCGATGAGCCAGACGTGACAATAATACTCGCTAACGAAGTGGCTAAGGCCATGTGCATACTCATTTCTGGAGAGATCCCAGCAAGAGGAAGCAAATACAACAAGGCAGGAACAACAATCAAACCACCACCGATACCGAGTAACCCCGCCATCACACCCACAAAAGCGCCTAGCGCCAACAATAACAAAAATAAAGAGACGGTCACGATTTCCTACTTTTTACCTGCACGGATAAAGCCCGCAAAGCCCTGTTGAATGAAGAAGTCATGCATCATTTGATGAATGTCCTCCCCATAGGACTTTGTCATTGCTTGCTCCGCTAATTTTTCTAATTCTTCTTGTTGACTATGACGAATCAAATATTTCACCTTAGCCACGTTGGAGGTGTTCATACTCAAACTGGTATACCCTAACCCAAGTAAGAGAAGAGCGCCAAATGGATCACCCGCTAGCTCACCACAAATACACACGGGCACCTGATATTTATCACACACCTCATGGATTTGCTTAAGCGCTAACAGTACCGCAGGATGCATAGATTCATAGACATCCGCTACGCGCGAATTGTTCCTATCTACCGCTAATAAATACTGAGTTAAATCGTTTGTCCCGACAGAAACAAAATCAACACGGTGAGCAATCGTTGGCAACAGATACACCATCGATGGTACTTCAATCATGACCCCAATTTGTGGGAATTGAATTCTATCATCAAGCAAAACGGCTTCGCTGTGAGCTTGATTAATCAAGCTAATGGCATCGTCTAGCTCTTTTACCCCTGACACCATTGGCAATAAGATACTTAAGTTTCCGCTTTCTGCACTCGCTCTTAACATTGCACGCAGCTGGATCAAGAAAATGTCTGGATGATCCAATGTAAAACGAATGCCACGCCAGCCTAGAAACGGATTATCTTCTTCGATGGGCAAATACGGCAAAGGTTTGTCACCACCAATATCCAAAGTACGCATCACTACTCGTTGATTCGGATAGCTGTTAAGTATTGCTTGGTATTGATGATACTGCTCATCTTCCGAAGGAAAGTGATGCTGAAGTAAAAATGCAATCTCAGTTCGGTACAACCCAACACCATCAACACCTGTGTTGATGGCAATATTACTGTCTGCACTGAGTCCCGCATTCAGCATAATTTCGATATGGTGATTATCTTGCGTAACCGCAGGGAGTGCGAGGTCCTTGTTTACCATGGCAAACAGTTCAGACTCTTCGCTTACTAAGCTGCGATACTCTCGCAACAACTGGCGGTTTGGCTCTAAGAAGATCTCACCCGTATAGCCGTCGACTATCCCGAGTTTGCCATTCACCACATCCGGATTAATGTTGGCGCCCATGACTGCAGGGACCCCAAGAGCTCGAGATAAAATGGCAGCGTGAGAGTTTGCGCCTCCCTCTAATGATACGACGGCTAACAAAAACTCTTTAGGTACAGAAGCGAGCAAGGTGGCAGTGAGTTCGTTCGCCACCAAAATAATGGGACGATCAATTGCAGAATTTTCTTGCTCACTGTTGTGCAGAAAATAGAGCAGCCTTTGCCCTAACTCTCGGATATCTTGCGCTCTTTCACGCATGTATACATCCGACATTCTTGCAAATCGATTCGAGTATGACTCTACAACTTGGCGTAACGCCCAGTCTGCCCTATCTCCTTTTTCAATCTGCTTCTTCAAATCACCGCGAAGCATCGGATCATTCAGTAAGTGAGTAAACAGATCGAAGATCGCCAGCGCATCTTTGTTGATTTCACTGTCCAGCTTTTTCCGCATACGGCGAAAGTCATTTAACGCTCGCTCTATGGCCACCAGTAATGTCTCGTGCTCGCGTTCCTTATCTAACGTGGACGAAGGGAAAACATCCGATAAACTCGGCTGGGTATTGTCGAACCAAAACTCTCCAATCGCGACACCAGTAGACGCAGGCAAACCTTTTAATACCGTGGGTTTAGATGCTAACTGCCAATGCCCAAGATTCTGCGCATGTGCAATGAGCACCGCTAACTGAGCGGATAAGGTAACAAGAAACGATTCTTCCATTTCACTAAACAAGCGCGGCGTTTTTTGTTGGATCACCAACACACCTAAAACTTGTTTACGATGAATGATTGGAGTAGCTAAAAAAGAGTGGTAAATCTGTTCGCCGAGTTGAGGAAAGAATTTGAACTCGGGGTGTTTTGAGGCTTCGGCAAGGTTAAGGGGTTCAGCGCTTCGTTTTACCAACCCAACCAAGCCTTCATTGAAGTTGATATGAATACTATCACCTTCAAAAATAAGGCCTTGAGTTGCCATTAACTCAAGGCGCTGCATTTCTTCATTAGCAAGATAGATAGTACAGCACTCAGTACTAAGGGCAGCACAAGTCTCTTTCACCAATATATCGAGTGCCAGATGCACATCATCGACCCTGGAGACTTTCTCAACTATTTCCCTTAGCTGACTGAGCATGATTATCCTCTACGTTGCTTTTTTCTTTTCCCTTTCGCTTTTCTCTCTCGAAAAGGCATGGCTAAGGATGCAAATTCTTTCATCGCTCGTCGATAAACATCTCGCTTGAAAGAAACAACTTGCCTAACTGGATACCAGTAACTTACCCAGCGCCAACCATCAAATTCAGGGGATTTTCCGCGTTGCATATTAATGCGAGACTCATCGCATTCTAATCTCAGCAGAAACCATTTCTGTTTTTGGCCGATACAAACAGGCTTGGAGTCCCAACGCACCAATCGCTTTGGTAGCTTATATCTTAACCAATGACGACTTGTTGCAATGATCTTAACGTCTTTTTTCGTTAAACCGACTTCTTCGTATAACTCCCTGAACATGGCTTGTTCAGGGGTTTCACCTTCGTCAATCCCACCTTGTGGAAATTGCCATGAGTGTTGCCCGTATCGTTTAGCCCAGAAGACCTGACCATGGTTATTACATATCACAATACCAACATTAAGTCGGTAACCATCGCCATCTATCACTGGCTAACCTCTATGAATAAATTTTTTATTACCGTGATTTTTCCACATATCCCCATTACTAGCAAACTTACTGATGTGATATGAGCAAGATTTATTACCTTTTCAGCATTTTTGGATATCTTTTAATCAAACCATACCTTATCAACACAAGAGTGAGACATTGCCCACATTTATTCACCTTTTCTGTGAATAACTTTGTGAAGAATTCAATTCAAATGAGTAATTCAGTTCAATCCCATCAAATGAAAAACAAATGAATAAACAAAAAAACAAACATAACACATTGATAAAAAAGCATTTATTTTTAAAAATAACGATAATTCGATCTTCAATTTCTTGATGATCTTTTCACCAAACTCAGATCGGTCAAAGATCCACCAACAGGCTATTTATCCACACTTACCTGCTATTCGTTTAGATGATTACAACAAAATCAACCCCAAAAATGCATTTTAACCCCTGTTTATTCATACAGACCTCGTCAGGATCTTATCAATACCTCCTCCACCTGTGGATAAGTTATGAATTGATCGTTCTTACACCGCCTCGGTGAAATCTTAAACAGTAGATTTGGTCGGAGTTTGATAAACTATATTTTTTGTAATACCACCTTGTAACTATGAAACCAGAACCACAAACAGAAGCAGAGCTATTGGAACGAGCGCATGATATGGCAGGACTCAGTTTTGCTGAGTTGGCCGCCGAGGCGAATATGATTGTTCCTGAAAACTTAAAACGTGATAAAGGTTGGGTGGGTCAATTACTCGAATGGCACTTGGGCGCTCCAGCTGGCAGTAAACCTCAACAAGATTTCGCAAAACTAGGGATCGAGTTGAAAAGTATTCCGATCAGTTACTCTGGCAAACCTTTAGAAACAACCTTTGTTTCTGTGGCCCCCCTCACTGGTGTTCATGGTCTTACATGGGAAACAAGTCATGTTCGAAACAAGCTATCTCGTGTGCTTTGGGTACCCGTAGAAGGAGAACGAGAAATCCCACTCGCTGAAAGACGTGTGGGCAGTCCACTCATTTGGTCACCAGATGAAGAAGAAGAACGGATTTTGCGAAATGACTGGGAAGAGTTAATGGAGATGATCGTCTTGGGAAGATTTGATCAAATTTCCGCCAGACACGGAGAAGCGCTGCATCTTCGCCCTAAAGCCGCAAATGCAAAAGCGCTCACCGAAGCATATAACTCAAATGGTAAGCCGATGAAAACTCTGCCCCGAGGCTTTTACCTTAGAACACAGTTTACTGAACAGATCTTACTCAAGCACTACATTAACACTCAACCAGAATAAAACTATATCAGCTATTTAGTGCGTCACGAGCGATAACTCAATATCGCAGTATGAGGCTGCCTCTTCAGTGCCACATTCGTCATACGCATTGCGCAGCCTTAAATACGCTTTATCGACCCCTAGCCTCAATAGTTCTTCTTTTACTAAGTCTAGAGAGCCAAAATGTATCGGGTCTTCACCGTCTTTAATCGGCTCAAGTTGATGCTTGTACTCCACAGCTAAAAGATAGTCAGAGACATCAGAACACCCAATCACAAATACTTTGGGAGTTTTATAAGTATCTTTATGTGGACCATGTAGCCACATGTCCAATTGATGCTTCTGCATAACATACCTCCTTCACACGATCATTTAAGTGTAGTTAGGCTAACTGTAGCTTTCGAGTTTGCTCTTCCTTTATACGTAAATCATTTGCGATTGCGGCTACAAATCCCCTATATTGGAGTCACTTATTTAGTCGGTAACTCTTCAAGGACGTGATATGCAATACACAAAACTACCGCACTCATCACTTGAGATCAGTAAAATCTGCCTCGGCACTATGACGTTTGGCGAGCAAAACACAGAAAAGGACGCCTTTGAACAGCTCGACTTTGCCCTCGATCATGGGGTGAACTTCATCGATACCGCAGAGATGTACCCTGTACCGCCAAACTCGGAAACACAAGGGCTCACCGAGCAATACATCGGTAATTGGTTAGCAAAAAGCGGCAAAAGAGAGAAAGTAGTACTGGCAACAAAAGTGGCAGGCCCTCGCAATGTTCCTCACATTAGAGACAACATGAGCCTTAATCGTCGCCACATCCATACAGCAATTGATGACAGCCTTAATCGTCTACAAACCGATTATGTCGATTTGTACCAACTACATTGGCCGCAGCGTCAAACCAACTGCTTTGGTCAACTCAACTACCCATACCCTGACAAACAAGAAGAAGTCACGTTAATTGAAACGTTGGAAGCGCTTACTGAATTAGTGAATGCAGGTAAAGTGCGCTATATCGGCGTATCCAACGAGACGCCGTGGGGTGTGATGTCGCTATTGCGTTTGGCAGAAAAACACGATTTGCCAAGAATTGTCTCCATTCAAAACCCATATAACTTATTGAACCGCAGCTTCGAAGTTGGCTTGTCTGAAATCAGCCATTACGAAGGCGTTCAGTTACTTGCCTACTCTCCTTTGGCATTTGGCTGCCTGAGTGGTAAATACCTAAACGGGGCAAAACCTGAAGGCGCTCGATGCACTAAGTGGGAGCGTTTTGCGCGCTACTTCACTCCGCAAGGTGTTAAAGCGACCGAAGCTTACGTCAATTTAGCTCAAGAGCATGGTCTAAACCCTGCACAAATGGCGCTCGCGTTTGTCAATCAGCGTCCATTTGTTGCTTCTAACATTATCGGAGCAACAAACCTAGACCAATTAAAAGCCAATATCGACAGTATTGATTTGCAACTTAGCGACGAACTACTTACTGAAATTCAAGCAATAGGTACAACTTACTCGAATCCTTGCCCTTAACAGTACCACCTTCAAACGAAAACAGCTGATCTTCAAGATCAGCTGTTTATCCAATGAAGTCATACTTCATATAAAAAGTTAAGCGTGTTGAATGACTCGTTAGCAACTCAGTCAGCCCAACACGCTAACAATTACGTCATTATTCGCGACGTTAAGACTCGACGAAGGTGACGAACTCGACGTTCAACTTTTACTGCATCCGGAACATTGGCACGTGTAGAACGACCATCGCGATCTAAACCAATATCCCTCAATAGATGAACATTCGTCCATGGAATATCATGAGCAGTTCGGCGTATGGTACGCTGCCATTGCTTTTCTTCGCGTTTAAGGTCTGCTTTCAATAGCAAAGTGGCCAATTGTAAGTAAATAGAGTGACGCATAATATTTTCTCCGATTATCGATGTATTCGACTGGGAAAAATAGTGCGTAAAATGAACAGAAATATTCTGTTGATACTAAGCCGCTACTTTCCCGCAGCCTAGTAATAAATATGATAGGTTACGGATTAATTTTTATCTTGTGAGCCAGTGGTATTGGTATCATCCGATTTAAGGGTTATCGGAGCGATAGGCATACGATCAGCGTAAGCAGTGGTGTTAACAACGTAATGTTTCATCTTGCGCCTCCTAGCTAAAAATTAATCCGTTTATGAAAGGTATAACTCATTGAGTTACGGTTAAATTGTAAGCTTTGATGAATATATATCAAACATTTTTTGCCTTTTTGATTAAAAACAAATCAATACACCGCAATTTAGTTTCATATACTTTTATGTATAACATATTCACCTGAGGAATATATAAATTTGCGGATTTTATAAATCAAACCAAACAAAAAATAAAAAGAGCGGCTCTGTGGCCACTCTCTTTTATTGTATTTATTCGCCTATTTGACACAGGGAAAGGCCAACTACATGGCTTGTTCGGAAATCAAGTTATGTTTATTAAGTAGTCGATACATGGTTGCACGCGAAACTCCGAGCTCTTTCGCCGCATTTGAAACTTGACCAGAATGAGATTCCAAAACAACCAGCAACGCATCACGTTCACTCTTCTCTCGGATTGATTTCAAGCTGCGCTTTGAGTCATTACGTTGAGGTAAATCTAAGTGATGCTCTTCAATCATTACGCTGTCGGACATTAATACCGCTCGCTTCACTTGGTTCATCAGCTCACGCACATTTCCAGGCCAGAAATAACGTGTCAGTGCCTTGAATGCATCCTCAGAAAAGCTTTTTGCTTGCGAGTTGTACTCTTTTGAGAACTCTTGTAAGTAGAAACGAGCCAGCAATGCGATGTCACTCGCACGTTCTTTCAAGCTAGGGACATTGATGCGCAGAACGTTGATGTAATGGTAAAGTTCTTCATTGAAGTCACCGTCAATCAAAGCTTTTTCAACATCTGACGAGTTAGCAGCAAGAATGCGTACGTTAACCGCTTTTACGCCATCTTTGGTATCAATGGTGCCTTCTTGCAAGAATCTCAGCAGATTCATTTGCTGCTCTTTTGAAATGGTAAGAATGTCATTAAACAACACGGTGCCACCATCTGCTTGTTCAAGCAGGCATGCTTCCATATCTTCATCAGCGTTAATACCAAATACTTCAGCTTGGAAACGTTGTTCATTGAGTGCGCGACAGTTAATTGCCATAAACGGTTTATGAGAGCGTGAAGAGACTTTATGGATGGCCCTAGCAACCGCCTCTTTACCAGTCCCACTTTCCCCAGAAATCAGAATGCTGACGTCCGTTGGACCAATGCGCTTCACTTGATCGCGTAAACGTTTCATCGGGATAGATTCACCGATCAGACCCATATCTAAACTGCTACCAAAACTAGGCCAAACTTTTTTCTCCAACTTAAGCATGCCAAGCTGGTGACCTATTGTGCTTAATAACTGTGCATCTGGGATCGGCGCTGTGAAAAAGTCGATACAAAAGTTAACAATGAACTGGCATATGGTGTCAGTGCCAAGCTGAGATTCACGAATAAACGCTAACCAACGTACGTGTTTGTGAGAGCTGACTAAGTTCGCCAAACCATTCAAGCTGAACTCGTCATGGCTGAGATCAACAATACCGATACATGGACCAATATCTTCTAACAGCGTATTAGCTTTGCGTAAATCACCTACTTGGTGACACTTCCAGCCCACTTGCTCCAGTACCGATAACCAAGGCTCATAAGTACCGCCAACTACCACAAGCGATCCCGGGATGGAATCCATCTTAAACTGCCCAGCCATTCTCTAACCCTTTTTCATTGTTAATAGAAATTTTGTGCCACAAACTTATCTTTGCGAGCGGGTAACATTATCGAGACTCCGCCCCCTCACGTCTGTCTCAGTATTAAGACTATGCAATAGATTGAGATTTGGCGAATGTTTATTTGCATATCCCATTAAAAGGCAAATGCAACAACTTGAATTAACTTAACTAAAAGGCAAAAAAAAACCACCCGAAGGTGGTTTTTTACTCATCCTATCGAATTACGCTTGCGGGCGCATTGCAGGGAATAGGATCACGTCACGGATAGTGTGCGTGTTAGTCAGTAGCATAACCAAACGGTCGATACCGATACCTTGGCCTGCTGTTGGCGGTAGGCCGTGCTCTAGAGCAGTGATGTAGTCTGCATCGTAGAACATTGCTTCGTCGTCACCAGACTCTTTCGCTTCAACCTGTGCTTTAAAGCGTGCATCTTGGTCTTCAGCATCGTTAAGCTCTGAGAAACCGTTCGCTACTTCACGGCCACCGATAAAGAACTCAAAGCGGTCTGTAAAGAACGGGTTATCATCGCTACGACGAGCCAACGGAGAAATATCTGCTGGGTAACCAGTGATGAACGTAGGCTGCATTAGCTTAGGTTCTGCTGTTTCACCAAAGATCTCTTCAAGAAGCTGACCACATGTCCAGAAAGGTTCTACTTCAACGTGAACAGATTTCGCGATAGAAACCATTAGATCACGGTTTTGTAGGTCTTCTTCTGTTAGCGCTTGGATTTGCGCGTGGTCTGGGTTGTAGTGCTTGATTGCTTCGAACATGCTCATACGAGTGTAAGTACCACCAAACTCAACCGTTTCATCACCGTAAGGCATTGACGTTGAACCTAGAACTTCTTGCGCCACTGAGCTTAGTAGTTCTTCAGTTAGGTCCATCAGATCTTTGTAGTCTGCGTACGCCATGTAGAATTCCATCATTGTGAATTCTGGGTTGTGGCGTGGAGAAAGGCCTTCGTTACGGAAGTTACGGTTGATTTCGAATACGCGATCAAAACCACCAACAACTAGACGCTTCAGGTATAGCTCTGGCGCGATACGTAGGTACATTGGCATGTCTAGTGCGTTGTGGTGCGTGATAAATGGACGCGCACTCGCACCGCCAGGGATAACGTGCATCATTGGCGTTTCAACTTCCATGAACTGCTTAGAGATCATGAAGTTGCGGATTGCAGACATGACTTTAGAACGTACTACAAACGCTTGACGAGAGTCTTCGTTAACGATCAGGTCAACGTAACGTTGGCGGTAACGCATCTCTTGGTCAGTTAGACCGTGGAACTTCTCTGGAAGTGGACGTAGTGCTTTGGTTAGCAACTCGTACTCTTCCATGTTCACGTATAGGTCACCTTTACCAGACTTATGAAGTGCACCTTTAACACCGATGATGTCACCGATATCTAGACCTTGGTATTTTTCTTTAAGTACTTTTTGAACCGCTTTGTCAGCGTAAGCTTGGATACGGCCAGAAGTTTCTTGAATTACCAAGAATGGACCACGTTTAGCCATGATACGGCCAGCGATTGCTACTACGTGGTTAAGCTCTTCTAGCTCTTCCTTCGTCTTTTCACCGAACTCTTTCTGAAGGTCGCCCGCTAGTGCGTCACGACGGAAGTCGTTTGGATGGCCGTTCGCTTTGCAGCTCTTTCGGATTGCATCCAGTTTAGCGCGGCGTTCAGCAATCAGCTTATTTTCTTCTAGTACAGTTTCGTTTTGAACAGCATCAGTCATTTTCGATGTATCCTGTTTTTGTCGGTGAAAAGCTTTATAGACCTGATTTCAGGCTAGCTTCAATAAATTTGTCCAGATCGCCATCAAGAACCGCTTGAGTATTACGGTTTTCAATGCCCGTACGGAGGTCCTTAATACGTGAGTCATCCAATACGTAAGAACGGATCTGGCTACCCCAGCCAATGTCAGACTTAGCGTCTTCATTAGCTTGTTTTTCCGCATTTTGCTTTTGCAATTCAAGCTCAAATAGCTTCGCTCGAAGCTGTTTCATTGCCTGATCTTTGTTCTTATGTTGAGAACGGTCATTCTGACACTGAACCACTGTGTTCGTAGGTACGTGCGTAATACGTACCGCAGATTCTGTGGTGTTTACGTGCTGACCACCTGCGCCTGACGCACGATAAACGTCAATGCGTAGGTCGGAAGGATTAATGTCGATGTCGATGTTTTCATCAATCTCTGGATAGATGAACGCAGAAGCAAATGACGTATGGCGACGACCGCCTGAATCGAACGGAGATTTACGAACAAGACGATGAACGCCCGTTTCAGTACGTAACCAACCGTACGCATATTCACCAGAGATGCGAACTGTTGCCGACTTAAGACCCGCGACTTCACCTTCAGAGACTTCAATCACTTCAGCTTTGAAGCCCTTCGCTTCTGCCCAACGTAGGTACATACGCAGCAGCATGTTAGTCCAGTCTTGTGCTTCTGTACCACCAGAGCCAGCTTGCAAATCGATGTAACAATCAGAGCTATCGTGGTCGCCAGAGAACATACGACGGAATTCAAGCTTTTCTAGCTTCTCTTCCAACTCAGCAAGTTCTGGTTCAATTTCGTCAAATGTTTCTTGATCTTCTTCTTCTACAGCCAGCTCAAGAAGACCTTCTACATCTTCCACACCTTGCTCTAGTTGATCAATAGTTTCAACAACCGCTTCTAGTGATGCACGCTCTTTACCCAGTGCTTGCGCACGCTCAGGTTCGTTCCATACATCTGGTTGTTCAAGTTCTGCGTTGACTTCTTCTAGACGCTCTTTCTTCGCGTCATAGTCAAAGATACCCCCTCAGGACATTTGTGCGCTGAGACACGTCCTGCAGACGGTTTTTAATTGGATTGATTTCAAACATGTTTACTCAACATTTTAGAATAGAATTTAACCGAGAAATTCTACTGAAAAATGTGACCGAGATACAGGAAAATTTCGGATGAGAAATCAGATTGCGGTGAGAGAGAGCACGGTCATAAAATTTTACGCCCACTTAGGGGCAACCGTACTCTATAAGAAAGGTTGATCTAGGTATTACTTAGCTTCGATATGGTCGATCATCAATTGCAATGATTGATTACCACGAAATTCATTCACATCCAGCTTATACGCGAGACGTACTGTTTTAACCGATGCATCTGGCCATCGACGTAGATCAACATTGAATGCGATACCGTCGATCATCACATTGGTAGGGTGACCTTTATAAAGCGGCTCTAACATCAATTTAAGATGCTTCTCACCCACCAGCTTTTGATGCAGTACTTTAAACTCACCATCAAAGATTGGCTCTGGGAAAGCTTGTCCAAAAGGGCCACCCGATCGCAGCTGTTCAGCAACATGCATAGAGAACTCTTCCGGCTTAAGTTCGCCATCTGACATGATCACGCCTTTTAGCGCCGCTTCATCGAGTTCCTTTTTTACCACTTCATCAAACAAACGACTGAAACGCTCAAAATCCTGCTCTTTAATCGTTAAGCCTGCTGCCATGGCGTGTCCACCAAACTTGATGATCAAACCCGGGTTTTGCGTGTCGATGAAATCCAACGCATCGCGCATGTGTAGCCCCGGAATAGAACGACACGAGCCTTTAATCGTCCCTTCTCCACCATCAGCAAATGCAATGACTGGACGATGAAACTTCTCTTTAATGCGCGAAGCCAAAATACCAATCACACCTTGGTGCCAATCACGTTGGAATAAGGCTAAGCCATAAGGAAGCTCATTGCCTTCACCAAACTGAAGGCGCTCACAGAAAGCCATCGCTTCTTGCTTCATGCCTTCTTCAATCTCTTTACGAGTCTGGTTCAAGCCATCCAATTCACTTGCCATGCGACGAGCTGCGTGGATGTTGTTACACATCAGCAGTTCAACACCGAAAGACATGTCATCAAGACGGCCTGCTGCGTTAATACGTGGACCTAAAGCAAAGCCAAAATCGGACGCAACTAAACGACGCGCATCGCGCTTAGCGACCTCAATTAACGCTTGGATGCCGGGACGCGCTTTGCCCGCACGAATACGTTGCAAACCTTGGTGTACAAGAATGCGGTTGTTTTCATCCAATGGAACGACGTCGGCGACGGTACCCAGTGCAACAAGGTCAATCAGTTCCATCAACTTGGGCTCTTGCATCCCCTGTTCTGCAAACCAATTGTGTTTTCGCATATGAACGCATAGTGCCATCATGAGATAAAACGCGACCCCCACACCCGCAAGCGCTTTAGATGGAAAGCTACAGCTGTCAAGGTTTGGGTTCACCATCGCATCCACATCAGGCAACACTTGTCCTGGCAAGTGGTGATCGGTAACAAGCACGGTAATGCCACTTTCTTTTGCGTAACGCACGCCTTCGATTGATGAGACGCCGTTATCCACCGTCATGATCATCTCAGCGCCAAGCTCTAAGGCTTGGTCAACGACTTCTGGGCTTAACCCATAACCGTCTTCAAAACGATTTGGCACTAGGTAATCCACATTGTGACTACCAAGCATACGCAGCGCGAGCACTGATAATGCTGAGCTTGTCGCGCCATCAGCGTCAAAATCACCGACAACGATGATGCGTTTTTGTTCTTTTATCGCCTGAAACAAAAGATCGACAGCTTGCTCAATCCCCCCGAGTTTTTGATATGAATGCAACCCACGGGCCGACGTTTCTAATTGTGAAAGATCCGTTATCCCACGGTTGATGTAGATACGTTTAAGAATCGGAGGAATGGAATCAGGAAGAAGGGAAAGATCAGGTTCAGGACGTCGTTGAATTTCTATCATGCTTAAAAGAGCCGACAACTTTGCCGGCTCTGCTCCTAATGGATTATAGTTGCTTTAAACGTTTCAATAGCTCTGCAGGTGGTAGGTAGCCACCAACCATTTCGCCATTCGGTAAGAAGATTGCTGGCGTACCAGAAATACCCAATTGGCGACCTAGATTGTAATGCGCCTGGATGGTTTCTTTACACTGTTTTAAGTCTTTCGCAGGGTTATCAAATGTACGATTCACTTTCGCGTTGTGCATTGCCGACGCCGGATCTTCAGCACACCAAATCGTTGCCATTTGTTCTGCCACAGGGCCAGTTGCACCTTGGCGAGGGTAAGCCATGTAACGCACTGTAATACCTAGATCATTATAGCCTTGCATTTGGCTATGCAGACGCACACAGTAACCACATGTGATATCGGTGAATACGGTCACAACGTACTTTTCATCGTCGGCTTTGTATTCGATCATGCTATCGAAGAACTGCGCAATTTTCTCGGCGTTAAGTGGCGCTTGACGCTCTGCTATGACATCTTTGTAACTGCCATCATCATTAATGGCATAAAGCGTACCGGCGATAAAATGGCTACCATCATTTGAAGCAAACAGGATCCCGCCATTGGTTTGAATTTCCAATAAGCCAGCGACGTCTGATGGTTGAATATCAACGATAGATAAACCAAGCTTTGAGAACTTAGTTTTTAATGCTGCTTCATCAAAGCCGCTTTGTGCAGCTGGCGCCACTTGTTGCGCAGGAGTCTCCGTTTGAGCCTGACTTTCTTCTGCACCACAAGCGGTAACAAAAAATGGTAAAGTCAGCAGAGTTAGTCGGCGTAATACGCTCATGAAATTCACCTTAATGTAAAATCGTTTTTCCAAGAAGACATGGATGAATCTAACCATTGTTATGCTCTTGGGTGGTGTTGACTGTGGATCTGCTTCAATCGTTCAGTCGCCACGTGAGTATAAATTTGCGTGGTCGATAAGTCACTATGTCCTAAAAGCATCTGTACGACCCTGAGATCTGCGCCATAGTTCAATAAATGCGTGGCAAAGGCATGACGCAGTACGTGCGGCGACAGCTGATCAGTATCAATCCCTGCTATCAAAGCATAGTACTTAATACGGTGCCAAAACGTCTGACGAGTCATTTGTCTTGCGCGTTTACTAGGAAAAACAATATCAGATGATGTATCACCAAGTAACGCAGGGCGCCCTTGTTGAATGAACGTCTCGATCCAATCGACCGCGTTTTCCCCCATAGGAACCAGGCGTTCTTTACCGCCTTTACCAGTCACGCGCACCACCCCTTGGCGCAAGCTAACATTTTCCATGGTCAAACTGACGAGCTCTGTCACACGCAACCCTGTCGCGTAGAGTAGCTCTAGCATCGCTTTATCGCGCAATTCTATAGGGTCATTCGGGTCTGGCGCTTCGAGCAACGCGTCCACTTGCTCTTCACTAATATCTTTGGGTAAACGTTGTGGCAGTTTAGGGCTAACCAAGAGCGCACTCGGGTCATCAGCACGCACCTTCTCACGATGCAGGTATTGAAATAAACGACGAATAGCCGACAACATACGCGCACGGGACGTCTGTTTGTAATCTAAGTCTACAAGGTGGCTTTGATATTCTTGCAAGCCAGACAAACTGATAAAATCAAGACGGTATCGATGTTTTTCCATCCACACGAGCAGCTTCATTAAATCGTTTCGGTAGGAAGCCAACGTGTTCTCTGATAGGCCACGCTCCATCCACATCGCATCTAAGAATTGCTCAACAAGCGAAAAATCTTGTTGATTGACAGGCTGTTGTGCCGTCATGAATGCTTCCTTATCTGTTTATATTTACAGTATTTAGATTAAAGCACCTGCCAATCCAATACCATAAAAAATCATCCCACATAGGATATTCGCTGCAATCTTCCTCAATTTATGGTTAGAATCTTCCACAACAGCAACACAAATAACGACGAATATAATGAAAATCGGACTCTTTTACGGCTCAACGACCTGCTACACCGAAATGGCAGCAGAGAAAATTCGTACCCTTATTGGTGAAGACCTTGTCGACATTCACAATGTGAAAGAGACACCGTTATCACTAATGGCGGACTACGACTTATTACTCCTTGGCATCTCAACTTGGGATTTTGGTGAAATTCAAGAAGATTGGAACGCGATTTGGCAAGACATCGCGACCACGCCACTGAAAGGCAAAGTTGTAGCGCTGTTTGGTCTGGGTGACCAAGAAGGTTACGGAGAGTGGTATTTAGATGCGATGGGCTTACTTCACGATGAATTGCAAGCCACAGGTGCAACCTTTATCGGTTACTGGCCAAATGAAGGCTACGAATTTGAAGCATCGAAAGCATTGATCGAAGATGGCAGTAAGTTTGTTGGACTTGCGTTAGATGAAGACTCACAGTACGAACTGAGTGATGAACGCATCGAAAAATGGTGTGAACAAGTTCTTGTGGAATTCCACGACACGCTTTAATAGCGCAAACACGTAATCATTAAAAAGTAAAAAGCCCGATGAAGTAATTCATCGGGCTTTTTACTTTTTAATGATTACGCGAAGTGATTACGCGGTTTCTTGTGCTAGCTCTGGGCGAGGTTTCGCGATGAAGAACATGCACACGATAGCCGCAAATGTTGGAAGCACCCAACCCATGCCGACTTCGAATAATGGCAACATGTTAAACGCAGAAACATCAATACCCGATACTTTTGCCGCATCAACCAACGCAAACAGCAGAGATACAAGCAGTACTGCACGGTAAGCAAAGCGTGGATTCGGCAGTTTGCTACGCACAAATGTTAGTGCAACCAACGCAATCGCCACAGGGTATAGCGCAAACAATACTGGCACTGACAGAGAAATCAGCTGCGCAAGACCAACGTTTGCAACCAATGCACAAACAGAACCATTAATCAGTACCCATTGCTTGTATGACAGTGGTGTTTTCGAGCTGAAGAAATCTGAACACGCAGAAATCAAACCAATCGCGGTTGTCAGACACGCTAGCAATACGATGACAGACAGAACGATTTGACCGTATGGACCAAACAACGCTTGAACGTATTGGCTAAGCACTAGGCCACCATTATCAGCACCAGCAGCAACCGTTGCACTCGTCGCACCTAAGTAAAATAGTGAGATGTAAACAAACGCAAGACCAGCAGCAGCAATACAACCTGCATAGATCAGATATTTAGTAGTTGCAGAGCGCTCAGTAATGCCTTTACCGCGCAGTGCATCAACCATCAGCATACCAAACATCAATGACGCGAACGTATCCATTGTGTTGTAGCCTTCTAAGAAGCCTTTGGTCAGAGGCTGCGTTAGGTATTCACCGTGCGCGCCTATCATATCGCCCTGAGGATCAAGGAAGACAGCGACAGCAAGAATGATCAAACCAACAAACAATGCTGGTGTCAGTACTTTACCGATAAGATCGATCAAACGACCTTGGAACCATGAGAACATCATCGCTGCGATAAAAAAGATCACTGAGAACGCTGTCAGATGCGTTTGTGATGCCTCAAGGAAGAAAGGTTTCACCGCCATCTCGTAAGCCACTAGGCCAGTACGAGGCGCTGCAAACGCAGGACCAATGATGATGAAAATCAGTGCAGCCATAAGAACTGCCGCTTTTTTCGGAAGATCTTGCGTCAAGTGATCCCAAGAACCACCAGCAACAGCAATAGCAACGATAGTAATAAGAGGTAGACCTACCGCTGTTAGCAAGAAACCAAACATAGCTGGCATTAAGTTTTCACCCGCTAACTGACCCGCTAGAGGTGGAAAGATAATATTGCCCGCACCTAAAAAGAACGCAAATAGCATAAAGCCTACTGCGATAATATCTGTTAGTTTTAACGTCTGCTTCACAGATAACCCTTGTCTTTTAATTAATGAATGTTGTGTATGCTTAGACCACTTTTTGTATACCTAAAGTCAATAAGTACACGTGGTTCAATCTATAAAATTTTCGCCGCATAATGACGAAAGACTCATCATTTGGCAACCTTTAAGAAAAAAACACCATATTAATTTAGTTTTCAAACTTAAAAGCAGTGGATATAACCAGATCCAAATAACAGACCAGTTCTTTATCTCGATCAATTAACAATACAATTTAATAACCAACAAAACAACAATCTATACAATTAATAAACAATAGAGCAATCCACTTAATTATTGAGCAAATATAAAACAATCATGAAGAACAAAACACTGAAAACTAAAGGCTTCAATTTGAAGCAATTTTGTATTGAGGGCGGCGAGAGTGGTATGCCAGTCAGCACAGATGGGGTAATGCTTGGTGCTTGGATTCAAAGCCCTAACGACGCTAAAATTCTCGATATTGGCACTGGCACTGGCCTGCTTGCCCTGATGTGTGCTCAACGCTTTACGAAAGCTCAAATAACCGCGGTCGATATCGAATTAACAGCCGTTGTTGCCGCGCAAAAAAATATGGCCCAGTCTCCTTGGTCAGATCGTGTAAGTGTGCATCACACCGACATACTGCACTTTACGCCGACACATCCATTCCAACGCATCATTTGTAACCCGCCCTACTTCAACAGCGGCGAGCAATCGAAACACAGTCAACGTGCAACCGCGAGGCACACTGATACGCTAGGCCATAACGCATTGCTACAGCGTTGCTATCATTTGCTTGATGACGAAGGGAGAGCTAGTTTTGTGTTGCCAATCACCGAAGGCGAGCAGTTCATTGAGCTAGCATTAAACCAAGGTTGGTATCTATCGAGGATCTGTCGTGTGCAACCATCAGAAAAGAAACCAGTACACCGATTGTTATTTGAACTGTCAAAACGACCTTGCGATTCGCAAACGTCACATTTAATTATCCGTTCAAATGACGGCTATAGTGATGATTTCATCCAGTTAACTCGCGAGTTTTATCTTAAGATGTGAAATAACATGTGATCCTTATCACCAATCACTTTATAATGTGCGACCTTTTTGTATTCTATGCTGTTGTGGCGAACCATTAACCAAGCTTTGCTTGTGGAGAACTCATTGTGATCAGAACCTTTGCTGAACTTGATCTAGACCAAAACCTACTTGAAGCCATTGAAGAGATGGGTTACGAACGCCCAACAAAAATTCAGGCAGAAGCGATTCCACAAGCGTTGGACGGTCGTGACATTCTAGCGTCAGCGCCAACAGGAACTGGAAAAACGGCCGCCTTCGTCCTGCCAGCATTGCAATACTTGCAAGACTTCCCTCGTCGTAAGCCTGGGCCTGCGCGTATTTTGATCCTAACGCCTACTCGCGAACTGGCGATGCAAATTGCCGATCAAGCACGTGCTTTGGCAAAAAATACCAAACTCAACATTTTCACCATCACTGGTGGTGTTCAGTACCAAGAGCACGCCGACATCCTTGCAACAACGCAAGACATTGTGGTTGCGACACCTGGCCGTTTAAAAGAATACATTGATGCAGAACGTTTTGATTGTCGTGCAATCGAATGGTTAATCCTTGATGAAGCAGACCGTATGCTAGATATGGGTTTTGCTCCTACTGTCGATCGCCTATCGAACGAATGTCGCTGGCGTAAGCAAACCCTTCTGTTCTCAGCAACGTTAGAAGGGAAAGGCGTAGAAGGCTTTACCGCTGATCTGTTGAATGACCCAGCAGAGATTGATGCAAAATCGCCGCTGCGTGAGCGTAAGAAAATTGCTCAGTGGTACCACCGAGCTGATGATGCTGAACACAAACTGGAATTACTAAAACACATTATTACTCAGCAAGCTGAGCGCACTATCGTCTTTTTAAAGACTCGTGAGCGTTTGGCTGAGCTACGAGCGCAGCTTGAAAGTGCACAGATTCCATGTTCTTGGATTCAAGGTGAAATGCCGCAAGATCGTCGTAACAATGCGATTTCTCGCTTCCGCGATGGAACTGTGAATGTGCTGCTCGCGACGGACGTTGCTGCGCGTGGTATCGATCTTCCGGATGTATCACACGTTATCAACTACGACATGCC
Source organism: Vibrio sp. Vb2960 (assembly GCF_033337665.1). Lineage (NCBI taxonomy): Bacteria > Pseudomonadati > Pseudomonadota > Gammaproteobacteria > Vibrionales > Vibrionaceae > Vibrio > Vibrio sp. Vb2960. Next base: position 197,272 of record NZ_JAWORD010000004.1, on the reverse strand, counting down.
GCGCACGGCTGATGTTTACCTTCACCGTATCGGCCGTACGGCTCGCGCAGGTAAGAAAGGTAACGCTATCTCAATCGTAGAAGCACACGACCAACCAATGATGGATCGCGTTGCACGTTACGTGAAAGAAGACATCAAAGAGCGTTTCGTGAAAGAGATGCGTCCTAAACACAAAAAGCCAGTGTTTAAGAAGAAAAAGAAAAAAGACGACAAGAAAAAAGTAGCGAAAAAGAAAACCGCTAAGAAGAAGTAATCTTGTTGGGGCGAAGTAGCTCAAGCTAAAAAACAAAGGGTTGGCAATGCCAACCCTTTTTCGTTTGTGCTGATAGAGATTAACGTAGACTACGTCTCAATCAGCTTTATTTTTGCTCTTCGCGTTTAAATACTAACTCTGTTGGCGTCGATTCATCTTCCACAAAGTAGTAACCCGCCGTATCAAACTTAGTCAGGTCTGCAACGCTCTCAACACGGTTTTCAATGATGTAACGCGCCATCATACCGCGCGCTTTCTTCGCGTAAAAACTGATGACCTTGTATTGACCATTCTTACAATCTTTGAATACTGGCGTGATCACTTGCGCATCTAAATTCTTTGGCTTAACCGCTTTAAAGTATTCATTTGATGCAAGGTTGATAAGGACATTATCACCTTGAGCAGAAATCGCTTCGTTAAGCTTGTCCGTAATTACATTGCCCCAAAACTGGTACAAGTTCGTACCCTTGTCGTTTGCAAGCTTGGTACCCATTTCAAGACGGTATGGCTGCATCAAATCAAGTGGTTTTAGTAAACCATAAAGACCCGATAGCATACGCAGATGATCTTGAGCATATTCGAAGTCCGCTTCAGATAAACTTTCGGCGTCTAGCCCTGTGTAAACGTCACCTTTAAATGCAAGAATGGCTTGTCGTGAGTTTTCCGTGGTAAACGTTTCACTCCACTCTTGGAATCGGCCCACATTTAAATCGGCAATCTTGTCGCTCACTTTCATTAAAGAGGCAACATCAGCAGGAGTCAGTTTGCGGCAAACATCGATAAGCTCTTTTGAGTATTCGACCAACTCAGGTTGAGTAAATTTTTCTGTCGCTAACGGAGACTCGTAATCAAGAGTCTTCGCTGGAGAAACTACGATAAGCATGACTTTCCCTTCTCTAATTTTGTTTTTAATAGGGTACAAAAAAAGCCATGCATTGTCTGCATGGCTTTTTACATCGTACTAATAGCTTTCAACTATGAGTGATAGCTCACTTAGTCTTTTTTATCGTTGTACCAAATGCCTTCTTCAAGCTGAGATTTCAGCTCTGGGAAGTCATTCGCATCAAATGTTGGCACTTTGCCTTCACCAAGCTGGCGGTTGTAATCTTTGGCCAGTTTAATCACGATGCCAGATAGCAAGATGATCGCCACCAAGTTGACTATCGCCATCAGACCCATAGAGACATCAGCAAGCGACCATACGACTGGTAACGAAGCTAGTGCACCAAACATCACCATACCAAGAACAATAACGCGGAAAATGCTTAAGCCCGCTTTATGATTGTGCTCTAGGAAGATTAAGTTCGTTTCAGCATACGAGTAGTTTGCAATGATTGAAGTAAACGCAAAGAAGAAGATTGCCACAGCAACAAAGATGCCGCCCCAATCGCCAACTTGTGAGCTCAATGCACGCTGAGTTAGCTCGATACCCGTCACTTCTGTTGCTTGACCGACATACTCACCAGACATCAGGATGATAGCCACTGTTGCAGAACAGATAACGATCGTATCCATGAACACGCCTAGCATCTGTACATAACCTTGAGACGCTGGGTGTGGTGGGTAAGGTGTTGCTGAAGCTGCCGCGTTAGGTGCAGAACCCATACCTGCTTCATTCGAGAATAGACCGCGCTTGATACCGTTAATCATTGCCTGTGCAATTGCGTAGCCAAGACCACCTGCTGCTGCTTCTTGCAGACCAAATGCACTCTTAAAGATAAGCATCAATACATCAGGTAATTTCTCTAGGTTAGAGAACATGATGAACAGCGCTAGGGCTAGATAAAGTAGTGCCATGATCGGAACGATCATCTCAGCAACTCTTGCGATACGCTTGATGCCACCGAAAATAACAATTGCAGACAGTAAAACAACGGCAATACCGACATACAGGTTATTCCAACCAAATGCGTTGCTCATTGCATTGGCAATTGAGTTAGCTTGTACGGCGTTGAATACCAAACCAAAAGCGATGATTAGGAAAACTGAGAACAACACGCCCATCCAACGCATGCCCAGGCCTTTTTCCATGTAGTAGGCAGGGCCACCACGGTAGTTGCCATCATCATCTTTGGTTTTGTATAACTGCGCCAGTGTGCTCTCAGCAAACGATGTTGCCATACCAAGCATTGCAATCAGCCACATCCAGAAGATCGCACCAGGACCACCCGCAGTCAATGCAACTGCAACGCCCGCCATGTTACCTGTACCAACACGTGCAGCAAGACTAGTACAAAGCGCTTGGAAAGAGGAAATACCAGCTTTGTCTGCTTTACGGCTGTTCTTAAGAACAGAGAACATGTGGCCGAAATGGCGGAACTGAATGAACCCTAATCGAACGGTGAAGTAAATACCAACACCAACAAGAAGATAAACCAGAATCGAGCCCCAGAGGAGATCGTTCATCAAATTGATTAAGTCTGTCATGTGTACCTCAAAGTGAGTTGCGCCAGTCTATGCGTCCTAGCCATCCACCAAATTGCCTGCTAAGTGTCAAAGTGTGCTTAGCTTTTTAAGTAATGTTTATGGGCAATCTAGAATCGTAAACGTCGCTTCATGCATCCATTTTACGTACCAGCGTATTTTTTGACGGGCGGATAATGCAACCTAGGAGCGCAAAAATCAATATGCAACAACAAGAATAACATTGTTATTTTTCACTATAAAGTCACCAAAAAATAACATAAATAGAAGACTTAACACTCAAACTGCGCAACATTTCAATTACCAAACACCAACATAAATAATTATTCTTCATTAAATGGAATGGTAAACCGTATAAACAAGAACAAGCTAGTATTCACAAGGTGTTACATAAATTTACGCTAGTGACTTACCATCTAATTGAACACTATTTCATCAAACTGATTTTATGCAACTTTAACCTTTGCGCAGTGCACCCATTCATCAAATCGAATTAACATAGAAAATCTCTCTATTTAATCGTTTTCTTGAGATCGTTTGTGCATTTTTTATCCACATCGTTGCAATAAAAAGTGTGATTTTGAGAATATTTTTGCACGAAAATGTCATGCTACCGACACAAATGCGAAATATATCATGGTTATTCTCACGGCTATTGTGGTACTAAAAAAACTCCACAAGGACTGGTTACAACAGTTTAGCTTAAGAAAGGTAAAGGTGGCTTATGGAAGGCTTTCAACTAGATGACATTTTTAATCTGGATACTACCTCAACAACCAAATCTCGTGCCAAACCAGTAAAGCGAAAGTGGCGTGAAATAGAAGAGATGAACGACAGACGCAATTTGCTTAAAGAGCTGCGCGAACTTGATGTCTGTACCGATTATAACTTGGAAGACATTAAACTCTAATTCAAACAAAAGGCACCTTACAGGTGCCTTTTGTTTTTTGTTTACAGTGACCGTAAACACCGTGAGTTTATGTACCAAGGTTTAAGTATGAATACCATTATTACTCAATGAGAATCTTCCGTACTTTTTGCCGAGAAATATGCACACTAAATTTTCGGTTGATTCCCAATAAATAAGAAATGTATCTCACAAACCCGAGAGACGGCTTTCGCTCGCTCAGGTTTCATCATTCAGTCTTAAACATATTCAGTATCACTTTGACGAACACGTTCGGCCAACTGCTTATAACGATCAGCAATCGTGTCACCAAACACAGGATCATCCTCACTGACGCTCCACAAGCTCTCGACATGCTGCCAATCTTCTGTGGTAAATAACTCTTCAATGAGAGGCAAAATTTTTCGCTCTTCTAGCTCCAAGTGGTGCCTTTGCGATTCTATGAAATCTTCTAGGTGAGCGACAAACATGTCTTGTGGCACAACAGCATCCTGAAGGATCATCTCTATCACGGATGAAAACTCTCTGGTTTTACTCGCTAACTCTAGATGTTCTTTCTCTAAATTTTCCATGGTTTGTTGCTTACCATAGTGTTCAAGAAAGTGGTGATAGAGGATATCTTCTTTCGGGTGGTGTACTTTCTCCGAATGATTAGAGAGGTAATCAACAATCTCGCTTACTAACGCATAGTTGATTACACGTTCTTTTTTTATCTCATTAAGCTTATGGCGCAGTATCGCCAACAGACGAACCATATAACCATGTTCGCGTCGAATTCTTTCGATCATCATAGCGTCTCTCCTTAACACCTACTTTTAGTAAGTGTACATGAGAAATTTACTATCAGCCTCGAGCGTGCTCAAAAAAACAGCGATCATAGCATCCATGATCGCTGTCTCTTCATTTATACCGTTAATGGCAAATGCCAGTTAATTGGTGCTTTTTCTTGTGATGTAAGCAACTGGTTTGCTTGAGAGAAATGCTTACAACCGAAAAAGCCTCGATGTGCCGATAACGGCGATGGATGCGGTGCTGCCAAGACATGGTGTTTATTGCGATCGATAAAACGACCTTTCTTCTGTGCATGTGAACCCCACAGCAGGAACACTACACCTTCTTGATGCTGATTAATGGCTTCAATCACTCGATCAGTAAACGTTTCCCAACCTGTCTTTGAATGTGAATGCGCTTTACCTTGCTCCACCGTTAATACCGTATTGAGTAACAATACGCCTTGTTCAGCCCAGCTTTGCAAAAAACCATGCTGAGGGATTTGGAAACCTTCAATATCTTGCGCCAGCTCTTTATACATATTAACCAGTGACGGTGGCGTTTTAATGCCAGGAAGTACAGAGAAACACAGGCCATGCGCCTGATTTGGGCCGTGGTATGGGTCTTGTCCTAGAATCACGACCTTAACGTCTTTGAACTCGGTAAAACGAAACGCGTTAAAGACATCTTTTGCGGGAGGAAAAATAGCTTTGCCTGCGGCGCGTTCGGCTTCAACAAAATTCAAGGTGTCTACAAAGTAGCTCTGCTTTTTCTCTTCGCCGATCACATCGTGCCAAGTGGGTGACTGATTCATGGAAAGTTCCTGTCCTAAATTTTGCTTCTATTCTAACGAGCGAAACTCAAACAAACAAAAACTTACCACGAACTTGAGACAAGTAATAAAAGACTAATGCTTCTGTGGCGTTCGAAAGTGCCCCTGTCCGGTAATGTGACGATTAGGCATCGGTAAGCGAAGCACGCGACGAGTGTAAGCATAAGGAGTAAAAGAGAGTGGTCGAGACATGTTGGCATCCTTCTTTGCTAATTCAGAGATTGATGTTCAATGACTAAGAAAGAAAGGTGCCAACTTTGTGGTTACGCCATTAACTGTCAATGGCCGCTAAATGGAATTGACGCAACGTGTTGATCTCTTGCTGCCAAATATCTGGATCAATTGTTTCCAAAATCAGAGGGATACCATCAAAACGAGGGTCTTTCGCGATGTACTCAAAGCAATCCCACCCGATCTCTCCTTTACCTAGAGAATGGTGGCGATCCACTTTGCTGGCAAACTCTACTTTTGAATCATTTAGATGCATTGCTCTTAAATAGTGCATACCTACGATACGGTCGAACTCTGCAAAGGTGCGCTCGCAATCTTCTTTTGTACGTAAGTCATAACCAGCCGTAAAGGTATGGCAGGTATCAATACAAACGCCGACACGATCTTTATCTTCCACTTGCTCGATGATTTCAGCAAGGTGCTCAAACTTCCAGCCTAAGTTAGTGCCTTGACCTGCCGTATTCTCGATAATAGCGATCACATTCGGCACCGCTTTATGCGCAAGATTGATCGACTCGGCGATCGTCGCGAGGCACTCCTGTTCAGAGACTTTCTTTAGGTGACTACCCGGATGGAAGTTAAGCAAAGTCAGCCCCAACTGATTACAACGCTCCATTTCATCAATAAATGCCGCGCGGGATTTATTCAGCTTTTCTTCTTCCGGCGCACCCAAGTTAATCAGATAAGAATCATGGGGAAGAATATGTTCTGCTCCGAAACCCAGCATTTTACAGTTCGCTTTAAACGCACTGATGGTTTTTGCTTCTAAAGGCTTCGCCACCCACTGGCGTTGGTTTTTTGTAAATAGTGCGAATGCATTCGCGCCAATTTCACGAGCTCTCAACGGAGCTTGATCGACCCCACCAGCAGCAGAGACATGTGCACCAATGAGTTTATTCCCAAGCTTGTTTTTCATGTTTGTCATTTAATCACTTTAGACTTTCAGTATTGCTACCTAAATACAGATAGTTGCGTTAACCAGTTTAAACTTTAATCTCAATTTGTAGTAAATTTACAACAAAACTAGTTATTAGATATTTTTTATATTATCAAATAAATTGTAATTAGTTTGTTTTCAAAGGTTTTATTGATTTAACTCAATAAAATTACCTTAATAAAAATAATGTTTTTGGTTGTTTTTTGACTTAAATCAATATTAAAATAGTGGATATTAGCTATATAATACTCAGCTCAACGAAAATTCGAAAATTAACACCAATAATCACCACGTAAGTGGTCTAGGAGATAGTGATGATCCAAGGTATCCAAATTACAAAAGCGGCAAACGACGACCTACTAAACTCTATCTGGCTATTAGATAGCGAAAAAAATGAAGCTCGTTGTGTTGCTGCAACTGCTGGCTACGAAGCAGACCAAGTTATCGCAATCAGCGACCTAGGTGAATACGAAAGCCGTGAAGTTGCAATCGAAACTGCTCCTCGTATCGAAGGCGGCCAACACCTAAACGTGAACGTGCTTAAACGCGAAACACTAGAAGATGCAGTTGCACACCCAGAGAAATACCCACAACTAACTATTCGTGTTTCTGGTTACGCAGTACGTTTTAACTCGCTAACTCCAGAGCAACAACGTGATGTAATCGCTCGTACTTTTACTGAGACTCTATAATCTCTCAGTAAACTAGCTCGCTAGAATTTAAAAAGCTTGGTCAGCAATGACCAAGCTTTTTTGTTTCAGAATCCTTCTAAACCCTTTCTATAATGGAAAGCAACTCGCCTCTAAGGTGCATTTCTTTGCGAAGGATCTTTCTGAAACGCTTGCGCTAAAGAGGTTGGATCAAGCCTATCTCTTTGCAGTGAAGCCCCTTCTGCCCACCAAATCAATTGATGCATAGTGCGATTCATATAGTTGTCCCACTGCGTCTGCTCCGACTCATCCTCAGCAACGCCCTGTTCATCAAACACTTCTTGCGCTTTCGGAATGTGGATCATCGCAGAGACAGGTAGACATCCAAGTTCAGATAAGAAGGTACGCATAGAAACGGCAGCTCTAACACCACCCCATTGTCCGGCAGAATAGGTCACGATAGCACTCGGCTTGTAAGAAAACAGCGAACTGCCGAAATGGTTAAGCATGTTCGCCAAAGCAGGACTCATCGAATGGTTATATTCCGGGCTAACCATCACATACCCATCGGCCTGTTTGATTTTGTCTGCCAGCTCACTTAGGTGCTGCGGAACTTTAGAGCGGTGATAAGCAAACTCGGGCTTAAACACATCGCCAAAGTCGTAATTCAAAGGGTCGATGATTTCGACCGTATGTTGCGAATGTTGACTCGCGATGAGTTTTTCACACGCTTTACTGACTCGCATTCCTAAACGGGCTGGTCGTGGTGGCGTGCTGTTTCTCACTGAGCCAAGAAAAATCAAAAAATGCATGCTTCTCTTTCCATCTCATTTAGTTAAGTTCGTTTCTCAATCATAAAGAGAGTCAAAACTTACCGACAATAAAAAAGGTGAATGATTACTCATTCACCTCTCGTTATTTCTGTTTTTGATACTTACTATACTTTGAAGCTTACTGCACGCGGCGCAGTACTTGTTTCAATGCGTCAAAGTCTGCGTCGAGATCTTCCGATAGCAGCTCCATCGCAGCGTGCTTCGCTAGCGGTGCAGGAAGGTCGATATCGGATTCTAGAATATCATCCACCACTTCTTTGAACTTCGCAGGGTGAGCAGTACATAGGAACAGACCGGTTTCACCGTCTTGCAGTTGTTCTTCAAGCACTCGGTAAGCAATCGCACCGTGCGGTTCGCATAGATAGCCTAGAGCATGTAAGTCTTTCACTGACTGTGCGCTTTGCTCATCAGATACTGCACCTTTACCTAGCGTCTCCAAGCCCCACTCTTTCACACGGCATAGCTCTTCGATACGAGGCCAGTTGTTTGGTTGGCTCACGTCCATCGCGTTCGATGTTGTTGCGACTGTTGGTTTTGGCTCCCACTTACCTGTTTCTAGGTAGCGAGGAACCGTGTCATTGGCATTAGTTGCAGCGATAAAGCGTTTGATAGGCAAGCCCAGCGCTTTTGCCAGTAGACCAGCAGTTAGGTTACCAAAGTTACCGCTTGGTACAGACACGACTAGGTTTTCACGCTCTTGCTTGCTCATTTGCGCAGCTGCTTCAAAGTAGTAACAGATTTGCGCCATCAAACGGCTGATGTTGATTGAGTTTGCTGAGTTCAGACCGATCTCTTCACGCAGTGCAGAATCATCAAAAGCTTGCTTAACCAGTGCCTGACACGCATCGAAGTCTCCATCGATCGCGACAGTATGGATGTTCTTACCAAGCGTACAGAATAGCTTCTCTTGCAGTGGGCTGATCTTGCCTTTCGGGTAAAGAATCACAACGTTGATGTCTTCCATACCGTAGAAAGCATGCGCAACGGCTGCGCCAGTATCGCCGGAAGTTGCAGTCAGAATAGTGATCTTGCCGCCGTCCGAAACCGCAGCAAGAGATTGCGCCATAAAGCGACCACCAAAGTCTTTAAATGCAAGCGTTGGACCATGGAACAGTTCCAGAGCGTAAACACCGTCTTTGACCTGATTAATTGGCGCAGGGAATTGGAATGCAGCATCAACAAGAGCATTCACTTGCTCCTCTGTAAGTTCATCTCCAATTAACGCCGATAGAATCTTAGTGCTACGAGAGACAAAGTCTTCTGCAAGCAGCGCATCGATATCTTCAAATTTTGGTAATTCCGATGGGAAAAATAGGCCTTGATTGCGACCTAACCCTTGGCGAACGGCTTGGCCAAAGGAAACTTGTTCATCATTTTCTTTTATATTGTAAAGCTTCATAGCTCACTTCCTGTTACTTTCGAACCCTGCTTATCTAGACGACAAACGTGGACGAATCCTTCTTCATTTTGTACGTAGTTTTGTTCTAACCAGCGAGCAACTCGCTCAGCGACATCTTTCTCTTTGCAAATACTGAACAGTGTCGGACCACTGCCAGAAATACCGGTTGCCAATGCACCCGCAGACGCTGCGTATTGACGTGCATTCGCAAAACCTGGAAGCAGTTTCTCACGATACGGTTCTGCGATCACGTCTTTGATCATTTTTGCAGCAAGTTCTGGCTGACCAGAATGACACGCATGAATAAAGCCCGCAAGGTGGCGACCATGAGCAATGATATCTTGTCGGCGGTATTGAGATGGTAGGATCTCACGCGCTTCCGCCGTTGATACCTTGATACCCGGATACGCCATCACCCAGTACCAATCATCAAAGCAAGGCACTTCTTGACTGATGATACCCAACTCTTCAAGCATCAGTTGCACACCACCAAGGTAACATGGCGCAACGTTGTCGTAGTGAATACCACCAGAGATCTTGCCTTCCATCTCTCCCATCAGCGCCAATAATTCTGTCTCGTTAAGTGGCTGTCCATGGAATCGGTTCAATGCATCTAATGCAGCGACGATAGAACATGCACTTGAGCCTAAACCAGAGCCAATTGGCATGTTCTTTTCTAGCGTCATCTCAAGTGGTTTTAGCTCAACGCCTTTTTTGTCTAACTCACGAGCAAACACGAGCCAACAGTCGTAGACGATGTTCTCTTTTGGTTCAGTTGGCAATTTCTCAACAAAATCACCCGCCGTTTTAAGGCTGAACGGATCAGCCCCAGATTTCACCAATACACGGTCACCCAATAGTGTGCCATCCACTGGAGACACGGCAGCCCCTAGCACATCAAAGCCAACGCTTACATTACCAATTGATGCTGGGGCATAAACCACTACATCCATATCACTTGAACTCATTATTGTTATACCCCTAGTTTCCAACCTAAAGTACGCATCACGTCAGAAAATACACCCGCAGCCGTTACTTCGGTGCCTGCACCATAGCCACGTAACACTAGTGGGATTGGCTGATAGTAACGGCTGTAAAATGCCAGTGCGTTTTCACCGTCCTTGATTTTATACATTGGATCGTTTTCATCCACCGCTGCGATGCTTACTGTGCACTTGCCCTCATTAATTTCACCAACGTAGCGCAGTACTTTGCCCTCTTCCGCTGCCTTTGCAGATAATTCTTTAAAGTAGGCGTCTGCTTCAGGTAAACGCGCCATAAATTCATCAACGCTACCAGAATCATCAAAACCTGGTGGCAGTGCTTGATCAACCACAACGTCTTCTAGTTCTAGAGACATGCCTGCTTCACGAGCTAGGATCAGAAGCTTACGCGCGACATCCATACCAGAAAGATCATCACGAGGATCCGGTTCAGTAAAACCACTTTCTTTTGCGATATTAGTTGCTTCACTTAGGCTCATACCTTCATCTAACTTACCGAAGATGTATGACAGAGAGCCAGAAAGAATACCGCTGAAGCGCTCTAGCTCATCACCCGCTGAGATTAGGTTTTGCAGGTTTTCGATTACCGGTAGACCCGCCCCCACAGTTGTTTCGTACATCAGCTTGCGACGAGAGCTGCGCGCAACATCGCGAAGCTGATGGTAGTAAGCCATGCTTGCTGTGTTTGCTTTTTTATTTGGTGTAACAACATGGAAACCAGCAGCTAAGAAATCAGCGTATTGATTCGCGATATCTTCACTTGATGTACAGTCAACCAATACTGGGTTGATGATGTGGTTACGTTGAACCAAAGAAATCAAACGCGCTAGGCTGAACTCTTCTGTCGCTGCCGACATACGATCACGCCAATGCTCGAGTGGCAGACCTTCACTATCAAGTAAAAGACCTTTGCTGTTTGCCAAGCCACACACGCGAATAACGATGCCTTTTTCCGCAAGCTTCGCCTGTTGACGCTCGATCTGATCCACCAGCTCACCACCAACGCCACCAATACCAACCACGAAGACGTCTAGGAAGTGCTTAGAGTTGAAGAGGTTTTCGTGACACGCTTTGATTGCTTCAGAGATTTTATCTTCAGGAATCACGGCTGAGATAGCACGCTCAGATGAGCCCTGTGCGATGGCTACAATGTTTACGTTCACTTCAGCAAGAGATGAGAAGAAGCGAGATGCAACACCGCGCGATGTACGCATGCCGTCACCAACCAACGTTATGATTGAAACATTATCAATAAACTCGACCGGCTCTAATAAGCTATCTTTCAGTTCCAACTCAAACGCATCGGCCAGTACTTGTTGCGCTTTTGCTTTATCTTCTGCCTCAATACAGAAGCTAATGCTGTACTCAGAAGAAGACTGAGTAATAAGAACAATAGACACACCAGCGGAAGACATTGCGCCAAATACGCGGCTTGCCATGCCAACCATACCCTTCATACCTGGGCCGGAGACGTTAACCATAGTTAGGTCGTTTAGCGTCGTGATACCTTTGATCGCCAGATTGTCTTCACCAGTGTCTTGCCCAATCAAAGTTCCTGCACCTTGTGGGTTAAAGCTGTTTTTGATCAGACATGGGATGTGGAACTGCGCGATAGGAGCAATGGTCTTCGGATGCAAAACGGAAGCACCGAAGTAAGAAAGCTCCATCGCTTCTTGGTAGCTAAGAGATTTAAGCAGGCGAGCATCTTCTACTAAACGAGGGTCACAGTTGTATACACCATCTACGTCAGTCCAGATCTCACAACAATCTGCGCGCAGACACGCCGCAAGAACCGCCGCTGAATAATCAGAGCCATTGCGACCAAGTGTTACCAATTCACCTTTCTCGTTACCGGCGGTAAAGCCAGGCATAATGTTCACATGGCCCAGAGGAAGAGGGTTTTGGCGGAAGTTTTGCGTTGAAACGTCTACATCAACCATGGCTTCAAGGTGATCACCTTTTGCGTATAGGTATTCAACTGGGTCGATAAGATGCGCAGGTTGGCCTTTCGCTTCAAGTACTGCCTTCATCAATTGAATCGAAACGCGTTCGCCTTTGCTAATAATACGTGCATTAACATTGTTTGGGCACATGCCAAGAAGATTGATGCCATGAACGAATTGGCGTAATTGAGAGAGAGAAGTTTTCACTTGGTTATCGAAAGCTGAACCATCGATATTGGGTAGTACTGCTTGGATTTGAGTGAAGAGCGTTTTAAACGACTCCTCCAACTCTTTGATTTGTAGTTCTGCTTCACCATTGCGCAATGCGCCTTCAATGACCGCAACCAATTTGTTTGTTGTTTTACCAGGAGCGGAAAGAACAACCGCTACTTCTTCTTGTTGAGCGTTATTGGCAATAATGTCTGCCGCTCTCAAAAAGCGATCTGCATCAGCTAGTGATGATCCGCCAAACTTCAATACTCGCATCCCTTCCTCCGGTATATCTTCTTAAATTTGTCTAAATTCTGGATAAAAAAGCATAAAAAAAGGCCTGTATCTTGTTGGATACAGGCCTTTTTTGTGAATTTCTTTCGCTCAGCAGCCTGCCCCAACATGTGTCGTGTCGGTAATAATAATGGTCGTGGTCATTACTACTAGGCTGTTAGATGGCATAAATAAATATTCAACGTTAATTGTGTTTGCTTAACTCTACGTTTACCGAGTTTCTGATACATAGTCAACAAAAAATTGTTTGTTTTTCCATCTTTCAGAGATTTCTGCTAAGCAATGTCATTGATATTTATAGTTAATTACACATTATTGATCATTTGAAAATCTACAGTTAGTTTTTGTAAAGGACTTAACCATCATCACCAGTTCGGTTTTTTATCTAATAACTAGTCTGATCTTTGCCATAAAACGTACGATCAAATAATTCGAGAGGGTTGTGACACATAACAACAACTTAACTGTGACTTATGTTCATAGGATCGAATTATTTAGAAAATAGGTGAGCTAGCTTTCATATTCTATGCTTTAATAGTGAGAAGCTTTGGGCGCATACTAATAAAAAAGTTGACACAAGGAGTGGTGAACATGAAAAGATGGCTTTTTCTGTTGCTGTTTTTTGTGCCTGGTGTTTGTCTAGCAAACGAGCTTCCGCCGCTTCCAGGTAAAACATCCCCTTCTCCTCATAAACTATTCATTTCCAGCGACAGTTATCAGTCTGACAGTTTTGATGTTTGGAATATCGATACGGGTTACGCTTACGAACTTTTTGATTCGGTAGACGTTTATGTCGGTGCGCGAGTCAATAACTCTCCTACCCAAAATCAAAGTGGTTTTTTGAGTGGGATCAGCTATCACTTTAATGATCGTGTCACGCTGAAAAGTACAGTTCGCTCTTACAAGAACGAAACAGCGGAAGGTATTCGCCAAGACGACAGCAGCCTCGCGGCTGAAGTATCAAGTCGCGTAAAAATTACCGATAAACTGGATCTTCACGCGACTCTTGATTACCAAGATTGGCAACAAGGCTTTGAGGTTGGTTTAGGCTTTCGTTTTTAGAAGTCCAGCTTTTGCTTAGAAATCAATACACCGTTCCAGTCCGCGTAAACGTAGTGCTTAGGTTGAACGATTTGGTTTTGCATCGTTAAGGTTACGTTTACCTCTCCTATCCCGCGTTTCTCTGTTTTAAACGGGTTAGTTCCAAGAGCTTGAACGCCAATGTCCATTTGAGATATTTGTGCTACGTCGCGTATTGCACCATAGACAATGATGCCTTCCCACCCATTTTCTATTCCGAGTATCGCTAATTGATCGCCGAGTAATGCTCTCTGACACGATCCATGCCCGTCAACAATCAATACTTTACCCGTTCCATCTTCGCCCAGTACTTCACGCACTTTCGAGTTATCGTGATAGCAGCGCACCGTAACGATTTCACCGTAAAAAGCGCTACGTTGACCAAAGTTCTGCAATGGTAAAGTAAGCAAGCTCACTTGGTCTTCAAATTGGTCACAAATATCGGGTGTAATGTCTCTCATATTTCCTCCGTGAATTTTCTCACCCAAGCGATGCTTCAGTGAGCAGTATCCTTTTCTATACCTTCTATACGAGCCGAGGTTTAATGGAGCCTAACGTATGAAAAACTTTCGGCTGCGAGCACGCAATAAGATAAAGTTGGTCATTAATGACGTAATAAATCGCGTTTTGTTGAAAGTCATTCGCCAATTCAACGGCTACCTCTGGCGACAACTCGACGGCAAAGCTTTCCTCATACCATGTAAAAGCGCTATCACCTACCGTGACAGGCGCGTAATTAACGTGCTGTAGCTGTTTTTCTAACGCGTGATTGTTTATGCTGTTCTCTTCTTTGGACCTCAAGTTACTGTATGGGTTCCAAGCGGTTATCACAGCATAGTTTGAAACACGCCACTCGGCTTCGAATCTGAAAAAAGATTCTGAATAAGCATTCCATAACGATGCGTCTATGTTCGTATTACTTTTTTCTATCATAAGTCTTAAACGATTAATAACAGTTACATTTCATCAATTGATATAAATCAACAAACTGAATGGAATTAACATTTGAGCATTGTTAGCATGCTGTTAACAATATAAAATCCGCTCAATATCTTAGGGTGTTTACGTTTCAGGCCCCACTGAAAGCAGGAAATGAAAGGTAAACAAGCCCTTTAGAATAAACGTCGCCATTGGATACTGGTGAGTTGGCAAAATTCCATGGAGGGCGGATAACTGAAAGAAGTGTTTTTTTGATCAACTTGATTTATTATCAAAATCACATTACCTGTATGTTATATTTTTGCCTAGAATTTATTCTATTAGCACAATTTTGTCACAAATTTAGGTACCGCCAATGCAAACCCCGCAGATTCTTATCGTTGAAGATGAGCAAGTAACTCGTAACACTCTTAAGAGTATTTTTGAAGCAGAGGGATACGCTGTTTTTGAAGCCAGTGACGGTGAAGAGATGCACCAAGTGTTGTCTGATAACTCAGTCAACTTGGTTATTATGGACATTAATCTTCCAGGCAAGAATGGCCTTCTACTAGCGCGTGAATTACGCGAGCAAGCGAACATTGCTTTAATGTTCCTGACAGGCCGTGACAATGAAGTAGACAAGATCCTAGGTCTTGAGATTGGTGCAGATGACTACATCACTAAACCATTCAACCCACGTGAACTAACTATTCGTGCACGTAACCTACTTAGTCGCTCAATGAGCTCTAACGCGGTGCAAGAAGAGAAGCGCTCGGTAGAAAAGTATGAATTCAACGGTTGGGTACTAGACATCAACAGCCGCTCTCTAGTAAGCCCTGCTGGTGATAGCTACAAGCTACCTCGCTCTGAGTTCCGCGCATTACTGCACTTCTGTGAGAACCCGGGTAAGATTCAAACTCGTGCAGATCTTCTTAAGAAGATGACTGGTCGTGAACTTAAGCCACACGACCGTACTGTAGACGTAACGATTCGTCGTATCCGTAAGCACTTTGAGTCTGTTTCAGGTACGCCAGAAATCATCGCCACTATCCACGGCGAAGGTTACCGCTTCTGTGGCGATCTAGAAGACTAGATTTAACCGCTAATATCCGAAGGGCTTGCTCATTGAGCAAGCCCTTTTTGTTTTAGGTCTAACGACTAATGCAACATCATTGCGGTTAATAAACCTTGTTAATCTTCACGTACTTTTCGACTAACCAACGCTGTTTACCCGCATCGTCTAGAAGCACTGCGATATCAACCGATTTTTCTGTGTTCACATCAATGTGAGACGAGAACGCCACCTCCCATCGGCTTTCACTGTGCGTTCGAGTATCTAAAGACGCACTGTCCACCAACCACTCTTTTTGCCCCTGTTTAATAATAAGAGCTTCTGCCGTTAGATTTGCAGGAAGTAACTGATCTCCTTCGAGGTAAAGTGCACCTTGAATACTTTGCTCTTCCACGTCCCCAATATTCGGCATGAGGTTCACCCATAAATTACTTTTGAGCTCAACATTAACCTCATTAATCGTAATCTGACTGTTTTGTTGCCAATTCACATTTGGAACGGAACTACAGCCTGCCATCAATGCCATGACTAACGCCAATGGTGCGATTCTTTTCATGTTATTTCCTTTGTTCCAACCAACTTTTGAGGACTTGAATATCGTTTTGGTATTCATTTTTGATCTCTTCAACCCAGTCTGAAATGTTTTCCCACCATGCAGGCATATCGGGCGATTGCGCTTTTTGCGCCACACTTTGGATACGTTTCAGGCCAATTGAACCTGCAGCACCTTTGATTTTATGCGCTTCAGAAACAATCCCATCTTGATCTTTCGCTGTCATGTTCGAATCTAAGACATCGATATAGTCTGGCATCATATCTTCAAACATTTTTATGCTGTCGTAGACAGGTTTTGCACCAACAATGTCGACGTAAGACTCTAACATATCCATATCGAGCAAATGTGTCTCAATCACAGGAGAAGGCACTGGCTCTTCCACTGTTTCGGGACCGCTCACCACTTCCTTAGGTTGTTCTAACTGGTGAGCGAAGAATTTATCAATCACTGACTGAATAGCATTCACTGCCAGCGGCTTACTGATCGCATCATCCATGCCGTTATCTAAGTATTCACGACGATCTTTCATTACATTAGCAGTTAAGGCGACCAATGGAGGAAGATTGTTATAATGCTTGCGGTAATAATTGGCGACATCAAAGCCCGTCATATCAGGCAGTTGGATATCCAACAACGCTAAGTCGTATTTTTCTGGCACAAAGTTCACTAACGCTTCTTGGCCCGTCATTGCCACGGTGACAGAGTGCCCTAGGCTCTCTAGTAACGATTTAGCCACAGTTACGTTAAGCTCGATGTCTTCGACCATAAATATGTTGAGGCGCACATTGTCGCGTTTCGCATCAATGACTGGCTCAGCTAGTTCAACAATCGGAACGTGGATCGATACAGTAAAAGTGCTACCAAAGCCTTCCTCACTGGTAACCGTAATGTCACCATCCATCATATTGATCAGTTGCTTAGATACCGCCAAACCAATACCTGTACCGACCGCGTGCAGGTTGTCCTTGCCTGATTTCACTTGGTAGTACATCGCAAAGATCTTATCTAGCTCTTCGTCTGGGATACCAATACCTGTGTCTTCCACTTCCATAATAATGGTCGCAAAATCGTCTTCGACATCCGCGCTCACTGTCATCACAACGCCACCTTCCTTGGTGAACTTCATTGCGTTGCTGACCAAGTTCCAAATCACCTGACGTAGACGGGTTGCATCCACTTCAATTGCTTTTGGCAAGTCGCTTAAACGTTCTAAGTCAAAGCGTAACCCTTTTTGTTCCGCCATCAGAGCAGAGATACTCTCAATCTCTGCGACGAAGTCTTCGAAGTTAAGTGGCGCAGGTAATAGTTCTAACTTACGGCGATCAAATTTATCCATATCGATAATATCGTTGAAGATGTTACCTAGAGTAATCGCACTCACATTGATGGTCTGCATGTGTTTACGCTGCTCTTCTGTCAACGGACTATCTAGAAGCATACGACTTAAGCCTACAATGCCATTCAGCGGCGTTCGCAGCTCATGACTGATGGTTGAGATGAAGGTAGTTTTGTCGCGGCTTGCTTTCTCTAACGACTCTTCATGGCGCTTACGTTCAGTGATATCACGACCGAACCCAACGAGACCAAGGTGACGGCCATCTTTGCTGTAAAATGGCACTTTACGCAGCTCAAAGTAATGCTTGCGACCATCTGGGTATTCGAGCCATTGCTCGTAAGTAATCGCTTGATTATCGGCAAAAACCTTTTGGTCAGTATCAACGATATGCTCGGCGATTTCTTTGCTATACACATCCCAAGGGCTTAATCCGACTAACTGGTGCTCTTTCTTGCCCGTTAGCTCTTCCATCGCGCGGTTACAGCCAGAGAAAACACCATCCGCATTGCGGTAGTAAATTAAGTCTGGTGAGGCATCAATAAATGAACGCAGTAATGCGGTACGTTCTGCCAACTCTAATTGAGTACGTTCGCGTTGGAACACCTCGTTTTCGAGGTCTTGCATCGCCTCTTCACGTGCTTCTTCCGCTTTAATACGCTCTTCAATTTCTTGGTTAAGCTTTTCAATGTTTTGTTGAAGTTGGTAATTCAACTCTTGATCTCGCGAACGCATGTCCTTCAGTTTGGACACCAGCTTAGTTAAACGCTGGCGAGACTCTTCTAGTTGATCGACAACCACAGAGAGGAAGTAAACCGCCCAAGGGGTGATCAATAGACCAAAAAACACCGAACGGACAATGTCGATATCATCTACTCGCCCTTTGAGAGCTAAAGTAATCCCTACCTGCACCACAACAGCTAATGCCACCAGCGCAAGGGCTAGCAAAATAGAGAAGCGAACAATCCCCAGTTTGACTAGCAAGTCGACATAATACTGGGCGAGATTTTTCATGGGTTTCATTAACTACTCCATGGTGGTGGCTAAATAGCGCCATTCGATGATGAAAAACAGGTAAATGCACTCGACCTAACGCAATTTAGGTCTGTTTGATTAGTGAAAAACACACGGTGCGATCTGCGCTTGTGACACGAGATAAAAAGATAAACCAACGAGCGCACAGGCTTGTGTAAGTTTAACGTGTTTAATACGGTGATTTAAACAATCAGCTATCAACTTAGAGCAAGCGGTCACAAAGCGTTAGCAAGAACTGGGGTGAATACAGGTGCGATTACGTCCATCAGCTTTAGCTTGGTATAACGCACTGTCAGCCATAGCGATGCCCATTTCGGGTTCATCACCATGCTGAGGAATGTAAGAGACCAGACCGATACTGACGGTAAGGCGTTCAGATGCTTCTGAACTGTCGTGTTCCATATCAAGCTGTAGAATTTTCTCATGAATACGCTGCGCTACGTTGCGCGCACCTTCCGTGGTGGTATTCGGCAATATAAAACCAAACTCCTCGCCACCATAACGCGCAACACAATCCGAAGAACGATTGATGACTTGTGTAAACACGGTAGCGACACTGACTAACGCTTCATCACCTTGTTGGTGACCGTAACAGTCGTTGTAATCTTTGAAAAAGTCGATGTCACATAACATGATGGTGAGCGGCAGCTTTTCTCGAGCGTGGTGGTACCACAATACCTGCAGCTGTTCGTCGAAACGGCGTCGGTTCGATACTTGAGTTAAGCTATCCATAAAGCTCAATTTTTCTAACTCTAGGTTGGCTTTTTCCAACTTTTGTTCTGCAAGATAACGCTCAGAAATATCACGCGCCATGATCAGCACACCATTCGTTCCTGATGCTTTATCTTTAAAAGGCGATTTCACCACATCAAACCACGTACTTTTACCATCACTACTCACGACTTTATCTATGTATCGAACTGGCTCTAACTGGCGTAATGCTTCTAAGTCACTGTCTGCTAAGCGCGCGTACATCTCTTTAGGAATCACGTCTTGGAGGCGCTTACCTATCAAATCAGAAATTTTTGAAATGCCTAACGCCTTAACAAAAGGCTGATTACACGCTTGATAGACCATGTTCTCATTGAAAATACCAATAGAGTCCGGACTGGCATCCAGAATCGTTTGTAAGATAGTATCTCTTTGCGCTAGCGCCACCTCTGTATCTTTGCGACGCTCCATTTCATCTCGCAGATTCTGTTGCATCTTGTGCCATTCAGTCACGTCATGACTAATAGACAGCGTACCGATAAGCTCACCACTCGGCGAAACAAGAGAGTTTTGATTGACTTCCAATAAGCAACTTCGACCTTGTGGATCCGTTGTCCATTTACGTTCGCTTTTTCTGGTCATCTCACCCAAGGCCTTGGATGCGCAAGCTTCTTCCCTTCGCCCTTGCCAGAATTGATCAAATGCTCGATTGGTCGTTAATAGATTGCCTTGGCGGTCTTGGGTACAAATCAGCTCTGAAAGTGAGTCTAATGCCGAACGTGCGATGATTAATTGGGCAAGTTCTTGTTGCTGCTCTTGGTGAGTGGCTTGATATGGCTGAGCATAAAGAATCCAAACTCGATGATTGCGCAATAAACTCTTTCTGCCTGACAGCTCCACTTTAATAGATTCACTATCAGATAGTCGCCAGTCAAAAGCCTGCTGACGAAAATGACGACTAGAGAAGCGCTCGAGAAACTGCTCAAGCTCATGAATATCGAATAAAGCAGGATACAAATACCCCGTTCCCAAAGAGCGAATGCCTAATAACTGCATCGCAGCCTGGTTAGATAGCAAGAGCTGAGCATGGCTAGTGTCCACCACTATGACTGGATAGGGAGAATCCGTTACTAGTTGCTTAAGTGATGTCTGAAAGTGCAAATAGATCAGTGCTAACGCGCACACGCCTGCGATTAACAACAAGACGACATAGCCATAACCGCCTTGACCACCCCAAAGCCAATTGAGTAACTGATCCATCGTTTAAACCTTCAAAGAACACTGGTTAAAATATATCAGTTATTTATTGAGCGATCTGCTATTAATTCCGGTTTAGTATAGATAAAGGCATTCCCCGTAAGGCTCCCTTGAGCACCATGAGCACTGAGATCTCGACCAATTTCCGTCATCGCTAGCCAACGGTTTTCACACCACAGAGGCGATAATAACGTGGGCCTCCTAGCTGCTGATGAAACGCGATGATAAATCACATCTGGTGGTGTCATACGAATCATTTCACTGGCGACCGCAACATATTCTTCTAATTCAGGGGCTTCTAGCTTTCCAGCACGCCAAGCTTTCGCCATGGTGCTACCTTCGACAATATGCAAGCCATGTAACTTGATGCCATCCGTTCCCACGGCCAACACTTTTTGCAGCGTTTCAATATTTTCGGCGCGGGTTTCTTTGGGTAAACCCACAATTAAGTGAGTACAAACCTTGATTCCGAGTGTTCGCGCACGCTTAGTGATTTCGGCATAACACTCAAAGTCATGACCACGATTGATACGTTTTAGGGTGTCATTGTTGGCGGTTTGAAGACCTAGTTCTAGCCAAATTTCATAACCTTGCTGTACATAGCCCGACAGTAAATCCAATACCGCATCAGGGACGCAATCAGGACGCGTCCCCACACAAAGACCAACCATGTCTGCAGCCTTTAGTGCTTCCTCATACATGTTTTTGAGAACTTGTACTTCTGCATAGGTACTGGTGTAGGCCTGAAAATAAGCTAGATATTTCTTCGCTCTGTGAATTTCACCTGCGCGATCTTTTAACTGTTCGTGAATGCTTTTTATCTGGACTTCTTCATCTGCAAACGAAGCCACATTGCAAAATGTACATCCTCCCCGCCCAATCGTGCCATCGCGGTTAGGGCAACTAAATCCACCGTGCAATGTTAACTTATGAACCTTTTCACCGTATCGACGCTGAAGATCTTGGCCGATTGTATTGACCAACTCATGTAACTGCATAAATTCTCACCAACAATAAATCGTAATCAATCTCACTACGATCTGTGTAAATAAATTACATCCCTGCAAGAAAAAACACACAATATTAATCAATTCAAACACCCATCATGCGGGTCAAAATCAATAAACTTGCATAATTAAAGACAAAAATCGTTCATGTTGCGTAAATGTTAAACTAAAAATGCATAATTAAACGAAAAAATTGGGTCACAACGCCGACTTTTTCATTGCATTCTGAAGTGACAAAATTGTAGGATACTTACACAACCCCGTTATTTTTGTGACTTTTATTACAAAGCACACTGCGGGATTTGTCGGTGTTATCCCACTCCTACCTATATAAATCACTAGATAGTGATAATAAATAAAGGGATACCACCAAGGATTGTTTTTCTCGCAAAACTTTTCCTGCGAGATACGGAAAGGAATCAAGACCGGTCAACCTAGATCGGTGGCGATAATAAATATAAAGGACAAGACGTAATCAATAGTCTAGGTAGTATTTGCTGCCCGGTACTTTTGCGTCGACATTGAACTGGAAGGATGTATCTATGGTAGATAGAGAGCAAAATCCACAGGGTCTGTACACTCCGGAACTGGAGCATGACGCTTGTGGTATCGGTTTTGTTGCTCACCTTAAAAACCGTAAATCTCATGAAGTAGTGACTCAAGCATTGGATATGCTGGCTCGCATGGAACACCGTGGTGGTCAAGGTTGTGACCCATGCAGCGGTGACGGTGCGGGTATCTTGCTACAAAAACCTCATGAATTCCTATTAGAAGAAGCCGTTAAGCTAGGCATTAAACTGCCTTCGTTTGAAAAGTATGGTGTTGGTGTCGTTCTTTTCCCGAAAGACGAATACAAACGCGAACAATGCCGTGACATTCTAGAACGCAACGCACAGCGTCTAGACCTTGAAGTTATCGGCTACCGCGTATTACCAACCGACAACTCCATGATTGGTGCCGACCCACTAAGCACAGAGCCTCAGTTTGAGCATGTGTTTATCTCTGGTGGCCCTGGCATCACACCTGAAGAACTAGAACGCAAACTGTACGTGCTTCGTAACTACACTGTACGTGTTTGCCTAGAAAGCGTTTCGAACATTGGTGACGACTTCTACATTAACTCAATGTCTTACAAGACATTGGTGTACAAAGGTCAGTTAACGACCGAGCAAGTACCGCAGTACTTCCTTGATCTGCAAAACCCGACCATGGTGACTGCACTGGCACTGGTACACTCTCGTTTCTCTACCAATACCTTCCCGAAATGGCGTCTTGCACAGCCTTTCCGTTACATTGCCCACAACGGTGAAATCAATACAGTTCGCGGTAACTTGAACTGGATGAAAGCCCGTGAAGCAATCCTAGAATCAGACCTGTTCACTCAGGCTGAAATCGACATGCTTCTTCCAATCTGTCAGGAAGGCAGCTCGGATTCATCTAACTTTGACATGGCACTTGAGCTCCTAGTTCTGTCTGGTCGCAGCCTGCCACACGCATTGATGATGATGATTCCTGAAGCATGGCAAGAAAACAAAAACATGGATCCTAAACGTCGCGCGTTCTATCAGTACCATGCGAACATCATGGAACCATGGGATGGCCCGGCTTCCGTATGTTTTACTGATGGTGTTCAAGTTGGTGCGACACTAGACCGTAACGGTTTGCGCCCTTCTCGCTACACAGTGACCAAAGATAACTTCCTAGTGATGGCATCTGAATCTGGTGTTGTGGATATAGAACCAGAAAACGTTGAGTTCCGTGGTCGTCTACAACCAGGTCGTATCTTCGTTGCAGACCTAGAGCAAGGTCGCATCATCTCTGATGAAGAAGTGAAAGACACCATCGCAACAGCGCAGCCTTACGAGAAGTGGGTAGAAGAAAACCTACTGAGCTTGAAGAAGCTGCCAGATGCGAGCAACCAGTTCAGCCAACCTTCTCCTGAGCGTTTGCTGCATCGTCAGCAAGCTTTCGGTGTGAGCACTGAAGAAGTGAACGAAATCATCGTTCCAATGGCGAATGACGCAAAAGAACCATTGTCAGCAATGGGTGCCGACTGGCCTCTTGCGGTTCTATCTCATCAATCTCAGCATCTTTCAAACTACTTCAAGCAGCTGTTTGCACAGGTAACTAACCCGCCGATCGACCCGATCCGTGAGCGTATGGTTATGTCGCTGAACACTTACTTGGGTAAAGACCAAAACCTTCTGACTGAAACACCACTTCACTGTCAGAAAGTAGAATTGGAATCGCCTGTTCTAGCCAACTCTGAGCTTGAGAAATTACGTGCGATCGATAACGAGCACCTACAAGCGAAGACGCTGGATATCGTATTCCAAGCTAATGAAGATCAAGGCAAACTTGAGCGTGCATTAAAACGTATCTGCCAATACGCAGAAGACGCGGTTATCGATGGTTACTCAATCATCCTACTCACTGACCGCGCAGTGAATTCAAACCACGCGGCGATCCCAGCAATGCTGGCAGTTGGCGCAGTGCACCACCACTTGATCCGTAAAGGTCTACGTGCGAAGTGTGACATCGTGGTTGAAACTGGTGACGCGCGTGAAACGCACCACTTTGCAACGCTACTTGGTTACGGTGCGAATGCGGTTAACCCTTACCTAGTGATTGAAACCATCATTGAACTTCAACGTACGAAGAAGTTGGATCCAGAAGCGAACCCTCGTGATCTGTTCAACAACTACCGTAAAGCGATCAATGGCGGTCTTCTGAAGATCTTCTCGAAGATGGGTATCTCGACGCTACAGTCTTACCACGGCGCACAAATCTTCGAAGCGTTGGGTATCCACAAGTCAGTGGTCGACAAATACTTCACAGGTACGGTTTCTCGTATCCAAGGCCTTACCCTTGATGATATCGCCAAAGAAGTGCTGATCCGTCACCGCATCGGTTACCCACAACGCGAAATCCCAATTCAAATGCTGGATGTTGGTGGTGTTTACCAATGGAAACAGCGTGGTGAGAAGCACCTATTCAACCCAGAAACCATTTCTCTACTGCAAGAGTCTACGCGCAACAAGAACTACGATCAGTTCAAGCAATACGCGACTGCTGTAGATAAGCAAGGTGACAACGCGGTAACCCTACGTAGCCAACTTGAGTTCATTAAGAACCCAGCTGGTTCTATCTCTATCGACGAAGTCGAGCCAATTGAAAGCATCGTGAAACGCTTCGCGACCGGTGCAATGTCATTCGGTTCTATTTCTTACGAAGCACACTCCACATTGGCTGTTGCGATGAACCGTCTTGGCGCGAAATCGAACTCTGGTGAAGGTGGTGAAGATCCAATGCGTTTCGAGCGCAAAGAGAACGGCGATTGGGAACGCTCTGCAATCAAGCAGGTGGCTTCTGGTCGTTTCGGCGTAACCTCTTACTACCTAACTAACGCTGATGAGCTGCAAATCAAAATGGCTCAAGGTGCGAAGCCAGGTGAAGGTGGTCAGCTACCAGGCGATAAAGTAGATGACTGGATCGGTGCAACGCGTCACTCGACTCCGGGCGTTGGCCTTATCTCTCCACCACCACACCACGATATCTACTCAATCGAAGATTTGGCTCAGCTTATCTACGACTTGAAGAACGCGAACCGCGCAGGCCGTGTAAACGTGAAGCTGGTATCAGAAGCAGGCGTAGGTACGATCGCTTCTGGTGTAGCGAAAGCGAAAGCGGACGTTGTACTAATCGCAGGTTTCGACGGCGGTACAGGTGCATCCCCAATGTCTTCAATCCGTCATACAGGTCTTCCTTGGGAACTTGGTTTGGCAGAAACGCACCAAACGCTACTGAAGAACGGTCTACGTAACCGTATCGTGGTTCAAGCGGATGGTCAGATGAAGACACCTCGCGACCTTGCAGTGGCAACACTACTCGGTGCAGAAGAATGGGGCGTGGCAACCGCAGCATTGGTGGTTGAAGGTTGTATTATGATGCGTAAGTGTCATAAGAACACCTGTCCTGTTGGTATCGCGACTCAAAATAAGACACTTCGCGAGCGCTTTGATGGCCGCGTAGAAGACGTCGTAACCTTCTTCCAATACATGGCACAAGGTCTACGTGAAATCATGGCTGAACTTGGCTTCCGCACTATCGATGAGATGGTCGGTCAAGGTCAGAAGCTGAAGATTCGCCAAGACGTTTCTCACTGGAAATACAAGAACCTAGATCTGTCTCCTGTTCTTCACGTTGAGCAACCACGTGAAGCTGATGGTGTATTCAACCAAGCTCAGCAGAACCACAACTTAGAAGAAGTGCTAGACCGTAAGCTGATTCAAGCAGCGATTCCTGCACTCGAGAAAGGCGAAGCGGTGAATGCCGAGTTCCCTATCGTTAACACGGACCGCTCTGCAGGTACCATGTTGTCGAACGAAATCTCGAAAGTGTACAAAGATGCCGGTCTACCTCAGCCAATGAACGTGAAGTTCAAAGGTTCTGCGGGTCAGTCATTCGGCGCATTCCTCGCTAAGGGCGTGAAGTTCGAAGTAGAAGGCGACGCGAACGACTACTGGGGTAAAGGCTTATCTGGCGGTACCTTAGTACTTTACCCAGATGCAAAATCAAGTATTGTCGCGGAAGACAACATCGTTGTTGGTAACGTGTGTTTCTACGGTGCAACTTCGGGTGAGTCTTTCATTCGCGGTATGGCTGGTGAACGTTTCTGTGTTCGTAACTCAGGCGCGAAAGTAGTAGTAGAAGGCGTCGGTGACCACGGTTGTGAATACATGACTGGCGGTGCAGCCATCATCCTTGGTTCAACAGGTCGTAACTTTGCCGCTGGTATGAGTGGCGGCGTGGCTTACGTATGGGATAAATCAGGTGACTTTGAGTCAAAACTGAACCCAGAGCTAGTAGACCTAGATCCAATCGAGCAAGAAGACAGAGATCTATTACTCGACATGCTAACTAAGCATGTTCAATTCACAGGAAGTGAAGTCGCTCAGTCTTTCCTAGACAACTTTGAAGCAAGCCTAGCCTCTATGGCTAAGGTAATGCCGCGTGACTACAAAGCGGTTCTTCAAAAACGTAAAGCTGAAGCACAGTCTCAAGGAAACGAAACTCAAGTGGAGGCCGTATAATGGGTAAGCCTACTGGATTTTTAGAGCATGGTCGTGAACTACCACAGAAGATCGACCCAGCTGAACGCATCAAGAACAACAAAGAGTTCGTCCTGAACGAGGAGTTTGGTGACAAAATCAATACTCAAGCTTCTCGTTGTATGGATTGTGGTGTGCCGTTTTGTCATAACGGCTGCCCTATCGGTAACATCATCCCAGAATTTAACGACGCGGTTTATCGTGATAGCTGGGAAGAAGCTTGGAACATCCTAAGCTCGACGAACAACTTCCCAGAGTTTACTGGTCGTGTTTGCCCTGCTCCATGTGAAAGTGCTTGTGTTCTTGGTATCAACCAAGATCCAATCACTATCTGTAATATCGAGAAAACCATCGTGGAAACGGCGTATCGTGAAGGGTACGCCAAACCAAAAACACCACGCTCTCGAACTGGCAAAACCGTTGCGATCATCGGTTCGGGCCCTGCTGGCCTTGCGGCTGCTGAGCAGTTAAACAGCGCTGGTCATACTGTGACAGTATTCGAGCGAGACGAGAAAGTAGGCGGTCTGCTACGTTTTGGTATCCCAGATTTCAAACTGGGTATGGATGTGATTGATCGTAAGATCAACCTAATGGCAGAAGCGGGTATTGAATTCAAAGTTAACCAACATGTTGGTGTTGATGTGAATGCTCAGCAGCTGCGTCAAGAGTTCGATGTGGTTCTACTAACCGGTGGCTCAACGGTTCCACGTGATTTGCCCGTTCCGGGTCGTGAACTAAAAGGCGTTCACTTCGCGATGGAATTCCTAGGTCAAAACAACCGTCGCGCCAATAACATGGACCTGAAAACGGAAGAAATTCACGCTGCGGGTAAACATGTTGTGGTTATCGGTGGTGGTGATACTGGTTCAGACTGTGTGGGAACATCAAACCGTCACGGCGCAGCAAGTGTAACTCAAGTGGAAATCATGCCGATTCCACCAGAAAAGCGTCCTGCCAATATGCCTTGGCCACAGTACCCGATGATCCTACGTACTTCGACCTCTCATGAAGAAGGTGTCGATCGTCACTGGAACATCCTAACTAAAGAGTTCATCGGTAACGACAAAGGTGAAGTTACTGGTCTTCGTTTGGCTGATATCGTTTGGGAAGAGGCGAAACCTGGCGAGCGTCCAGGCTTTAAAGAAGTTGAAGGCAGCGAGCGGGTGATTCCATGTGATATGGCATTCCTAGCGATGGGCTTCCTTCATCCTGAACCAACGGGCGTACTTGCTCAACTGGATATCGCACTAGACGATCGCGGTAACGTAGCAACTCAAGATTTTGCTACTAACCAAGAAGGCGTATTTGCTGCTGGTGATATGCGAACAGGCCAATCTTTGGTGGTTCGTTGTATCAATGAAGGCCGCGAATGTGCCCGTGCTATCGATGATTATCTAATGGGTGGCACAAACCTAGAAGCAAAAGCAGATTCACTGATGCTTTCTGCTTAACGAAGCAGTCATGCTTCTCTCTTTCAATTGCCTAATAGCCATCAGCAATATCGATGGCTATCGGTGAAGAAAGAAAACAATTCCTTCCAATCTTTCTATTTTGACCAGCATTTTATGCTGGTCTTTTTTATCTCCCACAGAATCAAATGTTACTTTTTTGTAACAATCAATTTTCTATCTATTTGAAATTATTAAACTATTTTAGCTTATTAAATGGTAAATCGCATATTCACGTGATGATCCACTAATAACTTGACCTTTTTTACAATAAGCTATAGCTTGTGAAGTTGATGAAAATAAAACACTCAAAAAATGTTAAATATTTCACAACTTTTACTGAATAATTATACATAAAACTATAAAGATGACGCATAGTTAGTCATCGATATCAACGTAAGCAGTGTTGATATATCTGTCGGGATGACGGATAAGCAAAGGGAGAATTGCAATGGCTCTTTATGATCCAAGTCTTGAGAAAGACAACTGTGGATTTGGCTTGATCGCGCATATGGAAGGCGAACAAAGCCACAAGCTGGTACGTACAGCAATTTCTGCACTTGACCGCATGACTCACCGTGGTGGTATCGCCGCCGATGGTAAAACTGGTGATGGTTGTGGTCTTCTATTACAAAAGCCCGATTCCTATTTACGTCTTATTGCCGAAGAAAATGGTTTCAACCTTGGCAAGCAATACGCCGTAGGGATGATTTTCTTCAACCAAGATCCAGTCAAAGCTCAACTCGCTAAAGACATCGTCAACAAAGAACTGGCGCAAGAGACGCTAACTGTGGCTGGTTGGCGTGAAGTACCAACTAATTCAGAAGTACTCGGTCCAATTGCGGCCAACTCGCTTCCAAATATTCAGCAAGTCTTTGTCTCTGCACCGGCAGGTTGGCGCGAACGCGACATTGAACGTCGCCTCTACATCGCACGCCGTCGCATCGAGAAACAAATCACCGAAGATCCGGATTTCTACATCTGTAGCTTGTCGACTCAAGTTTTGGTGTACAAAGGCCTATGCATGCCTGCGGACTTACCGCGCTTTTATCTTGATCTTGCCGATCTACGTATGGAATCTGCTATCTGTCTGTTCCACCAGCGTTTTTCTACCAACACTCAACCGCGTTGGCCATTAGCTCAACCGTTCCGCTACCTTGCTCATAATGGTGAGATCAATACCATTGAAGGTAACCGACAATGGGCACGCGCTCGTGCTTACAAGTTCTCGTCACCACTGCTGCCTGACCTACAAACTGCAGCACCGTTTGTGAACGAGACAGGCTCAGACTCGTCTAGCCTAGATAATATGCTAGATCTCTTTTTAGCTGGCGGCATGGATATCTTCCGTGCCATGCGTATGCTTGTGCCGCCAGCATGGCAAAACCACCCTGACATGGATCCGGATTTGCGTGCGTTTTACGATTTCAACTCCAAACACATGGAACCATGGGATGGCCCAGCAGGTATCGTACTGTCCGATGGTCGTTATGCTGCTTGTAACCTAGACCGAAACGGTCTACGTCCTGCGCGTTATGTAATTACCAAAGACAAGTTGATCACTCTGGCATCTGAGGTAGGGATTTGGAATTACGCCCCAGATGAAGTTGCCAAAAAAGGTCGTGTAGGTCCGGGGGAATTGCTCGTCATCGACACTCGTAAAGGTAAGCTTTGGCAATCTAGCGAGATCGATAATGATCTGAAATCTCGTCACCCTTATCGCGAATGGATGGAGAACAACGTTCGCAAACTAACACCGTTCTCTCAACTGCCTGAAGATCAAGTAGGTGAGCGTAGCTTTGATGAAGACTTGCTTAAGACTTATCAAAAGCAGTTTGCCATGAGCAATGAAGAAGTCGATCAAGTATTGCGTGTCCTCGGTGATATGGGGCAAGAAGCCGTCGGTTCGATGGGTGATGACACCCCGATGGCGGTTCTTTCTTCGAAAGAGCGCTTGGTGACTGATTACTTCCGTCAGAAGTTTGCTCAGGTCACCAACCCACCAATCGATCCACTGCGTGAGAAACACGTCATGTCGCTGGCGACCAGCATCGGTCAGGAAATGAATGTCTTCTGTGAAACCGATGGCCACGCGCATCGTGTAACCTTTGATTCTCCAGTACTGCTCTATTCAGACATGCAGCAACTACTAAAGCTGAGTGACGATCATTACCGTAATACCATTCTCGATATCAACTACGACCCACAACAAAAAGATCTTAAACAAGCCATTAATGATCTGTGTGAGCAAGCAGAGCAAGTCGTTCGTGAAGGCACGGTTTTAGTGGTGCTTTCGGACAGAGCCTTGGTCAAAGGTAAGTTGCCAATTCCGGCAGCAATGGCAGTCGGCGCCGTTCAAACTCGTTTGATTGACGCGAACTTACGTTGCGATGCCAACATTGTTGTCGAAACCGCAACAGCCCGTGATCCACACCAATTTGCCGTCTTGCTTGGTTTTGGTGCCACTGCGGTTTACCCATACCTTGCTTATGAAGCGTTAGGTAAACTGATTGATGATAAAGCACTAGAGAAAGACTACCGTGATGTGATGCAAAACTACCAATACGGCATCAACAAAGGCCTGTACAAGATCATGTCGAAAATGGGGATCTCAACCATCGCCTCTTACCGCTGCTCACAACTGTTTGAAGCAGTTGGCTTGAGCCAAGATGTGGTCGATCTGTGTTTTAAAGGCGTCACAACTCGAATTGAAGGCGCGAATTTTGACGACTTCCAGCAAGATCTTACAAACTTATCTCGTAAAGCATGGGCGAAACGCAAATCGATTGATCATGGCGGCTTGTTAAAGTACGTCCATGGAGGTGAATATCATGCTTACAACCCGGATGTCGTCGGCACGCTGCAACAGGCCGTTAAATCTGGCGAAAGTAACGACTATCAGAGCTTTGCTAAGCAGGTAAACCAACGCCCTGTTGCCATGCTGCGTGACTTAATGTCGCTGAAAAAATCAGACTCACCGCTGCCACTCGAGCAAATAGAACCACGCACTGAACTGTTCAAACGCTTTGACTCAGCGGCAATGTCCATTGGCGCACTTAGCCCAGAAGCGCATGAAGCACTTGCAACGGCGATGAACCGTCTTGGTGGTTACTCTAACTCGGGTGAAGGCGGTGAAGATCCTCGCCGTTTCGGTACTGAGCGTAACTCACGTATCAAACAGATTGCTTCTGGCCGATTTGGTGTAACGCCGCATTATCTAACTAATGCGGATGTACTGCAAATCAAGGTGGCACAAGGTGCGAAACCGGGTGAAGGTGGACAGCTACCAGGACACAAAGTCACCGCTGAAATCGCAAAACTGCGTTATTCGGTACAAGGCGTGACTCTGATCTCCCCTCCTCCGCACCACGATATCTATTCGATTGAAGATTTGGCCCAGCTGATCTTCGACCTTAAACAAGTCAACCCAAATGCGCTGGTTTCGGTAAAACTCGTCTCCGAGCCAGGTGTCGGCACCATCGCAACGGGCGTAGCCAAGGCTTACGCTGATCTTATTACCATTTCGGGTTACGACGGTGGTACCGCAGCAAGCCCATTAACTTCGGTAAAATACGCTGGTAGCCCTTGGGAGTTGGGGTTGGCAGAAACACAACAAGCACTGGTTGCTAATGGTCTGCGTCATAAGATCCGCCTACAGGTAGATGGTGGTCTAAAGACTGGTTTAGACGTAGTTAAAGCTGCAATTTTAGGTGCAGAAAGCTTCGGTTTTGGTACTGCGCCAATGGTCGCTATGGGTTGTAAGTTCCTACGAATTTGTCACCTCAACAACTGTGCAACTGGGGTTGCGACTCAAGACGAGACACTGCGTAAAGAATACTTCAAAGGTCTACCAGAAATGGTGATGAATTACTTCATCGGCCTGGCAGACGAAGTGCGCGGATTACTCGCCGAACTTGGCGTTGAAAAGCTGACGGACTTGATTGGTCGTACCGATTTACTTGAGGCAGTAGAGGGATTTACAGCGAAACAGACCAAGCTGGATCTATCCAATATTCTAGAAGCTCCAGTATCACCTGAGGGCCATCCGCTATTTTGGACAGAGCCAAACAAACCGTTTGATAAAGCTGAGCTCAACCAAAAGATCGTTGATGATGCCATGCATGCGGTCGAAAACAGTCAATCGGCAAGTTTCTTCTACAATGTCATCAACACTGATCGTTCTGTTGGTGCACGCTTATCTGGCGAAATAGCAAAACGCTATGGCAACCAAGGGTTGGCGGCTTCCCCTATCAAAATCTATCTTGACGGCACCGCAGGCCAGTCCTTTGGTGTTTGGAACGCAGGTGGTGTAGAGCTTTACCTCACGGGCGATGCGAACGACTACGTGGGAAAAGGCATGGCGGGTGGTAAAGTGGTTATCAAACCTCACCTTGGCACTGCATTTAAGTGTAATGAAGCAACCATCATTGGTAACACCTGTCTGTACGGCGCGACCGGCGGTAAACTATTTGCAGCCGGTAAAGCAGGTGAGCGTTTCGGCGTACGAAACTCAGGTACGATAGCCGTCATTGAAGGTGCTGGCGATAACGCTTGTGAGTACATGACTGGCGGTATTGTTGCCATTCTTGGTGCGACAGGTGTGAACTTTGGCGCGGGTATGACTGGAGGCTTTGCCTATGTTCTGGATGAGAACCAAAGCTTTGAAGGTCGAGTTAATACTGAGTCTGTCGAAGCCATCTCATTGTCCGATCTTTACATCCACCAAGAACATTTGCGTGGCCTAATTGCGGAACACCTTGAAGAAACAGGGTCGAGTCATGCTGAAAATATTTTGGCGAACTTTGATGAATGGATTCCAAAGTTCTATTTGGTGAAACCACAAGCGGCAGATCTTCGCACGCTACTTGGTCACCAGAGCCGCAGTGCCGCAGAGCTGCGTGTTCAAGCACAGTAATCATGGAGGATGTTTGAATCATGAGCCAGAACGTTTATCAATTTATCGATGTGCAGCGTGTAGATCCTGCGAAAAAGCCTATCAAAGTTCGTAAGATCGAGTTCGTTGAAATCTATGAACCGTTCACTAAACAACAGGCGACTGCACAAGCGGATCGCTGCTTAGATTGTGGCAACCCATATTGTGAATGGAAATGCCCAGTCCACAACTACATCCCTCAATGGTTAAAACTTGCCAATGAAGGTCGTATTCTTGAAGCGGTTGAACTATCGCATCAAACCAACAGCCTACCGGAAGTATGTGGGCGCGTTTGTCCTCAAGACCGCCTATGTGAAGGTTCATGCACGCTTAATGATGACTTTGGTGCCGTCACCATCGGTAACATAGAAAAGTACATTACCGACAAAGCGTTTGAAATGGGCTGGAAGCCAGATATGTCCAAGGTGGAGTGGACCGATAAAAAGGTCGCAATCATTGGAGCAGGCCCAGCTGGCTTGGCTGCCGCGGATATCCTAGTGCGCAATGGCGTTAAGCCAGTCGTGTTTGACCGCTACCCTGAAATTGGAGGCCTTCTGACCTTCGGTATTCCTTCCTTCAAGCTTGAAAAAGGCGTGATGGAAAACCGCCGCCGTGTGTTCACTGAAATGGGCGTCGAGTTCCGCATGAACATGGAAGTAGGCAAAGATGTCCAAATGCAAGAGCTACTTGATGAATACGATGCTGTTTTCTTGGGCGTTGGCACCTATAAATACATGCGTGCAGGTCTAGATAATGAAGATGCGCCGGGTGTGCATGACGCGCTGCCATTTTTAGTTTCGAACACCTACAAAGTCATGGATCTTGAGAGTAACCAACCCTTTATCGATATGGCAGGAAAGAAAGTTGTCGTACTGGGTGGTGGTGATACAGCAATGGACTGCGTTCGTACCTCAATTCGCCAAGGTGCCTCCAACGTAGTTTGTGCTTATCGTCGTGATGAGGCCAACATGCCGGGATCTCGTCGCGAGGTAAAAAACGCAAAGGAAGAAGGCGTGAAGTTCATGTTCAACCTTCAGCCTTTGGGAGTGGAAGTGGATGCGTCAGGCAAAGTCTCGGGGGTCAAAGTGGTGAAAACCGCACTTGGTGAACCTGATGAAGCGGGTCGCCGACGCCCAGAGCCCGTTGAAGGCAGCGAGCACGTTCTACCAGCAGACGTTGTTATCATGGCGTTTGGTTTCCAGCCGCACAAAATGGACTGGTTAGCACCGTTTGATGTCGATTTGGATCAGTGGGGTCGTATCAAAGCCCCTGCGAAGCAAGAGTTCCAATTCCAGACCAGCAATGAAAAGATCTTCGCGGGCGGCGATGCGGTACGAGGTTCTGATCTTGTCGTAACCGCAATTGATGAAGGACGAAAAGCGGCAGAAGGCATTCTCGATTACCTCGAAGTTTAATCTCAGCTAACCTCACAAAAAGGGTCCTGTTATTGGATCCTTTTTCTTTTGTATCCATATAATTAGAAACAAAATTATAAGAGTAAATATAATGAAAAAAGCCGCTCTCCTTTCCATTACTTTGCTCGGCTTAACCGCTTGTAGCCAAGGAGTCACAACCATGACGGATCGTTCTCAATCACCTTGTGGTGACAAACCAAACTGCGTCTCCACCCAAGACACGCGAGAAAAATACAACCTAACGCCATTTATCTTAGTTGATTCAGCGAACATCGACGCTATTGAGCAAGTTGCGCTTGAACTGCCAGGCGCGAAAACCGCGGTGAAAGAAAGCAACTACCTTCGTATCGAGTGCACATCTAAAATCATGCGCTTCGTGGATGACCTCGAACTAAAAATAGCAGGAGACCAACTGATTGTGCGCTCGGAATCTCGTGTGGGCTACTCTGACTTTGGCGTAAACAGAAAGCGCGCCGATCAATTACGAGAAAAGCTCACTCAAGCTAAGCTCATCAAATAGAAAACTGCCAACGGGGAGTGCTATACTCTCGGCCAACTAAAATATTTACCTAAAGAGAGTGTTATGAAAGTTGGTATCATCGGTGCGATGGA
The DNA here is from genome assembly GCF_033337665.1 of Vibrio sp. Vb2960. Taxonomy (NCBI): domain Bacteria; kingdom Pseudomonadati; phylum Pseudomonadota; class Gammaproteobacteria; order Vibrionales; family Vibrionaceae; genus Vibrio; species Vibrio sp. Vb2960. The sequence goes on along the minus strand of NZ_JAWORD010000004.1, from coordinate 162,096 downwards.
ACAAGAAGTGACCATCCTGAAGCAAGCAATTACAAACTGCAAAACTGTAAATAAAGCAGGTTGTACGTTTTTCTCTGGTCAAATTAACGATGTCGAAGTCGTCGTACTACAATCGGGCATCGGTAAAGTTGCAGCGGCAGTGGGCACGACAATCCTTCTTGATGAATACCAACCAGACGTTGTGATTAACACAGGCTCTGCTGGCGGTTTCGATTCAAGCTTAAACCTTGGCGATGTAGTTATCTCTACAGAAGTTCGTCATCACGATGCAGACGTAACCGCTTTTGGTTATGAAATTGGCCAAATGGCCGGTCAACCAGCTGCATTCAAAGCGGATGACAAGCTAATGGACTTAGCAGAAAAAGCCCTAGCACAAATGGAAAACACTCATGCGGTTCGCGGCCTAATTTGTACTGGCGATGCGTTTGTTTGTACTGCTGAGCGTCAAGAGTTTATTCGTAAACACTTTCCGTCTGTTATCGCTGTAGAAATGGAAGCATCTGCTATCGCTCAAACTTGTCACCAATTCAACACACCGTTTGTTGTTGTGCGTGCAATCTCTGATGTCGCTGATAAAGAATCACCAATGAGCTTTGATGAGTTTCTACCTCTAGCAGCAAAAAGCTCTTCCGAAATGGTATTCAAAATGCTGGAACTCATTAAGTAAACGACTCATTCATGGAAGAAGTTTTTCAGTCATTTTATGCCAACGGTGCGCTCCTTATAATGTGGGGCGCACTGCTCTTGCACCTTCTAGTGCCAATCCCCCATTCAGCGCACCCCATCACTTTATGGCGAAAGCTAGCAGAACAGCTAGCCAACAAAGTGAACAATAATCACAATTACTCACAGAGTGTAATCTCAGGCAGTCTTGCACTAGGCTTGATGCTGTTTCCTTGTTTGATATTACTGATTGCAGTAAAGCCATTTGTTTGGCAAATCCCTTTATATGAACTGGTTCTATTGATCCTTGCGCTAGACTGGCGCAACAGCGAAACGTTAACGAAACAGCTCGTAACTAGTATGTCTTCGGAAGACAAAGCTCAGTGTCGAGCATTACTGAGACCATACCTTAATCGCGATACTGGTAGCCTCTCGATCGTTGGCATAGGTAAAGCTGGCTCAGAAACCCTGATTATGGGATACAGCCGCAACGTGATCGGTGTGCTATTTTGGTACGCACTAACAGGTGGCATTGGTGCGTTAATGTATCGACTCACAACAGAATTAGCGCGAGTGTGGTCCCCTAGCCGACGCCAATATTTGCCGTTTGGTAAACCTGTGATTCAACTGGTTGCTACTCTGGATATTATTCCACTTCGTCTCTTTGCCATACTTTTAGCTGCCGGAAAGAATACAAGTAATGTGCTCTCTGGAATACAACAGCAAGCGAAGTCTTGGCCCTTACCAGGACCTAGCTGGGTGTTATGTACTATCGGACACAAACTACAACTGTCTTTATGCGGCCCTGCTATCTATCAAGGTGTGCGTGCAGAGCGCGCAAAAATCGGTGGGCGCATTGCGCCATCGGCTATTCACCTTTCACAAATACATACGCTGCTCGTTTGGCGCGTCCTGGCTTGGATCGCAATCCAAAGTTTACTTTTAGGAATAATTTATCAAGGATTATGATGAATAAATTATGCTTCGCATTAACGCTGTTTGTTTCGACAGCGACCTTCGCTCAACCCGCTCAACGCATTATAAGTTTAGCTCCACATGCCACCGAAATTGCCTTTGCAGCAGGGCTAGGAGAGCAGCTTGTTGCTGTCAGCGAAATGAGCGATTATCCAGAACAGGCAAAGCAGCTAGAAAGAGTCTCAAATTATCAAGGAATTAAATTAGAGCGCATTATTGCTCTTCAGCCGGACTTAGTGATTGCTTGGCCAGCCGGAAACCCCGCTAAAGAGTTGGAGAAAATTAAACAGTTCGGTATTCCTATCTATTACTCCACTACAGGTTCATTAGAAGATATCGCCAATAATATCGAGCAACTCAGCCAATACAGCGAAACTCCACAAGTAGGAAAAAAGGCCGCTGAAGATTTTAGAACGCAGCTGAGTACACTAAAAGAACAGTACAACACGAACGAGAAAGTTCGTTACTTTTATCAGTTGAGTGAAAAGCCTATCATCACTGTCGCCGGAAAGAACTGGCCAAGTGAAGTCTTTACTTTTTGCGGTGGTGAGAACATTTTCGCCGCATCCAGCGCGCCTTATCCTCAAGTTAGCATCGAGCAAGTCATTACTCGCCAGCCAGAGGTTATTTTTACTTCTCGTCACGCAATGAGTAACGATGGTATGTGGGCTGAGTGGAGTAATGAGCTTCTTGCTCTTAAAAACAAACACATCTGGTCCCTAAACTCTGATTGGATTAACCGTCCGACACCACGCACATTGAACGCGATCAAGGAAGTGTGTGAGCACTTTAAAAGCGTTCGTCAAAAACGCTAACGATTTCGTGGCAAATACCGTACAATTTCCGCCCATTTTTTCTCACACTATTTAAAGGTACTAAGTAACATGGACTCCATGCTGCTTTATATGATCGATTTGTTCGGTACCGCTGTTTTCGCTATCTCTGGCGTATTACTGGCGGGCCGTTTAAAAATGGATCCATTCGGCGTTATCGTGCTCGGCAGTGTGACTGCTATAGGTGGCGGAACAATCCGAGACATGGCGCTTGGTGCCACTCCCGTATTTTGGATAACAGATACGACTTACTTATGGGTGATATTTGTTACGTGTCTACTAACCATGCTTGTTATTCGAAGACCCAAGCGACTCTCATGGTGGGTATTACCCGTTTGTGATGCCATCGGTCTCGCTGTATTTGTGGGAATAGGAGTAGAAAAGGCACTCGCCTACAATGCATCTGGGATGGTCGCGGTGATAATGGGGGTTATTACTGGCTGTGGCGGTGGCATTATACGAGACGTGCTGGCTCGCGAAGTTCCTATGGTATTAAGAAGTGAAGTCTATGCTACGGCATGTATTATTGGCGGCATCTTCCATACGATGGCGGTAAACATGGGTTATGACCACTCAACGGCTTTACTCGCTGGTGTAATCTCAACGCTCATTATACGTCTCGGTGCGATTCGTTGGCATCTATCCCTGCCAACTTTCGCCATTAACCGTTAAACACCAACAACATCACTCATTATGGAGTCGACCAAGTGTCGGCTCCTCTCATTTATGCTCATTTGATTCGCCAATTCTTGGGCAATTCGCTAAATTATCTCAACCATTCCTAACTTTCATTAATCATTATGTTGCTTGAAGGTATTGAAACGTTACTTGTCCTCAGTAAAGAAAAAACCATGAGCCGCACAGGCAGTCAACTCTATATTAGTCAATCTGCCGTGAGTAAACGTATTTCAAATCTAGAGAAGAAGTTAGGAAAAAAATTGATAGAGCCAAATGGTCGGCACATAAAGCTGACCTCCGATGGCCTTGCCCTCATAAACACAATAGAACCCACGTTCAATGAGTTAAGAGGAAAAATCCACGATCAACAACAAATAGAAGATACTTCTTTAATCAAAATGGACTGCTCTGAAACCTTAGTGGCGGGATACCTCAGCATGATCATGGCAGAACACTTTGCCCATGATCAGTACATACGAATATCGACCAATCATACGCCACGCATTATTGAGAATGTGAAATCAGGCAAAGCAACATTGGGATTTTGCGCTGGCTATCTACCACCTCATCATGGATTAATGAGCCTTCACCTCGCCGATGAACCTTTCTCAATTGTCAGTCGACATTCACTTTCACAACTACCTAAAGCTATTTTGACCAATGACCTAACTAACCCTGCCAACACATATCAACAAGCTATTTTATCCAAACACGGAATCGAACCTTTGATGGAAATGGATTCGTATACTGCGGCAGCACAACTGGCTTTGGGAGGTATGGCTCCCGCTTTAATCCCTAAATCTATCCTAACGACACTTAATATCACATCTAAGTTCTGCTATGACTTTGAAGAGCTAGATCAGTTAGTTCGACCAATACATATCTGCTTACGTCACAGCACATATCGTAGCGAACGAGTTAAAGCACTGACAGAATCCATTGCTGATGTTGTTGCCAAAGAAGTTTCGTTGCCATAAGCATCGACATCACTATAACTAGAGGACGAATCCATTTTTGTCCTTTACTTACCACGACCTTCGCTCCTAACTGAGCACCAAGAAAACCGCCAACAGCCATGGTTAAGCCAAGCTTCCACACGGGCAACCCAGCTAAGATAAAAAAGAGTAGTGCCGCAATGTTTGACGTGAAATTGAGGATTTTGGTTCTAGCTGTGGCTTCGACCAAAGAAAAGTGACCTAGTGCAACAAAACAAACAGTAAAAATAGATCCAGTCCCAGGGCCAAAAAAGCCATCATAGAAACCGATCCCGCCACCAATGCATAGCGCAAACATCGCTTCAGATAACTTTGGTTCTCCATCGATTTTTCGCGTACTTGGCGCGAGTAAAAAATAGAGGGAAATGGCTATCAAAAGAACAGGGATCAAACTGGTGAGTACGCTAGCATCAATAAACTGCACAGCCTCGGCACCGATCGCTGCACCAATAAAAGTACAGAGTATCGCGAAACGCATTTCCTTTAAGCTGACAATACCGTTACGCACGAAATACCAGCTAGCAGAGAAACTGCCAAACGAACTTTGTAACTTGTTGGTTGCTAGAGCTTGAGTCGGACTCAACCCCGCAGCCAAAAGCGCAGGGAGCGTAATGAGCCCTCCCCCACCAGCCATCGCATCAATAAAGCCTGCGGCAGTCGCAACCAAAAATAAGGCCAACAAAATTTCAACCGTGATTTCCACTACACTTCCTTTTTGAAGAGGTATCAAAGAGGAAGAAACGGTAGCACTTATTCACAAAACTACCAATGGAAAGTCAAGACACCAATCTATTCCTAATTTTCATAGAATTAATGCTTAAACTTGACTCCAAACTTTTATATAAAATTTAGTTGTCAGAAAGAATTGAATCACTGTCACAAATCTATTCCTGATAATGAGATCAAACGCTTACCTTTAAATATAAAACTAGACGAATATGAAAGATCTGTTCAGCATGTAGAGTTTACATTGTCAGCGCTCAAGGCCCGATATCTGAGGAAAATACATGACTAGCAACTACCCTTTATCCGACATCAATCCTCAAAAAATAGTGGTAGTATAAGCACCTACCCACTTTATAAATCAAATCATCAACATCGAAATCAAGAAACCATTATCTTATCTATCGAGAGCTTCGATATCGTTGTCAAGAACAATGTAAAAGATAAAGCGAAATTAGAACGTTGGGAAAAGATAAAGGGAATGTTTGAAAATACAGCAAACTATTATGCTACAGGACAGGACTTAGTTTTTATAACCAACTTATCAAACTATTTGTACGGAAATAATAGCTCTGTTATCGTTAAAAATTATTCTGGAGCTCCACATATCATACTCACAGGCTCCCCTGCTATGCACTCAAAGCTTTCTGGATTAGGAAAATTTCTTCCCACTCCAACTGTGGCAAAGTTCGCTGTTGGATCAGAAGGGGCATTACAATCCATTAGAAGTGGGGGCATAATAACAATTATCTTAATATCCACATACAGAGTGATTGACTTTTTCCTCAATGACCGTCAAACCTTAGCCAAACTATCTGGTACTTTAGCTAGTGATATAATCACTATCGGGTTATCGTCAGCTGCAGCAGCTATATTTGTAAACTTTGCCGCAGCAGTGGGTGGCAGTGTTGTAACTTTAAGTGCTGGCCCATTATTAGGGGCTATTTTGATAAGCTCGGCTGTAGGTCTTTTATTGAATAGAGAAAATGATAAACGAGGTTTAACACAGAAGTTAATAGCCTCTATAGATATTTACTTAAAGCAAAGAGATATAGAAGCAAAGAGAAGAGCAAAAGAAGAATATAATGAGATTCAACGTAAAACTCAAAGTATGATTTTCTCGCAAGAAATACAACGAGGTTTGTTACGATGAAAAAAGGGAGTTACGACCGAACGCAAGTGTTTTTTTATTTAATAATTTTATTAGCATCAGCAATATCACTGTTAATATATGGTTTTGATGGATTGTCAGACTTTTATCTTAACATCTATAATAATGAAAGTTATTCATCTTTTGATCAGGCTGATATTTTGATTATAGGCTCTAGTTTGATCTTATTTGAATGCTCTAGAATGTCCGTAAAAACATTAAAATCAAATAATTTCCTAACTAAAAGTGAGTTTAAAAGCTCTAGTAAGATATTCCTAACTATATCGGTAACTAGTTTTTTTCTTCTTTATCCCTCGCTACTAGCAGCAGATATTTTTGCAAAAAGTAACGGATACTCTCTTGATACTGAAGAATCAACTTATAACTTAGTCTTAGAAAAAAGAACATATCGAAGCACTCCATAGTTAGTATGTTTTTAAGCTCGACACTGCTTATTTTAACTTTTTCTAATTACCTATCTGCTTAAAGAGTTATGGTCGGCTTAATACCTCAGTCCTACAGCATTAATTTTGTTGCAGCAAGTGGTAGTACTATTTCTTCATCTTTGGGTACATTGCTTGCCATCATTAGCTTAATGATCTTCAAAAGCGAAGCATACCAATCGTTCCTAGCACACTTTAATGCTCTTCATTTTAGAAAAACCTCGATATAAAAAAGCCCGCTCAAATGAGCGGGCAATGAGGTTGTCATGTAAGCCCTGATTAATGAGCTTACTGATTTTTATCTGTTACGCGTCTAGACTCGCTTTCACTTTAGCGTGTAACTCTTGAACCGAAGTTACTGACGCTTTTGCGTCTGCAGTATGAGACATACATGTAGCGAACGCTGCATTCAGTGTCGTTGTGTAGTTCACTTTTTCTGCCAGTGCACCACGGCGTAGAACTTTCGAATCTTCAATCGCTTGACGACCAGCAGCCGTGTTTACGATGTAGGTGTATTCGTTGTTCTTGATGCGGTCAAGAATGTGTGGACGACCTTCGTGTACTTTGTTTACCAAACGTGGGTTAATACCCGCTTCGCCCAGAATTACAGCAGTACCGTGTGTCGCATCCAACTGGTAACCCAGTTTCACTAACTTAGAAGCTAGGTCAACAACACGCTCTTTATCACCTTCACGTACAGACAGTAGCGCACGACCACCTTCAGGATAAACCGCACCACAACCTAGCTCTGCTTTCGCGTAAGCTTCTGCGAACGTTGCACCCACACCCATTACTTCACCTGTTGAGCGCATTTCAGGGCCCAATAGAGGGTCAACACCAGGGAATTTGTTGAACGGCAGAACCACTTCTTTCACTGAGTAGTAAGGAGGGATAATCTCTTTAGTAAAGCCTTGTGACTCTAGAGATTGACCCGCCATTACACGTGCAGCGATTTTCGCTAGAGGAGCGCCTGTCGCTTTCGATACGAATGGTACCGTACGAGCAGCACGAGGGTTCACTTCAATTAGATAAACGTCGTTATCTTTCACAGCAAACTGCGTGTTCATCAAACCGCGCACACCGAGTTCGAATGCTAACTTCTCAACTTGCTCACGCATCTTGTCTTGAATTTCCTGACTTAGCGTGTATGCAGGCAGTGAACATGCAGAGTCACCAGAGTGAACACCCGCTTGTTCGATGTGCTCCATGATACCGCCGATAACGACGCGTTCACCGTCACAGATAGCATCAATATCAACTTCGGTTGCATCATCCAAGAAACGGTCTAGCAGAACTGGAGACTCGTTCGATACGCTTACTGCTTCGTTGAAGTAGCGACGCAGGTCTTGCTCGTCGTACACGATTTCCATCGCACGACCACCGAGTACATAAGATGGACGAACAACTAATGGGAAGCCAATTTCTTTCGATTTCTCAACCGCTTGCTCCATCGTTGTTACTGTCGCGTTTTCTGGCTGAAGTAGACCTAAACGGTCAACAGCGGCTTGGAAGCGTTCACGGTCTTCCGCACGGTCGATAGCATCTGGGCTAGTACCAATGATTGGCACACCAGCCGCTTCTAGAGCACGAGCCAGTTTAAGTGGCGTTTGACCACCGTACTGAACAATCACACCTTTTGGTTTTTCAACGCGAGCGATAGACAGTACATCTTCCAGAGTTACTGGCTCGAAGTACAGACGATCAGACGTATCGTAGTCAGTAGATACCGTTTCTGGGTTACAGTTAACCATAATGGTTTCGTAACCGTCTTCACGCAGCGCAAGTGATGCATGGACACAACAGTAATCGAATTCAATACCTTGGCCGATACGGTTTGGACCGCCACCAAGAACCATGATCTTATCTTTGTCTGTTGGGTTTGCTTCACATTCTTCATCGTAAGATGAGTACATGTAAGCCGTGTCAGAAGAAAACTCTGCTGCACATGTATCCACACGTTTGTAAACCGGATGAATATCAAACTGCTCACGAGCACGGCGAATTTCACTTTCAGCGACACCAAGCAATTTAGACAAGCGAGCATCAGAGAAGCCTTTGCGTTTCATCTGACGAAGCACTTCTTTGGTCAAACCTGCGTAGCCGCCCGCCTTGACTTGTTCTTCGAGTTTTACAATTTCTTCGATTTGAACCAGGAACCAGCGGTCGATTTGAGTCAAGTTGAACACACCGTCGACTGACATACCCGCTCGGAATGCATCGGCGATGTACCAGATACGCTCTGCACCTGCTTCTTTAAGTTCGTGACGAATCTTAGTCAGTGCATCTGGCGCTTCCAGATCGACCATCTCATCAAAACCAGTTGCGCCAACTTCTAGGCCACGCAGTGCTTTATGAAGAGATTCTTGTTGGTTACGACCAATCGCCATTACCTCACCAACCGATTTCATCTGAGTTGTCAGACGATCGTTTGCACCAGCAAATTTCTCGAAGTTAAAGCGAGGGATCTTAGTTACGACGTAGTCGATAGTTGGTTCAAATGACGCGGGTGTTGCACCACCTGTGATGTCGTTTTGTAGTTCGTCTAGCGTAAAGCCAACAGCCAGTTTCGCGGCAATTTTCGCAATTGGGAAGCCTGTTGCTTTTGATGCTAGCGCAGAAGAGCGAGATACACGCGGGTTCATCTCGATGATGACCATACGACCATCTTTTGGGTTGATACCAAACTGTACGTTTGAACCACCTGTTTCAACACCGATTTCACGCAGAACAGCTAGCGATGCATTACGCATAAGCTGGTATTCTTTGTCAGTCAGTGTTTGTGCTGGAGCAACCGTGATTGAGTCGCCCGTATGGATGCCCATTGGGTCAAAGTTCTCGATTGAACATACGATGATACAGTTGTCCGCTTTGTCACGAACGACTTCCATTTCGTACTCTTTCCAACCGATTAGTGACTCATCGATAAGAAGTTCGTTGGTCGGAGATAAGTCCAGACCGCGACGACAGATTTCTTCGAACTCTTCTTTGTTGTACGCGATACCACCACCAGTGCCACCCATGGTGAACGATGGACGAATGATACAAGGGAAGCCAACCATATCTAAAACTTTGTAAGCTTCTTCCATGCTCTTCGCTGTATCTGCGCGAGGACACTCAAGGCCGATAGACTTCATCGCTTTATCAAAACGAGAACGGTCTTCCGCTTTGTCGATTGCATCAGCCGTTGCACCAATCATCTCTACGCCGAACTCTGCGAGAACGCCGTGCTTCTCTAAATCTAACGCACAGTTAAGTGCTGTCTGACCACCCATAGTTGGCAGAACTGCATCAGGACGTTCTTTCTCGATGATCTTTCGTACAACTTCCCACTGAATCGGCTCGATGTAAGTCGCATCTGCCATCTCTGGGTCAGTCATAATCGTTGCTGGGTTAGAGTTAACCAGGATAACTCGGTAGCCTTCTTCACGAAGAGCTTTACACGCTTGTGCGCCAGAGTAGTCAAACTCACATGCCTGACCGATAACAATCGGACCAGCACCAAGAATTAGAATACTTTGAATGTCAGTACGTTTTGGCATTATCTACTACTCCGAATTAAGCGCTGTGTTTTTTGATTAGTTCGATAAAGTGGTCAAATAGCGGTGCCGCGTCATGTGGACCAGGGCTCGCTTCTGGGTGACCTTGGAAGCTAAATGCTGGCTTGTCTGTGCGGTGGATACCTTGCAAAGAGCCATCAAATAGCGATACGTGAGTAGCACGTAAGTTTTCCGGTAATGTTGCTTCATCTGCCGCAAAGCCGTGGTTTTGCGAAGTGATCATCACAACGTTACGCTCTAAATCTTTTACTGGGTGGTTTGCACCGTGGTGACCAAACTTCATTTTCACCGTTTGCGCACCTGATGCTAGCGCCAGAATTTGGTGACCTAGACAAATACCAAAAATTGGCAGGCCTTTTTCTAGGAACACTTTGGTTGCTTCAATCGCGTAAGTACATGGTTCTGGGTCACCAGGGCCGTTCGATAAGAATACGCCATCTGGATTTAGTGCCAGAACTTCTTCCGCTGACGTTTCTGCAGGTACAACCGTTAAGCGGCAGCCGCGGTCAACCAACATTCGTAAGATGTTGCGTTTTGCGCCAAAGTCGTAAGCGACAACGTGGTATGGCAGCTCGCTGTCATCTTTCGCCTCTGGAAGTCCACCTTCAAGCGTCCACGAACCTTGCTTCCATTGATACGCTTCTTTTGTTGTAACTTCTTTCGCAAGGTCCATTCCTTTTAAGCCTGGGAATTCTTTTGCTTTCGCTAGTGCCAAAGCTTCGTCTAGGTTGTTGCCCGCAACAATACAGCCGTTTTGAGCACCTTTTTCACGCAGGATACGAGTGAGCTTACGAGTATCGATATCAGCGATGCCAACGATATTTTGAGACTTAAGATAATCAGAGAGGGATTGTTCGTTACGGAAGTTAGAAGCGATTAGAGGAAGATCGCGAATCACAAGGCCTTGTGCATGAATGGAAGAGGATTCTTCATCTTCGGAAGTGGTTCCGGTATTGCCAATATGAGGATAAGTGAGAGTGACGATTTGCTGAGAATAGGAAGGATCAGTGAGGATTTCTTGATACCCCGTCATCGAGGTATTAAAAACGACTTCACCAACGGAAAGACCATCTGCCCCTATGGACACTCCGCGGAACACTGTCCCATCTTCTAGGACCAACAGTGCTAATTTACCCAAGACAACCTCCAGAATAAAAATGCAAAAAAAATAAATCAAACTGCAAACATGCCTTCCTTTACCTATAAAATCTACATAAATAGGTATTTCAGACAAATTGGCGGTATTCTAAAGTTGGACTCGAAACCTGTCAACCTACAATCAAAAATAAATGATTAATTTCTAGCGAGTAAGGTCATTTTGAATCAGTAAGGCCCAAAAAGATAACTTTTACATGCTATTACATAGAGAGGCATAGAGGTTTAATGAATTTTACAAATTTGAACTTTTTAGAGATCACAAAAAAGTATGAGTTTTTCACGCAAACGTTCACCCAACAAAAAAGACATTAGTTTTTGGACATCAAAACCCAAAATGCCAACAAAACAACCAAAACAACAACAAAAGCAAGCACCAAAATACTTTCTGTTAGAATCATTTCATTTACAAATAATTCTATAGATATAAAAAAGCCGGCTACCGCCGGCGAATAATTATGTATTTAGAGTTCATTCAATCCCAAAACATCTGTCATGGTATAAAAGCCCGCTGGTTTGGCACTCAACCAAACAGCGGCCTTGACGGCGCCATTAGCAAACGTCATACGATCGGTCGCTTTGTGCGTTATCTCCACTCGTTCCCCGATATCAGCAAACATGGCTGTGTGCTCACCGACAATATCGCCAGCGCGAATTGTAGCAAAGCCGATCTCATCTTTAGTACGTTCACCTGTGATACCTTCTCGCGCATAGACAGCTACATCATTCAGCTTGTTGCCCATCGCACCAGCAATGGCTTCGCCCATCCCGATAGCAGTACCAGAAGGAGCATCAACTTTATGACGATGATGTGCTTCGACAATCTCAACATCACAGTAGTCGCCCATCACTTTGGCTGCTTTCTCAAGAAGCTTAAATACTAGGTTCACACCAACAGAGTAGTTAGGAGCCATGACAACAGGCACTTGCTTAGCGGCTTCGTCAATCAGTTCACGCTCTGCATCACTGAAACCAGTCGTCCCAATCACAATACTCTTTCCATGCTTCTTACACAGTTCAAGATTCGCCAACGTACTTACTGGGGCAGTAAAATCGATGATTACATCAAAATTATCGACGTCTTTAGCAAGATCATCCGTTAAGAACACATCGAATTTGCCTTCACCACAAAGTTCACCGATATCGACACCGACAAGTGAGGACTCAGGTCGTTCTGATCCCGCGCTCACTGTCGCCTCTGGATTAAGGTGTGAAGCTTTAACCAAATTACGGCCCATTCGGCCTGCTGCTCCTGCGATTGCAATACGAACCATTGCGCTTTCTCTCCTTCTCTGGATAACGAGGTTTGCTCTCGTTCTCTCGTTTCGCTTAATCTGTTTAAACTAACAACATACCGTGGTTACCACAAGCAAGTTCATCAGGCTTAAGCGAACTCTTTTACGACACGCTCCAAGATAGGCACGTTCGCTTCAGGAAAGGCATAGTTACCCAATTCTCTTATCTCAACCCAGCGACCTTCTTGACCTTCTCGGCCGTAAGGCTCATTACTGAACTTAGATACCGTAATAAAATCAAACTTAAGTGATTTGTCTGGATAGTCATATTCCAAATGCTCGAAAAGGGCTTGCTCAGTAACTTCAATTCCTACTTCTTCTTCAAGTTCTCTTGCTAGAGCATGTTCAATACTTTCTCCTGACTCGACTTTCCCGCCGGGAAACTCCCAAAACCCGCCTTTATGCTTGTCGTCTGGACGCTTTGTAATAAAAATTTTTGATTTGTCTTGGTTAAAAATAATAGCCGCGACTATGTGAATTCTTTTCATAGGGGTTCCTAACTCTCAAGCCGTTACGCTTCAACGGTCTTTGCATCTCTAAAACTATCCGATGCTATCAAAACTTATGAAATTCGACAGCCACAGAATTTGCTTAAAAAAAGAGCCGCCTAGGCGACTCTTTAAAAAATTATCTGACTAATACGTTAGTCGATTTTGCCGTGGCACTGTTTATACTTCTTACCACTACCACAAGGGCAAGGCTCATTGCGACCTACTTTACGTTCATCACGTACCATTGGCTGACTTGAACCTTCTTCAGATTCTTCACCTTCAGAAAGAGGGTTTTGTGCTGCTGCGTGTTGCGCTTGAGCACGACGAGCGGCCTCTTCAGCTTGCGCACGACGTTGCTCTTCCATACGTTCAACTTCTTCTTGTTGCTGAACTCGAACGCGAGATAGAACAGTAATCACATCAGTTTTCAGCGCTTCTAGTAGACCTTCAAACAGTTCAAACGATTCACGCTTGTATTCCTGTTTCGGGTTCTTCTGCGCATAGCCGCGTAAGTGAATACCCTGACGCAAGTGATCCATTGCTGCCAAGTGCTCTTTCCAAAGCGTATCCAGAGTTTGAAGCATAACCGATTTCTCGAAGTTACGAAGCACTTGCGCACCCACCACTTCCTCTTTCTCTTTGTACACTTCAACGGCTAGATTGATGATCTTCTCGCGTAGCGCCTCTTCGTAAAGCTTATCGTCTTCTTCAAGCCATTGCTTCACTGGCGCATCAAGATCGAAGTCTGCTTTCAAGCGCTCTTGCAGACCTTCAACGTCCCACATATCTTCTAGTGATTGTGGCGGGATGTACTCATCAATAACCGCTGTTAGCACATCTTCACGGTTTTGCTCGATCATACCGCTGATGTCTTCAACGTTCATCAATTCGTCGCGCAGCTCGTAGACAACCTTACGCTGATCGTTCGCCACATCATCGTATTCTAGTAGCTGCTTACGGATATCAAAGTTACGACCTTCCACTTTGCGCTGTGCTTTTTCAATTGAGCGAGAAAGCATTTTCGATTCAATAGCTTCACCTTCTTCCATACCACTTTGAATAAGGCTCGCCATACGATCAGAAGTGAAAATACGTAACAAAGAGTCTTCCATAGATAGGTAGAAGCGCGATGAACCCGCATCACCTTGACGACCAGAACGACCACGTAGCTGGTTATCAATACGGCGAGATTCGTGGCGCTCAGTACCAATGATGTGTAGACCACCAGCATCTAGTACTTGATCATGTACCACTTTCCACTCTGCTTTAATCGCATCGATTTGTTCTTGAGTTGGGTTCTCCAAAGCTTCCACTTTTGATTGCCAACTACCGCCAAGCACAATGTCCGTACCACGACCGGCCATGTTGGTCGCGATAGTTACCGCACCAGGCATACCCGCTTCAGCAACAATTTCCGCTTCCTTTTCATGGAATTTTGCATTCAGTACGTTGTGTTTGATCTTAGCCTTCTTCAATGCGTTAGAAAGAAGTTCTGATTTTTCAATCGATACGGTACCAACCAATGTTGGCTGACCTTTCGCAACGCGCTCTTTGATATCTTCAATGATTGCAGCAAACTTCTCAGCTTCGGTGCGGTACACCACATCCGGCATATCGTTACGAATCATAGGTTTGTTGGTTGGGATAACCACCGTTTCCAAGCCATAAATAGATTGGAACTCAAACGCTTCAGTATCCGCAGTACCTGTCATACCAGACAGTTTTTCGTATAAGCGGAAGTAGTTCTGGAAGGTAATCGAAGCCAAAGTTTGGTTTTCGTTTTGAATCTTAACGCCTTCTTTCGCTTCTACTGCTTGGTGAAGACCTTCAGACCAACGACGACCTGGCATTGTACGACCAGTATGTTCATCAACAATTACTACTTCACCTTCGTCAGTAACGATGTAATCAACGTTGCGCTCAAACAACACATGAGCACGCAAAGCGGCATTCACGTGATGTAACATGCTGATGTTAGTCGGAGAGTAAAGTGTGTCACCCTCTTCCATAAGACCATTTTTCACCAACAGTTCTTCAACGTACTCTTGGCCCGTTTCTGTGAGGTATACTTGCTTTGATTTCTCATCAACAGTGTAGTGACCATCACCACGATATTCCTCAGAGTCTTCTTTGTCTTGCTTTTTAAGATGCGGGATCAAAAGGTTGATTCGGGTGTATAGCTCAGAGCTATCTTCAGCAGGACCAGAAATGATTAAAGGGGTACGAGCTTCATCAATTAGGATTGAGTCCACCTCATCGACAACTGCAAAGAAGCGTTCACGTTGTACGCGATCTTCGCTACGGAAAGCCATATTGTCACGAAGGTAGTCAAAACCAAATTCATTGTTCGTTCCGTACAAGATGTCAGCTTGGTACGCTTCTTTTTTCTCTTGAGGAGGCATGTTTGGCACGTTTACGCCAACAGTCATACCTAAAAATTCAAATAGAGGGCGGTTTGTCTCTGCATCACGTTTAGCTAGATAATCGTTCACTGTTACAATATGAACGCCTTTACCAGCTAGGGCATTTAGGTAAGCAGGAAGCGTTGCCGTCAGCGTTTTACCTTCACCCGTACGCATTTCCGCGATTTGACCCGCATTTAGAACCATACCGCCGATAAGCTGGACGTCGAAGTGGCGCATACCGTAGACACGCTTAGATGCTTCACGAACCGTAGCAAAAGCTTCTGGAAGTAGTTTATCAAGAGTTTCACCCTTCTCTAGGCGCTCACGGAATTCAACCGTCTTTGCTTTTAACTCTTCATCACTTAGAGCCTCGAATGTTGGCTCATAGTTATTAATTTCTTTTACAATTTTTCTAAGGCGGCGCAGTGTTCGGTCGTTGCGACTGCCAATCACTTTTGTCAGTAGCTTAGTTATCATTTTTCGTGAATCTCTCTTTATTCAGACCGTTCCCGATCTACTCATAATGCCTTCAGTCTCTGCCAGTTTGGAACTAAGAATACTGAGATAAATCATTTATCAAAGATATTGAGTTCAAACATCCATATTTCAAGGCTAAGTTTTGAAACAATGTGGCTTAGTGTAAGGATTTTTAATCGATACAACCATAAATAGACGTATTTGTTTGAAGCACTCTGAAGTTTTTACTTAAAGTGGTGACTGATTAGCCGATATTGCATACCGCAATATGTGTAATCCATCCAGAGCAAACTTTGCTTTTTACCTTGCTACATTGTAAAACTGAAGCTAAAGACGTTAATGTAAACTATACCTTGATAGAAAGCTGCTCTAGAATAGCTATATCTCAACAAAATTAGATTTTACCTATGCGTGATCACCGTCCAACCTCGACTGAAGATGTTATTGCTGAGTCACAGTTCAAGCAGATTCAAGAACATGCTGGAGAAATCTTACAGCTTAACCAAGCTTTGCAAGAGGTCTTACCCATGGGGACGGCCGATCATTGCCGAGTAGCGAATGTTCGTAACGGCCATCTATTGATCGATGTCTCTAGTGCCGCAATCAAAATGAAGATCGATTACGATCGCCTCATGATCCTAAATAAACTTCGTACTCAAGGCTTTGCCAAGCTGATGAGCGTTGAAGTGAGGATCAATCCTTCACTATATAGAAACCGCTTTCAACAAGACGACAGACCTAAGCGTCCACCACTAACAGAATCTGCAGCAAAGTCATTAATGACGATTGCCGACATGGCGCCACCTAAAATTCAAGAGCGTTTAAAACGATTAGCCGATATGGCAGAAAAGGAAGATCGTAAGTGAACGTTATTTCAATATGCTGAAAGCTTGAATGTTATTGATAAGTCGAAGATTAAAGCCAAATAGCAAAAAACCAGGCATAAGCCTGGTTTTTTATTAATTCTAATGCCAAGTATTTACGCAAGCACCATATTTGGTTCTGCGAATGCTACTGGTGAGCCGACTTCTTCTTCGAATGTAGTCCACTCCCACGCTTCCTGATCTGCAAGAACAGCACGTAACAGTTGGTTATTTAAACCGTGGCCAGATTTAAAGGCACGGAATTCACCAATGATTGGGTGGCCACACATGTAAAGGTCACCAATCGCATCCAACACTTTGTGAGTCACAAACTCATTTTCAAAGCGTAGACCTTCTTCATTAAGAATACGGTAATCATCCAAAACGATAGCATTGTCAAAACTACCACCCAAAACTAGGTTTTGAGATTGTAGATATTCGATATCACGCATAAAGCCAAACGTACGTGCTCGAGAAATCTCACGAACAAAGCCTTTTGACGAGAAATCAAACAGCAAACGTTGCTCGTCTGATTCAATCGCTGGGTGATTAAACTCAATTTCGAAGTCCATACGGAAGCCGTTAAATGGTACAAATTCTGCCCATTTATCACCATCTTCAAAACGAACTGGCTTTTTGATACGGATGAAGCGTTTTGGCGCATTTTGCGTTTCGATACCTGCTTGTTGTAGCAAGTATACAAATGGGCTTGCACTACCATCCATGATCGGAATTTCAGGTGCGTCTACTTCGACAACAATGTTATCGATGCCCATACCAGCAAGTGCCGCATTCAAGTGCTCAACAGTTGAAATACGCACACCTTCATCGTTTACCAATGCAGTACAAAGCATGGTGTCACGAACCGAAGCTGGATCAGCTGGAAAATCTACAGGTGGATTTACATCTGTACGACGGTAAATGATACCTGTATTTGCAGCAGCCGGGCGCAGAGTAAGTGTGACTTTACGACCAGAGTGGAGACCCACACCAGTTGTTTTCACTATTTCTTTCAGAGTACGTTGTCTGATCATCTGCTTGCCTCTCAAAAATTTGCTACAAAACACGGCCGTCTGTAACGTCGACCGTGAATGCTACCATAATTTTGAGCCATGTCAAATTTATGGGTTAAAGATTAATCAGCCTGACGACGCAAAAATGCCGGTATATCTAAATAACCACTTTCCTTTTCTTGCTTTGGAGCCGCAGAACTTTGGCTCGACGAAGCTGGAGAAGAAGGAGCAGTGTTTGTCGGCTGAGGAGTTACCTGTGGCTTCTCTTGCACTTGATTATTTTGCAAGGTCTGTGCCGGTTTTTCTTCAGCTTGCGTTGCCGCTGCTTGTTGCTGTGGTTGAGCTTGCGGCGTCGGTGCCACTTTCGCTTTACCACCCGCAACTAGCGTGATATCTGGCTTTTTCTCATTACCAATACCTGTCGCTACAACTGTTACGCGGATTTCGTCAGTCATATCAGGGTCTAGAGAAGTACCGATAACAACAGTCGCATTGTCAGAAGCGAATGCCTTCACTGTATTACCAACCGTCTCAAACTCGTCAAGACGCATATCCAGACCAGCAGTAATATTGACAAGAACACCACGAGCGCCCGCTAGATCGATGTCTTCCAGAAGTGGGCTAGAAATTGCCATTTCAGCCGCTTCTTCAGCACGGTCTTCACCTTTGGCGATGCCGCTACCCATCATTGCGTGACCCATTTCGGACATTACAGTTCTTACGTCCGCAAAGTCGACGTTGATCATGCCAGGGCGAGTAATTAGCTCAGCAATACCTTGAACGGCATTCTTAAGAACATCGTTAGCGCTTGCAAAAGCTTCTAGTAGTGTTACACCACGACCAAGTACTTTAAGTAGCTTTTCGTTTGGAATCGTGATCAAAGAGTCAACATGCTTAGATAGCTCATCGATACCTTGCTCAGCAAATGCCAAACGCTTTTTACCTTCAAAACTAAACGGTTTAGTTACTACCGCTACTGTTAGAATGCCAAGCTCTTTAGCCACTTCAGCAATAACAGGCGCTGCACCAGTACCGGTACCACCACCCATACCAGCTGCGATAAACACCATATCGGCGCCAGTCAGGGAATCTTTAATTCGATCTCTGTCTTCGAGAGCTGCGTCACGGCCAACCTGTGGATTAGCACCTGCACCCAGACCTTTAGTGATATCACCACCGATCTGAATAACATTGCCAACGCTTGTCTTACGAAGTGCTTGCGCATCAGTGTTGACGCTGATGAATTCCACACCTTCGATGGATTCACGCACCATGTGTTCAACGGCGTTACCACCGCCGCCACCAACCCCAACGACCTTGATTACTGCATCGTCAGACATTTCCATCATCGGTTCAAACATGTGTTGTCTCCGTTTATCCTGCAACTCAGGTTAAAACTCTTTTTGTATCCAGTTACGCAATTTATCGAAAAAGCCAGTTACAGATGAGCGTTTAGGTTCATTATAATCGCTATCGTCGCTAGACTGCATGTCTCTTGCGTAATGAAGTAATCCAACTGCCGTAGAATGGTACGGCTCTTTTACATAGTCAGTTAATCCGCTGACTTCGAGCGGTTTGCCGACCCTTACTTGATTGCGGAATACGCGTTCCGCACATTCTACCACTCCGTCCATTTGCGCAGCACCGCCGGTGAGTACAACTCCCGCAGCCAGATGGTGCTTGATACCCTCTTCGCGCAATTTTGCTTGTACAGAGTCGATAGTTTGGTTAACCAGTCCCATAAGCTCAGAGTAGCGTGGCTCAATCACTTCTGACAACGTTTGACGTTGCAGGCTACGTGATGGTCGTCCACCTACGCTTGGTACATTAACCGTGTCATCCTTACTGACCAGTTCACTCAAAGCACAGCCATATTTGACTTTTATTTCTTCAGCATCGCTCACTGGCGTGCCAAAAGCAAAAGCAATATCACTGGTTACAGCATTTCCTGCGTACGAAAATACTTCTGTGTGACGTAACGCACCGCCAGTCCAGATGGCCACATCCATCGTGCCGGCGCCAATATCAACCACACAAACTCCAAGCTCTCTTTCATCCTCGGTGATTACTGCATTACTAGCAGCAAGCCCAGAAAATACGAGTTGTTCTACTTTAAGGCCGCAGCGTTCTACCGCCTTAATAATGTTGCGTGCCATGTCATTATGGCATGAGATAAGGTGGACACTCACTTCCATTCTTACCCCAGATAAACCAAGCGGATTTTTGATTCCTTCTTGGTAATCAATGGTGAACTCTTGCGGGATCACATGAAGAATTCGCTGTTCATCACCGATTTTAATCGATTTTGCGGTATGGATAGCGCGATCCATGTCTTCTTGAGACACCTCTTCATCAGAAATCGTGCCCATACCTTTTTCAATTCGGCTTGCGATATGCTTACCAGACAACGAAATGAAGACTCGGCTGATCTGGCACTCTGCCATTAATTCAGCTTGATCAATTGCACGTTGTACTGATTTTACAACCGACTCCAAATCATTCACGCCACCTTTATCCATGCCGCGTGAGGGGCTACTACCTGCGCCAATAATATTAATTTGACCGTCTGGTAAAACCTCACCCACTAGAGCCGATACGGTTGCAGTGCCTATATCAAGACCAACAATAATGTTGTCATCAGCGGCCTTAGTCATCTGTACTCTCTTCTAACTCTTGTTCAGGAAACCAACCAACTGCGGCTCCTGTATCGTACCTAAGATCGATATAACTGATTCTTTGCGTGTCACTGCCAAGCTTGTTATAGAGCTTAAAAAAGCGCTCTATACGCTCAAGAAGAGACTCTTTACCGAGCTCTAATCGAATACCGTTATCAAGGATGATTTGCCAAGCTCGTCGCTCGTTTAATACCAGAGACGATATCGCTAAACCCAATTGCTGAAACTTAGGACTCAAATCACGGTAAGTCTGTAAGACTTCCGGTCCGCTATCTTTGGGTCCGTACAGCTTCACTTTTTCTTCTTGCAACAGAGCAACATCTCCATCAAAAACGAACCCGTTTTTATCTAACAGTTCGTTGCCATTCCAAATGGCTTCTGGTTGATGCTCCGTCAAAAAAACTTTTACTGTATCCGGCCACTGCTTTCGGATTGCGGCATGCGCTACCCATGGCAGAGCTTCGACACTTTGCTGTAATACATCAATATCCTGAGACATAAATGTACCGATGTGATCAATTCGACTAAATGCAGCCTGCACATCGTCAGCTTGGACATACTCCAGTTTCCCCTGAAGTACTATTTTGGAGAGAGGTAACCTTTGGTCATCCCACATCCAACTGATCGCCGCGTACAAAACAGAACTAATTAAAGTCACAACCACAACGAAAAATAACGCACCCAAGATTTTTTCTTGGCGACCACGGTTGTTACCCGTGTTTGGTCGCTCGTCATTCAGTGCAATATTCAACAACGTCTTCGTTTCCTGACTTTTGTCGTGTACTTTTTACCCATATAATTACGCAGAGGTAAAAGTCTTGACTTTAACCTTGGGATTATACTGAGCTCTTGTAAACTATCAAACACTGATAGCAATAAATCACAATGATATTGACGCAAAATCGAGATCTGAGTCTTTATCTGTCCTTCGCGTCAACAATATGTGTCAGCCAAGCATCTTGTTTATATTCAATTTAAGACCTGCCAGCTGTTTCGCCACTTTACCAATATCACCCGCACCTTGCGTTAAGATTAGGTCGCCGTCTTGTATAACGTTAGCTAAAACTGAAGGTAATTGCTCGATTTCTGGAACAAAAATCGGATCTACCTTGCCTCGGCTGCGAATTGTGCGACATAAAGCGCGCCCATCAGCCCCTGCAATCGGCTTTTCACCCGCTGCGTAAACATCCAGCATGATCAATACATCTACCTGTTCAAGCACATTCGCGAAATCATCGTATAAATCACGAGTACGGCTATAACGGTGCGGTTGGAAAATCATCACCAAACGCTTGTCTTGCCAACCACTGCGTGCTGCATTAATGGTTACATCCACTTCTGTGGGATGATGGCCGTAATCATCAACAAGCATTGCATGGCCGTTGCCAGTATCAAACTCGCCAAGGTGATCAAAACGTCTTCCCGTACCTTGCGTACCAGCCATTGCCTTTAGGATCGCATCGTCTTCAATGTCATCTTCAGTAGCAACCGCAATCGCAGCAGACGCATTCAATGCATTGTGACGACCTGGAATATTCAGCGTGATATCTAAGTTAGCTCGCCCTTTACGTACTACCGTAAATTTGCCTTGCTGCCCCTCTTGACGATAATCTTCAATACGTACGTCGGCATCTTCAGAAAAACCGTAAGTTATCACTTGACGACTAATACGTGGGATTAACTCTCGAACCACAGGATCGTCAATGCAAACAATTGCTTGGCCGTAAAACGGTAGATTATGAAGGAAGTCGATGAAGGTTTGCTTTAAGGTTTCAAAGTCACCACCATAGGTATCCATATGATCGGCTTCGATATTGGTAACAATGCTCACCATTGGTTGCAAGTGCAGGAATGACGCGTCACTTTCATCTGCCTCTGCAATTAGAATACGACTCGAGCCTAGACGCGCATTTGTACCTGCGCTTTTCACCAAACCGCCATTCACAAACGTTGGATCAAGACCGGCTTCAGAATAGATTTGAGTAACAAGAGCGGTCGTCGTGGTTTTACCGTGTGTACCCGCAACGGCAATACCGTGACGGAATCGCATCAATTCAGCCAACATCTCTGCGCGGCGTACAATAGGGATGCGTAATTCACGTGCCGCCATCACTTCTGGGTTTTCTTCGTTGATCGCCGTTGATACAACAACCACACTGGCTTTTTCTACATTACTGGCTTGATGACCGATAAATACCGTCGCACCTTTTGATACCAAACGCTCTGTCACAGCGTTCTCTGATAGATCAGAACCTGTGATTTGGTAGCCTTCGTTCAACAGCACTTCTGCAATGCCGCTCATGCCCGCACCACCAATACCGATGAAGTGGATGGATTTCACGCGGCGCATCTCTGGCACCATTGCGCGAATCTGAGCTAAGTCTTGTGTATGTTGGATTGTCATCAATTCTATTCTCAATAATTCGGTTAACGCTTTTCGGTCAAAGCGACAATGGCTTGTGCGACAACTCGGTCAGCATTCAATTTTGCAGCGCCACGCGCTTGCTCAGCCATTGTAAGTAAAGCTTGGCGATCCAATTGTTGGATCTGCTGAGTCAGAGACTCAACGGTTAAATCTGGTTGTTCAATCATTTTCGCCGCGCCGCAATCCACCAAGTGGTCTGCATTAAGTGCTTGCTGGCGGTCTTTGTGCATGAATGGAACAAAAATAGCGCCTACACCTGCCGCCGAGACTTCAGAAACGGTTAACGCTCCAGAGCGACAAACTAAAAGGTCAGCCCATGCGTAAGCTTCTGCAACGTCATCAATGAATTCCATTACTTCTGTATTTACCACACCATTAGCTTGGTATGCTGCATTCACTTCTTCGGCGGCACCTTTGCCCGCTTGATGACGAATACAGTAATCTTCGCCCAATTTCGACATCACTTCTGGCAGAGTTTGGTTAAGAATACGTGCGCCTTGGCTGCCACCCATCACCAAAATGCGAATTGGACCTTGGCGCTCTTGCATGCGCTCAGTTGGCGCTGCTAATTGAGTCACGTCTTCACGAACTGGGTTCCCAACCACTTCGGCATTTGGAAAAGCGCCTGGGAAAGCCTGAAAAACCTTCTTAGCGATTTTCGATAACCATTGGTTCGTTAAACCTGCTACTGCATTTTGTTCATGCAGAACAACAGGAATGCCACTCATCCAAGCGGCAATACCGCCCGGGCCGCTAACATAACCGCCCATACCAAGCACTGCGTCTGGCTGCCAGCGTTTCATGTGAGCACGAGCCTGCATAATGGCATTGATAATTTGAAATGGTGCTGCAAGAAGACGTTTAACGCCTTGACCTCGTAACCCTTTCACTTTGATAAAGTCGATTTCAATGCCATGTTTTGGCACCAAATCCGCTTCCATTCGATCCGCCGTACCTAACCAACGGATCTCCCAACCTTGCTCTTGAAGCTGTTTTGCTACCGCCAAACCTGGGAATACGTGACCGCCAGTACCACCAGCCATCACCATCAAACGTTTATTTTGTTTCATTAGCTTGTTGTTCTGATTGTTGTTGCTCGCGTTTCAAGCGGCATTCGTAATCGATACGCAGTAATATGGACACTGCGACGGACATAATTATTAGACTAGAACCACCATAACTGATGAGTGGAAGTGTTAAACCTTTTGTTGGAACAATACCGGCGGCAGCTCCAACATTAACCAAGGTTTGAAACGCAAACCAAATACCAATTCCGAAAGCCAGATAACCTCCGAACATTTCGCCTTCTTCAAATGCACGCTTGCCGATGTAAACCGCTTTTAGCACCAAGCTAAAAATCAGCATTAAGACCAGCACTACGCCTACGAAACCAAGCTCTTCAGCAAGTACGGCAAACACAAAGTCGGTATGCGCTTCCGGTAGATATTCCAGTTTTTGAATTGAATTACCGAGACCTTGACCGAACCATTCACCACGACCAAACGCCATCAAAGATTGAGTCAACTGATAGCCACTGCCAAATGGGTCTTCCCACGGGTCAAGGAAGGAGGTTACTCGTCGCATACGGTATGGCTCGACGAGAATCAAACCTACCACAGCGCCGATACCTGCCACCATCAAGGCGAGAAACTGGGTTAGTTTTGCACCTGCGATAAAAAGCATGCCAAACAGCGTGACCAGCATCACGACGACCGTCCCCAAGTCTGGCTGACCAAGTAGTAATACTGCGAAGAAGGCAAACACCATGATAGGCTTCATAAAGCCACCAAAGAACGTTTGTCGTACTTCGTCTTGCTTTCGAACTAAGTAACCAGACATGAAGATAAACAGCGATAGCTTCGCGACTTCCGCTGGCTGAAGGTTAAACAGCCCAAGGGGAATCCAACGAGACGCACCATTAACCGACTTACCCGCCAAGAGCACGATGATCAACAGTGCGAAAGAAGCCCAAAGTAAGTAATGGCTCTTCTTAAACCACTCTTGCAAAGGCACTTGCAAAATAACAGCGGAGGTCCCTAACGCCAGCACGAGAAACGTCGCATGACGAAACATAAAGTGGAACGGCTGTTCCGTTAATCGAGAGCTGATTGGAAATGATGCAGAGGTTACCATGACCAAACCAGTCAACATCAAACCCAGTGCAATCCACACTAACTGACGATCAAACATCGCCTCTGGGGCTGGATGCTTGAGCCAATTGCCAATACTGCGTTTAACGTTACCTAAACCCACGAAGTGTGTAACCTTTAATTATGCATATTTCTGAGCAAGAGCAGCGAAAGCATCACCTCTTGCCATAAAGTTGTCGAATTGATCAAAGCTAGCACATGCAGGAGACAGCATCACCATATCACCTGGTTTTAACTGCGAAGATACTTGTTGAATCACATCTTCCATAGTGTCGAAACGTATTGCAGATTCATGCAGTGGCATAAATTCATCGCCATCAGCGCCAAAGCAACACAGTTGCAAGTTAAGCGTCGCGAAGATCGGTTTTAATGGCGAGAAGTCAGCACCTTTGCCAACACCACCAACGAGTAAGTAGAGCTTGCCTGTCGATTCCAAACCAGATAGCGCAGCCATAGTGCTGGCAATATTAGTTGCTTTAGAGTCATTCACCCATTTGACGCCTTGATTATCCGCAACCACCTGGCATCGGTGTGTCAGTCCCGTGTAATTTTTAAGTGCATTCAATGCTTTGTGATAGTTTACGTCCGCAGCTTTTAATAGCGCTAAAGCAACCAGAGCGTTAGATAAGTTGTGCTTACCAACCAACTTAAGCTCATCACTTGCGACAACTCGTTGACCGTGATCGAGCAGCCAAGTACGGTTGCCATCCACCTCGAGACCAAAGTCCTGATTGTCGCTGCCAAATGTCACCAATGGCATCTCTGCGTCTGGGAAGGTTTCTTGATCATCACGGTTCACGACTGCAAGAGCAGCATGGTTAAAAATACGCAACTTAGCTTGTCGATAGTCAGACATGCCTTGATAACGATCCATATGATCTTCAGAAAGATTCAGAAACGCAGCGGCTTTGAGCTTTAAGCTTGACGTCGTTTCTAACTGGAAGCTCGAGAGTTCGAGTACATATAGGTCTGCGTCTTGTTCTAACAAATCCAGTGCAGGCACACCGATGTTACCACCAACGCCAACATCCAAACCTGCAGCCTTAGCCATCACACCTGTGAGGTCGGTTACTGTGCTCTTACCGTTTGAGCCCGTAATCGCAATCACCGGTTTCTGCACCGCCCAAGCGAATAACTCGATATCACCTACTACTGCCGTACCTTTTGCTAATACGGCTTGGATCTCTGGTGTCGCTAGCGCAATACCAGGGTTGGTCACGATAAGATCCGCGTCAGAAAGCCAGTCTGTATTCCAACCACCACTATGCAGTTGAACACTTTCCGGCAAGCGCTCTGCACCTGGAGGGTTTACACGAGTATCAATGACTTTGACCACAAGTTGTGGCTGATTTTTTCTTAGGTGTTTAACGACAGAGAGCCCGGTAATACCGAGCCCTACGACGACAACACTATGTATGTTTTGCCAACGTTCCATATTTGATCACACTGTAAATCTTATTCTTGGAAAGTGCGATTAACGCACTTTCAATGTCGCAAGACCAATCAGAACAAGAACCATAGAAATAATCCAGAAGCGCACGATTACGCGAGGTTCTGGCCAACCTTTCAATTCGTAGTGGTGGTGAATTGGTGCCATACGGAAAATGCGCTGACCACGTAATTTGTAAGAACCTACCTGTAGGATGACTGATAGCGTTTCCATCACAAATACGCCACCCATGATCACCAACACCAACTCTTGACGAACTAGAACAGCAATGGTGCCCAATGCACCGCCAAGCGCTAGTGAGCCGACATCACCCATGAACACTTGTGCTGGGTAAGTGTTAAACCACAAGAAACCAAGGCCTGCACCGACGATTGCTGTACATACGACAACCAACTCAGAAGCATGTGGTAAGTATGGTATATGAAGGTATTCAGAGAAGTTAACGTTACCGGTCGCCCATGCAATAACCGCGAAGCCTGCTGCAACAAGAACCGTTGGCATGATTGCCAAACCGTCTAGACCATCAGTCAGGTTAACCGCGTTACTTGTACCTACAATGACAAAGTAAGTCAGAATGATATACATCAAACCAAGCTGCGGCATGATGTCTTTAAAGAATGGCACCACTAGCTGAGTTGCTGCTGTGTCTTTACCGTAAGCATACAATGCGAAAGCGACGACAAACGCGATCAACGACTGCCAGAAGTACTTCCAACGCGCAATCAAGCCATCGGTATTTTTACGTACCACTTTACGATAATCATCAACAAATCCGACCGCACCGTAGCCAAGTAAGACCGTAAGTAGCGCCCATACGTAAGGGTTGGATAAGTCTGTCCATAGCAAAATCGTGATTGAGATGGCCGCTAAGATCATGATACCGCCCATTGTTGGGGTACCACGCTTACTAAAGTGAGATTCAGGACCTTCGTTACGCACTACCTGACCAATTTGCAGCATTTGCAAACGCTTGATCATGATTGGTCCCATCCATAATGACAGACCTAGAGCGGTTAATACGCTTAGGATTGCTCGAAAAGACAAGTATTCAAACAATCGGAAAAAAGACAGGTATGGCTGTAGCAGCTCGGCAAGCCAAATAATCATTAATAATACTCCTTCAAAGCAGCAGCGACTTCAAACATACGTGCACCGTTCGCTCCTTTCACCAATATCGTATGGTTTTCAGGAACGGCTTGGTCTAGATGCTGCTTGATGTATTCAATCATCTCTTGGTGCGTCTCAAAATGAATGCCTTGGCAAAGATCACTGATCACCTTGGCGTCTGCACCATATGTGAGAACATGTTCAAATTTTTGTGGGGCAGCATGTTCCCCGACTTGACGATGAAGTGCAAGACTTTCCTCGCCCAATTCCGCCATATTACCTAAAATCAGCCAGCGTTGACCTGGGAAAGCGGCCAATAAATCAACTGCCGCTTTCATGGCTGGCACGCTCGCGTTGTAGCTGTCGTCAATCAATTTTATCTTTTCGCTCAGCGCTTCAACCTCGACGCGACCTTTCACTTTGTTCAAATGTTTAAGGCCAGCACGAACCTCTTCTAATGTGGCGCCCATTTGTAACGCAATAATAGAAGCAGCGATCGCATTCGCAACGTTGTGTTGACCTATAATACCCAGAGACAGTTCAATTTCTTGTGAGCTTGCTGCGATATGTAAGTCAAAGCTTGCTTCACCTGCGGCGTTCAATACGATGTTAGAAGCGAAGAAGTCTGCATCAGTATTACTTTGTGAAAAAGTAATGACTTTCTTATCTGCTAACACTTCATCCCAATTGGCTTCACCATTGCTGTCTAGGTTAACAATCGCAATACCACCAGCTGAAAGGCCTTGGTAGATTTCACCTTTGGCTTGTTTCACGCCATCGATAGAACCAAAGCCTTCAAGGTGAGCGGCGGCTACATTGTTCACTAACGCGATATCTGGTTTTACTAACTGAGTCGTGTAAGCAATTTCACCGATATGGTTAGCACCAAGCTCAATCACGGCATAATCATCATCCTGCTGTGAGCGCAATAATGTCAACGGAACACCAATATCATTATTGAAGTTACCCGCCGTGAATAACACTTTGCCTTTCAATTGCAGGATACTCGCAACCATTTCTTTTACGGTCGTTTTACCGCAACTTCCGGTGATAGCAACGGTAGGTGTTTGGCATGCTTGATGCACCCAAGAAGCAAACTCACCCAATGCAAGTTTGGTATCCGACACCACAATTTGCGGCACATTCACATCTAAGCGTTTTTCTACGAGTAAAGCACCGGCACCTGCATCTACCGCTTGTTGGCAAAAGTTATGCGCATCAAAGCGCTCCCCTACTAACGCCACAAATAGAGCACCACGATCAATCGTTCGTGTATCAGTAGAAACCGCGTCGATAAGTAGATCGTCGCCGAATCGCTCACCACGAGTGATGTCTGCAATTTGAGATAACGTTACTTTGATCATGAGGTCAATCCTAAAAGTTGCATTGCGGACTCGCGGTCGGAGTAATGAATCGTTTCGCCATTACGAATCTGATAATCTTCATGGCCCTTCCCTGCTAACAAGATAATGTCGTTTGGCGAAGCATTTTCAATGGCATAAGACAGTGCTTTGAAGCGGTCATGCTGAACAATCGCTTCAGCAGGTTTTGACAGCCCAGCTAACATGTCTTTCACAATCTGAACCGGATCTTCGCTGCGTGGGTTATCGTCAGTCAACACCACTCTATCACCTAGTCGCTCTGCAATTTCCGCCATCATTGGGCGCTTACCTGCATCGCGATCGCCACCGCAGCCAAAAATAGCCCACAGCTGGCCTTCACAATGAACTCGTAAAGCTTGCAGCGCTTTTTCTAAAGCATCAGGAGTGTGGGCATAATCGACCACGACTTTGGCACGATCCTCAGTTTGGAATAACTCCATTCGGCCGAGTACAGGTTGCAGTTGACCTGCAGTTTCGAGTAACGCTTGTTTCTCTTTACCTAAGCTTAATAAGGTCGCAAAAGCGAGCATTAAGTTGGTTGCATTAAACTCACCAATCAAAGGCGCGTGCAATTCACCTGAGCCAAATTTACCATCGAACTTAATAGTAATCCCTGACTCTGCGTAACTGACTTCCGTCGCCCAAATTGCGCTTTCAAATTCAGTGTTCGGCTTGAGCGAGACAGCGATCGCATTACTTAACTGCGACGCCCATTGATGACCTACTTCATCATCAACATTGATAATGGCACGTTCACATTGGTGTTGCGTGAACAACCCAAGCTTTGCATTGGCATACGCTTCCATCGTGCCATGATAATCTAAGTGGTCACGACTTAAGTTAGTAAACACGCCCGCCGCAAATGATAATGCTTTGACACGACCTTGCGTCAGGCCATGAGAAGATACTTCTAGCGCGGTGTATGTGGCTTGTTGATTTGCGAGAGAGGAGAGCGTTTTCTGAATTTCAACGGCATTCCCCGTTGTATTCGCAGCTTGTTGCAAGTTATTGAGGAAGCCATTTCCTGTTGTTCCCATTACCGCCGCTTTATGGTCAAGCAGTTCTAGCCATTGCGCTATTAACTGGGTAATGGTGGTTTTGCCGTTGGTGCCGGTGACACCAATCAAATCCATATTAGGGTAAGCATAGAGCTTTCCAGCAATTGCGGATAAACGTTGGTCCAACCTATCGATGTAAATGACGGGAACATCATCAATGATTTCCACCGTACCATGTGTTTTGACATCGCAGGCTTGCGCCAGGGCTGCATTTGCACCTTGCTCAATTGCAGAGGCAATGAATTTACGCCCATCCACAACATGGCCAATCACTGCTACAAACGTGGTTCCAGGTTGAACTCTTCGGCTGTCGAGCTCCAATTCAGAAACAAGAACGGACGATAAGCTAGGGCAATCCACCCAAGGGGAAAGCAGCACGTCCATACTGATGGCTTTAGTCATATTTGTTCTCCGAGCTTTGGCTCAGGTTTTCTTAATTTTGTTTGCTCAGTAAACCACAGGGCTTACTGTTGGAATTTGTTTTCGTCAGGTGCAACATTGAGTATTTGTAGCGCGCCTTTCATGATTTCAGAGAAGACAGGAGACGCTACCGAACCACCATAGTAGTCATCACCTTGAGGCTCGTTTACGATCACCACCAAAGCAATTCGCGGATCGCTAACCGGAGCAAGCCCAGCCGTGTAGGTGATGTACTCGTCGCTATACCCGCCAGCAGAAGCTTTACGTGATGTACCTGTTTTCGCTCCCACTCGATAACCAGGAACTGCCGCTCTGCGAGCCGAGCCCCCTTTTTGAGTTACGGTTTCCAACATGTCTAATACTTGACGCGCATACTTCGCACTCACCACTTGACGTGACATGTCATGATCATTGCTTTCAATAATATGAATAGGCTCGTATTTGCCAAGGTTTCCAAGCGTCGCATAAGCATGGGCTAGCTGGATTGGTGTAATTGATAGACCGTAACCAAACGCAATCGTGGCGCGCTCAATTGGCGACCAACGAGTTCGTGTAGGAAAAATACCCGTCACTTCCCCAACTAGGTTTAGGCCAGAAAGCTCACCAAAACCCACTGAACTGTACAGCCCAAGAAGCGCCTCTACCGGCATTTGCATTGCTAGCTTCGTCACACCGATATTACTCGACTTTTTAAGGATCGTGGTCAAGCTCGCTTTGCCTACGCGAGAGACATCTCTGACTCGACTACCACCTAAGCGTAGGACACCATTACCGGTATCTACGATGGTATCTTTATCGGCTATCCCATTTTCTAAGGCGGCTAAAATAACGAAAGGCTTAATGGTCGAACCGGGCTCCATTGAGTCCGTGATCACTCGGTTTCGCATTTGATAGCTTTGCCAATCGCTACGATTGTTAGGGTTGTAAGAAGGAGCATTAACCATGGCCAATACGGCGCCCGTTTTTACATCCAACATGACAACAGAACCTGAAGTAGCGCGGTGGTCCGCAACGGCTTGCTTAATCGCACGATACGCAATCGCCTGTAGGCGCTGATCGATGGTTAACTGAAGTGATTTACCTTCTTGCTTGTCTTGCCAAGCAATGTTTTCCACAACACGACCATAGCGATCTTTACGAATAGTTTTCTTACCCGCCGCGCCAGTGAGCCACTCATCGTAGCTACGCTCCACCCCTTCTAGGCCATGCCCGTCAATGCCTGTTACACCGACTAAGTGAGCACTAACCTCACCTGCAGGATAATAACGACGAGATTCCGACTTAAGGCCAACACCTGGCAGCTTTAGCTCACGAATATAGTTCGCCATGGCCGGACTGACCTGGCGCTGCAAGTAGATAAAGCGACGTTTTTCATTGCGCTTAATTTTGTCTATTAACCCTTGTCGGTCAATACCAAGAACATCCGCTAATGCATGCCAACTTTTGGTCTGGCTTAACGCGTTTTCTTTAAAAATCGTGGCAGGATCTGCCCAAACAGCCTCAACCGGTACACTGACAGCAAGCGGTTCACCATTTCGATCCGAAATAATACCGCGAGCAGAAGGAATGGATTTAACACGAACCGAACGTAGGTCACCTTGTTTAATCAGGTTATCTGGCTCAATGATTTGGATGTAGGCTACGCGTGCCACCAAAAGGGCAAATGCACAAAAAACAAAAAACAGTAATAGATGGAAGCGCCAACGAATCAAGAAAGATTCTTCGACCGCCACTTTCACTGCTTTGTTATCGTTTTTCTTATCCCCCGTAGCCGCTTTCTCTTTTGCTACAGGTTTACGCTTATTGGCTTGTTTCGTGTTGGATTTTTTTCTAATCATTTGAGCGTGACAACCACTTCTTTATCGCCATCAGGTCGTTTCATTTCAAGTTCTTTTTTGGCAAGGTCTTGAACACGACTGTGTTCCGCGAGGGCAGTTTCTTCCAACATTAAGTTACGCCATTCGCTATCTAATCGTTCTCGTTCAACCAACGTATGGTCTTTCTCGGTGATCGCTTGACGCGCATGGTGGGTAGCAAATACCACTCCCATTGCCGATGCCACGATCAATAGCAACAACAGTAATGGCCAGCGACCAACAGTGAGGAGATCTGTTGCAATCAACTTAGCAAGATTAGGAGTGGATTTCGTCATAATAATTAAAGCTTTTCCGCAATTCTTAACACAGAGCTGCGCGAGCGAGGGTTCATTTCAATTTCTTGTTTGCTTGGCTTAATCGCTTTGCTCACCGCTTTCATATTCGCACTACCAAGAGCACGAATTTGCTCTTCCGTCATTGGAATACCGTGTGGCACTTCAGGCCCTTTGCTCTCTTTACGGATAAAACGTTTGACCATACGGTCTTCCAGAGAGTGGAAGCTAATCACAGATAAACGGCCTTCAGGAGCCAGAATGCTCGCCGCGCCTTTAAGTGCCGTATCAATTTCTTCTAACTCACTGTTGATGTAAATACGAAAAGCCTGGAAAGCACGAGTCGCAGGGTGTTTTTTCTCTTTAAAACTTTTCGGTGCGGCATCTGAAATCAATTTTGCCAGCTGACCAGTGCGAACCATTGGCTCATTTTCTTCGTCTTCACGGTAGGCAACAATCGCTTTTGCAATACGGCGCGCATGTTTATCTTCCCCAAACTCGCGAATGACCCAAGTGATATCATCGAGGTCTGCTTCCATCAACCATTGAGATACTGGAACACCTGATGTCGGGTCCATACGCATATCTAGCGGACCGTCTTTCATAAAGCTAAAGCCACGCTCTGCGTCGTCTAACTGAGGAGAAGAAACGCCTAAATCCAGCAGAACACCATCCACTTTTCCAACTAGTCCATACTCTTCAGCATACTCAGCAATACCAGAAAATGGACCATGAATAATGGTGAAGCGAGGGTCATTGATTTTGCCTGCCTCAGCGATCGCTTGAGGGTCACGGTCGATACTGTACAGTCGGCCATTTTCACCGAGTTTAGATAGAATTGTCCGGCTGTGACCGCCACGGCCAAATGTTCCATCAATATAGACGCCGTCTGGTTTGATAGCTAAGCCATCAATGGATTCATTTAATAACACGGAAATATGTTGGAAGGTTTCGGTCATAGCTTTCTCGTTGAATGATCTTGAAGCGATTCTTTAGTGTACTGATTTCCTACATCATCGCCACCACAAGTCTAAAGTTAGACGTGATTTACGCCAAGTTTATTGGTAATGACATAGTTTGCGTCAATTAAATGCAAAAAACCCATCACTACCGAAGTAGAGATGGGTCTCGAATAGGTGGAGCCGACACATAAGCCGGGTTCTGTTCCGCTTGCGCGGCGGTAGCCATTCGTCTAGGCCAGCAATCACTCACTGGCTCGAGCAACCTACCCGCCTCCTTACGCGAGCAACGCAATGTGGAGGCCTATTTGGTCTTGCTTCAGGTGGAGTTTACCCTGCTACGAACTATTGCTAGTCGTCCGGTGCGCTCTTACCGCACCCTTTCACCCTTACCTGTACCCTTACGGGCCATCGGCGGTCTTCTCTCTGCTGCACTTGTCGTAGGCTTGCGCCCCCCAGGCGTTACCTGGCACCTTGCTCTATGAAGCCCGGACTTTCCTCCCCTTTGTCAGTCTCCCGAAGGACGTCAACGTCAGTCTCCCAAAGGGACTTCGACGTCAGTCTCCCGAAGGACATCAACAAAGCAGCGACTACCCAGTCAGCTCCGAGGGCGGATTGTATAGAGTTCTCACTTCAGAGTCTAGCTAGATCACAGATATGATGAAATGAATGCACTAAGTGATGACTTTTTAGTCAACGTGCCAAAAATAGATAATAAAAAGGCCGATGCCTAAACATCAGCCCTCATTGACCATTTATCTCGCTAGCGGCACTTAGTCTAAGTTTTCTAAGCCCCATTTATATAGCGCATTCTTCTTCAAGTTATGTATTTCTGCCACCAAAGCAGCTGCTTTTTTCAAAGGCAGCTCTTTGGTCAAAATCCCTAACGTGCGTAAAGCATCTTCAGGTAGTGAGTCGTCTGTTGTTTCACGATGGCCATGTACCAACAATACCATTTCACCACGCTGTTGGTTATCGTCACTTTTCACCCATTCAATCAGCTCACCTAACGGCATGCCTTGAATGGTTTCAAAGGTTTTTGTTAGCTCTCTTGCCAACACAACTTCTCTATCTGGGCCAAGAACGTCTAACATGTCTTGTAGAGAGTCTAAAATACGGTGCGGTGACTCGTAAAAAATACACGTACGCTCTACCGAAGCAATCTCTAGGAATTTATCCTTACGACCTTTGCTTTTCGGTGGTAAAAAACCTTCGAAGCTAAAGCGATCCGATGGCAAGCCAGAGGCACTTAACGCCGTAATGACCGCACAGGCACCTGGAAGAGGCACAACTCTAACGCCCGCTTGACGACATTTTGTCACCAAATGGTATCCTGGGTCGCTGATAAGTGGCGTACCAGCGTCAGAAACTAATGCGATAGACTGACCGGAAAGCAGCTTTTCTACCAAAACTTGTGCTTTTTGCTGCTCATTGTGGTCATGTAGAGCAAAAGTTTTGGTTTGAATATTGAAGTGAGACAGTAATTTGCCCGTATGTCGAGTATCCTCAGCGGCAATGATGTCCACAGTCGACAGAATTTCGATAGCACGTTGGGTGATATCCGCTAAATTTCCGATTGGAGTCGGTACGATATAGAGAGTTGGCCCCTCATTCGGCAACTTATTTTTATCTGTCATTTGTTTACCATCACTTCAACGATTAATATAGAGACAATTTTGTACAAAATTATAGAGAACTCACGGCAATGATTAACCATAAGAGACTCAGTGTACCACGCATACTTACTCCTGTTGCACTAGCAATTACGCTCGCCGCCTGTTCTTCAGGTCCAAGACAGCCTGATGGCGTTGATGTAACACTTGAGCCTACTCAGTCTGTTCAGAACTATATGATCCAAGCTGATAGCACGGAAGGCAGTTTACAAAATGACTGGTTGATCATGGCAACCAAAGCCGCGATTCAAGCAAACCAGTTTGATCAAGCAGAAATGTTGATCAAGCGCCTGGCTCGTCAACAGTTAACCGAAGTTCAGCAAGCAGAGTGGCAACTAGCGCGTGCGACCATACAGCAAAAACAGGGTAATTACTCTCAGTTGCTGCAATTGTTGAATTTTAAACCTTGGTGGAAGTTGCCAAATGAGCAATGGAAAGACTATTACTTGATGCGTGCCGACGCTTATCAAGGTCTTAACCAAGCGTTTGAGGCAAACCGCCAACTGGTTGCATTTGGCCAATATGCATCGTCCGCGGAGCAGAGAGAGATTTCTAGCCGTATTTGGATGAACTTTGGCAGCTACTCCGAGTACGAACTGACCTCATTAGAAACAGAGCCAAATGAAGATGTTTTGGATGGTTGGCTACAACTCGCTATTTATGCGAAAACGCTGTCGGGCAACTTATCCCAACTAAAAAATACCCTAGAACGCTGGTTAAACGAGAACCCATCGCATCCAGCCGCTATCTACACACCAGAAGAGATTCAAAACATTCTCTCTCTAGACATCGTTAAACCAAACAACACCGCTTTGTTACTGCCGCTTACTGGTAAATTCTCGCCACAAGCGCAATTAATTCGTGATGGTTTTGTGTTTGCGATGATGAATGATCGTAACCGTGATCCAAGCGCTACCCTCACGGTAATAGACACTAATGCGTATAACGCCGACCAAATTAAACAACGTTTGATCAATGAAAACATCGATTTTGTTGTTGGTCCTCTAGAAAAAGAGAACGTTGAGCTATTGCACACAACCATGGATGGCTCAGAAAATGGTCCTACGATTCCAGCCCTTGCGCTAAATATTCCCGAAGATGTGCAACCAGATAGCAATATTTGCTACTTGGCATTATCACCGGAACAAGAAGCCGCACAGGCAGCGAAACACTTGTTCAGCGAAGGCTATAACTTCCCTCTGATTCTGGCACCAAAGGGCAGCTTTGGTGAGCGCGTAACTGAAGCGTTCAACAAAGAATGGCGCAAGTACAGCTCTAATAAAGTCGCAGCAAGTTATTTTGGCGACAAGCGCCAACTTCAAAAAGACATCAATGAAGTATTTGGTCTGCAAGAAAGCAAACAACGTATTGCTCAGATGCAATCATTAATGCGTATCAAGCTTGAAACACAGCCACGTAGCCGTCGTGATGTCGATGCGGTTTATATTGTTGCTAGAAGCACGGAACTGACTTTGATCAAGCCGTTTATTGAGGTGGCGATTAACCCAGACGCCAAAGCGCCACAAATTTTCTCTAGCTCGCGTAGCAACAGTGGCGGCGCGACTTACGAAGATCTAACAGGCATCATCTACAGCGATATTCCATTACTGATTGACCCAGACCCTAGCGTGACTGCTGAAATGAACGAGCTGTGGTCAGAGCAATCTAACATGGAAAAACGTTTGAAAGCACTGGGTATGGATGCGTATAAATTGATTGGGGAGCTGCCACAAATGAAGGTCGTTCCGGGCTACTCAGTTGGCGGCCAAACCGGTATTTTAAGTATCGACAATAATTGTGTTGTACAGCGTGAGCTAAGCTGGGCTGAGCGTGGGGCTCTTTAGCAAGCGCCAAATCGGAAATCAATATGAAGCTCTGGCGAAGCAATATTTACAACGCCAGGGCTTAAACTTTATTGAACAAAATTTTCTGACTAAGGTCGGTGAGATTGATTTAATCTTCCAACAAGGTGAAACTATTGTGTTTGTTGAAGTCAAATACCGTAAGAACAATCACTTTGGCTCGGCAGCAGAAATGGTGACGCACGCTAAAATGCGCAAGCTAGTCAAAACCGCACAAGTTTGGCTTAGCCAACAAAAGCGCTTAAAACACAATATCGATTATCGATTTGATGTCATCGCCATTCATGATAATGGGCGAGATATCAACTGGATAGAAAACGCAATCTCTGAAGGATAAGCGATGCTAGACAGCATTAAAGACAGCTTTACAGAAAGTATTCAAATTCAAATCGCAGCAGCAGAGGCGCTGCCTGATGCCATTACTCATGCAGCTCAAGCGATGGTGTCGAGCCTGCTTAATGGCAATAAAATTTTATGTTGTGGTAATGGCGGCAGTGCTTCAAACGCTCAACAATTTGTTTCTTGTCTTTTAAACCGTTTTGAAACTGAGCGCCCTAGCCTACCAGCAATGGCCTTAACCGCCGATAATACCACCCTAACCGCAGTGGCCAACGATTACCACTACCAGGAAATCTTCTCAAAACAGGTACGAGCGTTTGGTCAACCAGGCGACATTTTGCTTGCCATGTCGACTAGCGGTAACAGTAAAAATATTATCAAAGCGATGGAAGCAGCCGTAACTCGAGACATGACGATTATCGCGCTAACAGGAAAAGATGGCGGAGAGATGGCAGGGCTGCTCGGTGAGAACGACGTCGAAATTCGTATTCCATCACACCGCACTGCACGTATTCACGAAGTACATATGGTAACACTCCATTGTCTTTGTGATCTTATTGACCAGGTGCTTTTCCCTGCTCACGAAGAGTAACCAAGACTGAGAGTCAGAATTATGATACGTAGCCTTGTTATCTTATTAACAGCATTGAGTTTAAGTGGTTGCGCAGGTTTGTTTATCGCAGGTGCAGCAACCACAGCGAATATTGTCACGGACACACGCACGACAAAACAAATCTGGCAGGACAATAACATCGAATTCGAAGTTGCGGCGATCGGCAATAAAGCACCGTTTAAAGGTGAAGTTCGTGTCGTTGCCAGTTCATATAATGGGACTGTAGTCCTTATGGGACAAGCTCCGACACAAGACCTTATCCTTGCTTTAGAGCGAAGGGCTCGAGAAGTTAGTGGTGTAAAAGTCATACACAATCAAATCAAACAAAAAGAGCCACTCACTGTTACCCAGATTAGCAATGACAGCTGGATCACAACCAAAGTAAAGTCAGCTTTGCTTACTGATTCTGAGCTTAATGGTGTTAAGGTTAAAGTGATCACCGAAGATGGCGACGTTTTTCTGTTTGGTTATGTCACGCCAGAGCAAGGCGATCGAGCGACAGAAATCGCGCGTAATATCTCAGGCGTAAAACAAGTCATTAAAGGGTTCCAATACGGCGAAATGGAGCCTGTTGAAGTAGACTTACCGAGTGACGGTGTACAAACAATAGAAAGTGAGGCAAGCACAGAAAGTGAAGAGAACGTCGAAGTCTTTACGATTAGTGAGTAATTTCCAAAGTCTGGCTTGAAATCATCTTCAACAAGTTAAAAAGAAAAAAGCAGCGTTACGCTGCTTTTTTATTATTTAATCACTCTTAAGCTTGGTTTGCCTTTTGGTCGAGGAGCATCGTCCTCTTCGGCATCTGAATCAGAAACTAACTCAGAAGGCTCATCACTAACCGTTGTGAACGATGGGGATGATTCTTCCTCGGTCATCGCTTCTTCTTCGATGTGAGTGTACGCTTCTTCTGGTTCAAACATAGTACCAGCACCATTCTCACGTGCATAAATAGCTTGAACAGCATACACAGGCACGATCACTGAGTGCGGACGACCGCTAAAGCGAGCATGGAAGGTAATCGCATCATTACCTAACTCAAGATTACCCACTGCACGTGGCGCAATATTCAAAATAATTTGACCATCTTGAATAAATTCAACCGGGACACGCACCCCTGGCATTGTTGCATCCACAACCAAGTGAGGAGTCAAGTCATTGTCTACTAACCACTCGTAAAATGCGCGAAGCATGTACGGGCGGCGAGCAGTCATTTTTGCAATATCCATAACGTGTTTTAAATCGCTTAGCGAACTAGGCGCATTTCACGCTCAGCTTCAGTCAAAGAAGCAAGGAACGAATCACGTTCAAATACGCGGTTCATGTATACCTTGATTTCTTTTGAACCAGGGCCAACAAGATCGATACCAAGTTGAGGCAAACGCCACAATAGTGGTGCTAGGTAACAATCGATCAAGCTGAATTCTTCGCTCATGAAGTACTCATATTCAGCAAAAATTGGCGCTAACGTCAGAAGATCATTACGCAGCTTTGTGCGTGCTTTTTCTGATTCTTCCGCATTACCTTTCATCACTTTTTCAGCGAGTGAATACCAGTTGCGTTCGATACGGTACATCATCAAGCGGCTGTTGCCACGAGCAACAGGGTAAACCGGCATTAGAGGTGGATGAGGGAAGCGCTCGTCCAAGTACTCCATGATGATTTTTGAATCGTAAAGAGCTAGCTCACGGTCAACAAGAGTTGGCACTGATTTATATGGGTTTAGCTCAACAAGCTCAGCAGGAAGGTTTGCTTCGTCAACAAGCTCAACTTCAACACTTACGCCTTTTTCAGCTAGTACAATGCGAACCTGATGGCTATACAAATCTGATGCACTTGAGAAAAGAGTCATCACAGAACGTTTATTGGCAGCTACAGCCATGGAGCCCTCCAGTACACTTACAAATAAAAACAATGGAGGCTAAGCCTCCATTGTACATCAATTAAAATTGGGAATTAGCACGGTATTTTAGCACAATTAATGCACATCGCGCCAATACTCTTTCTTGAGCATCACAACAACGATGGTTAGAAGCACTAAGAAGCCCATTACCCACCAGCCTAGAGCATGACGCTCAAGCTGCACTGGGTCACCTGAATAAACTAAGAAGTTAACGAGATCGCCAACCGCTTTGTCATATTCGCCTTCACTCAGCTCACCCGTGCCATCGGTTTCAGTACCAACAACAACTTGTACTTCTTCGCCATCTACGATTTTCGTATCGTAAATAGGCGTCGGGATGCCCTGTAACTCTTCAAGCACATGCGGCATACCAACACTCGGGAAGACGATGTTGTTCACGCCGAATGGACGAGATGGATCAACATAGAAAGAGCGTAAGTAAGTGTATAACCAATCAGCACCACGAACTCGTGCAACCAACGTAAGATCTGGTGGTGGAGCACCAAACCAGTTTGCCGCTTGCTTCGGTGGCATAGCATTGACCATTAGATCACCGATTTTCGCTTCAGGATTGAAAATCAGGTTTTCTTTCATTAAGTCTGTTGGAATTTCCAAGTCTGTTGCTACACGCTCGTAACGCTGGTATTGCGTAGAGTGACAAGCAAAACAGTAGTTCATGAACAACTTCGCGCCGTTTTGTAGCGAAGCTTTATCCGTAAGGTCAACATTCGCTTTATCCAGCGGAACATTGGCCCCAGCTGCCATCGCTAGTGATGGCAACATAGCAAATAGAATTACAATCCACTTCTTCATTTGAATGTCACCCTCTCTGGTAATGGTTTGGTTGCTTCATTTTTGCTGTAGAAGAACAGCAACACAAAGAACATGAAGTAACACAAGCTAAAGATCTGAGATAGTAGTGTGTACGTTGGTGTCGCAGGTAACGCACCTAAAATACCCAGAGCGATAAAGGCGATAGTGAACTGTACAATATTCAATAGATGAAGTTTGCTACGGTAACGGTATGAACGAACTTTACAACGATCCAACCAAGGTAGAACAAACAGCACTGCAATTGACGCGCCCATTAGGATAACACCTAATAGTTTGTCTGGAACCGCACGTAAGATTGCGTAGAACGGCGTGAAGTACCATACCGGAGCAATATGCTCTGGTGTCTTCAGTGGGTTTGCAGCTTCAAAGTTAGGCGGCTCAAGGAAGTACCCACCCATCTCTGGGTTAAAGAACAGCACGTAACAGAAGAAGAACAAGAAACCAGCGACACCGACCAAGTCCTTAACCGTGCCGTACGGATGGAAAGGAATCGAATCAATGATGTCATATTTCTTCGTGTAGTAATCGTGGAACTTGAATTGCGTTTTGTAATCGTCGCCCATTGAGCCTTTTGGCAGCTTAGTTTCGATACCATCCGGGTTGTTTGAGCCTACTTCGTGCAGCGCCAATACATGCAGAACAACAAGAAGAAGCAAAACAATAGGCAGGGCAATAACGTGTAGTGCGAAGAAACGGTTTAGCGTTGCACCAGAGATGATGTAGTCACCACGAATCCAAAGCGTTAGGTCATCACCGATAACAGGAATAGCACCAAACAGGGAAATGATTACCTGTGCACCCCAGTATGACATCTGACCCCATGGAAGTAGGTAACCCATGAACGCTTCAGCCATGAGAACAAGGAAGATCAACATACCGAAGATCCACAACAGTTCACGAGGTTTTTGGTATGAACCGTAGATCAAACCACGGAACATGTGAAGATACACAACAACGAAAAACGCTGACGCGCCAGTGGAATGCATGTAACGCAGAAGCCAACCGTACTCTACATCACGCATAATGTATTCGATGGACGCAAATGCACCGTCACCTGAAGGAACATAGTTCATCGTTAGCCAAATACCCGTTAGGATTTGGTTAACAAGAACCAGCATCGCCAGAGAACCGAAAAGGTACCAAAAGTTGAAGTTCTTAGGCATTGGGTATTCAGACAAATGCTTTTTATAAGCATTCATTGCAGGAATACGCTTTTCAACCCAATCTAACATTGCTTGCATTATGCATCTCCCTCATCAACACCCACAATGAGCTTGGTATCGCTCAAATACATGTGCTTAGGAACGACAAGGTTCAACGGAGCAGGTACTCCTTGGAACACTCGACCAGCCATGTCGAACTTAGAACCATGACAAGGACAGAAGAAGCCAGATCTTACGCCCTGCACCTGCTCTGAGAAAGAGTCAGGTAGATAGGTTGGTGAACAACCTAAGTGGGTACAGAAACCAACTGCGACGAAAAACTCTTCCTTAATCGAACGAAACTCATTCTGAGCGTACTCAGGCTGCTGCTCCATTTCAGATTGTGGATCGCGAAGCTTATCACCGATCGATTTTAAGTTATCCAGAACGCTTTGAGTGCGGCGAACAATCCATACAGGTTTTCCCTGCCACTCAACACGAACCAGCTGACCTGGTTCAATTTTACTTATATCCACTTCCACCGGTGCGCCCGCCGCTTTGGCTTTAGCACTCGGATTCCATGATTTGATAAAAGGCACGGCGACGGCGACTGCCCCTAACCCACCAACAACTGCCGTTGTAGCGGTTAGAAAACGCCTGCGACCGTTATTTAAAGGCGCGTTGCTCATCCAAACATTCTCCCATTTGCTCCCTTTGGATCGTTATTATTCCGCTTATAAGAGCATGGCTAACAAATAATGAATTTAGTTCTATTTATTGGAGGGAAATGATAAAGAAAACCCTACTTTTTGACAAGATAAAGCTACCTTTTTGTAACATTTGTGAGGCAAATCGCTCGCGTCGTCACAAAAGCGGCAGAATTATAAAAAATTGATGTGATTTGTAACAAGAAAGCACCACATAGAAGCCCCGCTGAAAGCGGATAAAACCTTTTATCTTGGTAGTTTTCAGTTAATTACACAGAGAAATATTTCGTATTATGCGTTCAGCTTGCTGTGTTTATATTTTCAATTTTGTAGCACGCAGAATGCTCAAAAAGGAGCGTAAGTCATTTTAAAACATGTTACAGGGAGAATAAGATACAAAGACATTCTTGCTGATGAATACATCTATGCTGCATCGCAAGAGAAAGCGTGGTGAGTCGCGATTAAATAAGGCACACATATAAAACGGCACTGGCAACCTTTCGACGAAGAGGACGAATAAGAAGGCCTACTCGGAATGTGATGATAAATGAAGACTGTTCGTTGCTTGAAGACAAGTATGATGTCTTTAAATACAAAAAAGCCCGGCATAGAGCCGAGCTTTTGGTACACAGTTTCCAAAGTAACTCTGAAAAGCATAATTCCCGATAAGAGGAAATTAACGCTTAGAGAACTGTGGACGACGACGTGCTTTACGTAGACCAACTTTCTTACGTTCAACGCAACGAGCGTCACGAGTAACGTAGCCAGCTGCGCGTAGAGCAGGACGTAGAGACTCATCGTATTCCATAAGCGCGCGAGTGATACCGTGACGGATAGCACCAGCTTGACCAGAAATACCGCCGCCTTTAACTGTTACGTAAAGGTCTAGCTTTTCAGTTAGTTCAACTAGCTCTAGAGGTTGTTGTACAACCATACGTGCTGTTGGACGACCGAAGTATTCGTCAAGGTTACGCTTGTTTACTACAATGTTACCGCTGCCTGGTTTAATGAAAACACGTGCAGCTGAGCTTTTGCGACGGCCAGTGCCGTAGTATTGATTCTCTGCCATTTTCGAAATCCCCAATTAGATGTCTAGTACTTGTGGTTGTTGAGCAACATGGTTGTGCTCAGCGCCCGCGTAAACTTTTAGCTTACGGTACATAGCACGGCCTAGAGGACCACGTGGAAGCATGCCTTTAACTGCAAGCTCAAGAGCCATCTCAGGTTTACGATCGATCAACTTTTCAAAAGTGATAGATTTTAGACCACCTGGGAATTCAGAGTGACGGTAGTACACTTTGTTCTTAGCTTTGTTACCAGTTACAGCAACTTTCTCAGCGTTGATAACGATGATGTAATCACCAGTGTCAACGTGAGGAGTGTATTCAGCTTTATGTTTGCCACGTAGGCGAGATGCAATTTCACTTGCTAGACGGCCAAGAGTTTTACCTTCAGCGTCTACAACGTACCAGTCGCGTTTTACAGTTTCTGGTTT
This sequence comes from Vibrio sp. Vb2960, assembly GCF_033337665.1. NCBI lineage: Bacteria > Pseudomonadati > Pseudomonadota > Gammaproteobacteria > Vibrionales > Vibrionaceae > Vibrio > Vibrio sp. Vb2960. The sequence goes on along the minus strand of NZ_JAWORD010000004.1, from coordinate 118,040 downwards.
AGCAACGAAAGTTTTCATGCTAACAATAACCCGTTAATTAAATTTTAAACTTTAAAGGAACACCCAATAGTGCTCCCACACTGTCTAAGAGCCCAGTCATCACCCCTTCGAGTCGTTGGTACTCTCGACCTTCAATTTCGAAATAACTTCGATAATCAGGTCTGCAGTAACGGTGGGTCGCAGGATTATAGAGAAGAGCGAAGAAAAAATCACCTTTTTTTGCGCCAAATCACTAATTTTTTCTTCACTTTTTTAAGAACCCATTGGATCTAGGCCAAATGTTCACGCGCGAGATACTCATGACTTTGCATCTCAGTAAGCCGAGACAAACAGCGCTTAAATTCGAACTCTAACTGCCCATCAGTATATAAGTCGGCCATTGGCACTTCAGCAGAAATAATCAACTTAACATTGCGCTCGTAAAACTCATCGACCAGCGCGATAAAGCGTCTCGCCGCATCATCTATTTTTCGGTTCATTTGTTGAACATCTGCCAGTAATACAGTGTGGTAAATACGAGACAATTCAATGTAGTCATTTTGACTGCGAGCAGTTTGACACAACTGAGCAAACGACGCATGCAGCACCCCGTCGCTTGCTTCAATCACCGCTAGTTGACGGTGGTTAACTTCGATTTGATGAGCAACAAACTGACGCTCTCCAGTCAGCTGCTGATAATATTTGTTAAGGTTTATGCTAGCCTGCTCATCAAGCGGGTAATGGTATATTTCAGCCTGTTCTAACGTTCTTAAGCGATAATCAACGCCACTATCGACATTCAACACTTCACAACGTGCCAAAATCATATCGATCGCGGGCAAAAAGCGCGCTCTTTGCAAACCGTTACGATATAAGTTCTGCGGCTCGATGTTTGAAGTCGCGACTAGGATCATCTGCCGCTTGAACATTTCTTGAAGTAACGTTGCAAGGATCATCGCATCAGTAATGTCGGAAACAAAAAATTCATCAAAGCAAACCACATCTGCTTCTTCTTTAAATTTATCCGCCACTTTTGATAGAGGGTTTTCGACATCACCTAACAGCTTTAACTCATCATGTACTCGATACATAAATCGATGGAAGTGGACGCGCATTTTTCTTTGGGTCGGTAAAGCATCAAAAAATGCATCCATAAGGTAGGTTTTACCGCGACCTACGCCACCCCAAAAGTAAAGGCCTTTTGGTGGTTCAGGCTTGTCGATTTTTTTCCCCATTAGCTTTTGCCATTTGGAAAGCTGAGGCACAGGCGCTGACTGAAATTCAACGATAGCATGGTAAAGCTTGTCTAATGCAACGACCGCTTGATACTGAGCTTCATCACGCTGAAACCCGTGTTCTGCTATGTCTTTTTGATATTGTTGTAGTGGTGTCATCGTATTAAGTCGTATAGAGGTATAGAGAAAAGGGTTGCCTCGGGGTCAACTTTGAGAATAGAGAGAAGTAGTTATCAGTCCCCGAAGACATACTGCTATTTTTCTTTATCGGCTGTTCAAGCCATAGTAACATGGACGAGCACCGCGTGTAACTAAGTAGTAAAAGACTTGTTAAAACAACTATAAGGAGCAGTTATGCCTTGGATTTATGCCATTGTGGGTTTGCTGGTCGGTACAATCGTAGGCGTAGTCATTAGTAGACTAACCACCCCTGAATACAAGAAACAAAAGTCTGTGCAGAAAGAACTTGAAGCGGCCAAGTTTGAATTAGAGCAACAACGTCAAGAGCTCGTCGATCATTTTGCACAAACCGCAGAAATGTTGGACACCCTAGGTAAAGATTACACCAAGCTATACCAACATATGGCCAAGACCTCTTCTGAGCTTTTGCCAAACTTACCAGAACAAGACAACCCGTTTGATAAGAAAACGGCAATGTCGTCTGAAACCATTGCAGAAGATCAACCAGAGTTTAACGAACAACCAAAAGACTACGCTAATGGCGCCACCGGTCTTTTGAAGGATCAAGAGAAAGAAATCATTAATGCTCCCGAAGCGGTAACCGCAAAAGCATCATAATCCTCTCTTACTTCTATCTAGGGCCGATACATTTGTATCGGCCCTTTTTTGAACTTTTTCACCTCACCTTCGCTCTAACTTGGATGTGCACTGCCTCCCCTTTTGATTGTCCGAACTAGACCCTATATTAGTTATTAACAAAGTGAACTAACCGTTCGGATATTTCTTTTTGGCAGACATGTTTCAAGAGGAGTTATTGGATGAAAAAACCACTGCTTGCGCTCACCGTTCTATCTCTGAGTTTGGGGTCGATTATTGCCCCAGTTCAAGCCACTGCCGCATTACCTTTGAATGTGGATGGCCAACAGTTACCTAGCTTGGCACCAATGCTTGAGAAGGTGACCCCAGCTGTTGTGAGTATTGCTGTAGAAGGTAAACAAGTACAAACCAGCCGCATTCCCGAGCAATTTCAATTTTTCTTTGGCCCAGACTTTCCTATGGAACAAAGGCGAGAGCGCCCGTTCAGAGGTTTAGGGTCTGGTGTCATTATTGATGCGAAGAAAGGCCATATTGTCACTAACTACCATGTGATCAAGGGCGCAGATGAGATTCGAGTTCGCCTCTTTGACGGGCGCGAGTATGACGCTACGCTCGTTGGCGGTGATGAAATGGCCGATGTTGCGTTACTTAAATTAGAGAAAGCGAAAAACTTAACGCAGATTAAAGTCGCGGATTCCGACAAACTGCGTGTCGGTGACTTTACGGTTGCGATTGGTAACCCATTTGGGCTCGGTCAAACCGTAACTTCGGGTATTGTTTCAGCCCTTGGTCGTAGTGGCTTAAACGTTGAAAACTTCGAAAACTTCATCCAAACCGATGCCGCAATTAACAGCGGTAACTCTGGTGGTGCATTGGTCAACCTTAATGGTGAGCTGATCGGTATTAATACTGCAATTTTAGGCCCTAACGGCGGTAATGTGGGTATTGGCTTTGCGATTCCATCAAACATGATGAAAAACCTCACTGATCAAATTCTAGAGTTTGGTGAAGTCAAACGCGGCATGTTGGGTGTGCAAGGTGGCGAAGTAACCTCTGAGCTAGCTGATGCATTGGGTTACGAGTCGAGTAAAGGGGCCTTTATTGGTCAAGTCGTACCGGACAGCGCAGCCGATAAAGCAGGGTTAAAAGCCGGTGACGTAATTGTATCGGTGAACGGCAAAGCGATTAATACTTTCTCAGAGCTCCGCGCAAAAGTGGCAACACTGGGCGCAGGTAAAGAAATCACATTAGGTGTGGTTCGAGATGGTAAGAATAAAACCTTTGATGTAACGCTTGGCGAATCTACGAATATGAAAGCTAAAGCGGAGACATTACATGAGGGACTCAAAGGTGCGGAGTTAAGCAATACAACACCAAGTGATGTAATCCAAGGTGTTAAAGTATCGAGCGTTGCAGATAACTCTCCGGCTGCTCAATATCAATTACAACAAGGTGACATTATTATCGGTGTGAACCGTCAACGAGTGAAAAACCTTGCCGAGCTTCGTACAATCGTAGAGAAACACAAAGGTGTACTGGCTCTTAATATTCAACGTGGTGAACGTACTATTTATCTTGTCATTCGTTAACCACTTTCAAAGTGATAGAAAATAAGGTTTTCGATGCATAGTACTGAGTGATAAGGCTCGAACACTTTTCCTTATCGCTCAATAACTAATGAAAAGGGCAACGCGATGACGCGCTGCCCTTTTGTTATTTTTCAATGTAATGCTATTCTTCATCTTCGATGCCATTTTGGCGCTCACGCATGGAGAGGATATGCTCAGCTTTTTATTACGTTCTGTCTTTTTAGGCTTGGCTACTGCCGCAGTGGTATTACTGGCGGTTCCATCTTTGCGCAACAACGTAATTCCTGCCGCGCTTGATCCTCAACCTGTTAATATCGCATCAGTCGAGTTGACGTTTAATCAAGCGGTCCGAAGAGCAGCGCCTGCAGTGGTAAACATCTACAGTCGTAAGTATGTTGAGAATGATCGCAGTAAACTCTCGACTCAAGGCCTGGGGTCAGGTGTCATTGTTAGTGAGAAAGGCTACATCATTACTAACTATCATGTGGTTGCTCAAGCTGATCAAATTGTTGTGGCATTACAAGACGGCAGAGCCGCAGCGGCTCAGCTCGTAGGGACAGATAAACGTACTGATATAGCCGTGCTGCGTGTCGAAGGTTCGAATTTGCCCGTAATCCCTCTGAACTCTAATTACAAACCACAAGTGGGCGACGTAGTACTAGCCATCGGTAACCCATACAACCTTGGACAAACCACAACGTTCGGCATTATTTCTGCCACAGGTCGTTCATCTATTAGCGACGGTCGTCAAGCATTCATTCAAACCGATGCCGCCATCAATGAAGGTAACTCTGGTGGAGCCCTAGTAAACACACAAGGCGAGCTCGTCGGCATTAACACCGCCTCTTTTCAGCAAGCGACAGACTTAGAAACTTACGGTATTTCTTTTGCGATCCCTGCGCCGCTAGCGAGTAAGATCATGCAGAAAATCATCGCTGATGGCCGCGTGATTCGTGGTTACATTGGAATCGACGGCCAAGACATTAATGCGGTCACTGCTCGCTTACTTGGAAATGAACACATAGGTGGTATTGTCGTACTTGGTATTGATCCAAATGGTCCAGCCAATGCGGCAGGCTTCCAAAAGCAGGACATCATTATCAGTATTGATGGCAATAAAGTGCAAGGGCGTCAGAGCGTTATGGATATCGTCACCGATTTACGTCCTGGCACCACCGTGGACGTCGGTATCATTCGTAAAGGAAAAGAGATGACCTTGAAAGTCACCATTGCTGAAGACAAGCAAGAAGCATAAAAAATCCCAGCCATTGGCTGGGATTTTTATTTGTGCGTTACTCGCTATCGCTCAGTGTTTCCGTCGTATCGGAATCATCTAGCTCAACTTCAATGCGAGTGACTCGCTGCAAACCTCTCGGTAATAACCCACCTCGGCGACCACGTTCGCCACGGAAGTTATCAAGGTCAGACGGTTTAAGACCCAACTTTCGCTTACCCGCGTACAGCGTTAACGATGCACCTTTTGGTAAAGACATTAAGTGAGATAGTACTTCTTCTCGCTCTTTTGCTTTAGCAGCAGGAATGTTGATGATCTTATTCCCTTTACCTTTCGCCAGTTGTGGCAAGTCTTTGATTGGGAACAGCAGCATGCGACCTTGGTTAGTGATTGCTAAGATTTCATCAGAGTCTAAATCTTCAATCTCTTTTGGCGTCATGATCTCAGAGTTGGCAGGTAAAGTGACGAGCGCTTTACCACTGCGGTTTTTAGACAGCAAGTCCGCGCCTTTACATACAAAGCCGTAACCTGCATCTGAGCCCACCAGCCACAGCTGATCTTCTTCACTCATGATGACTTGGCGAATACTGCTACCAGCCGTAATATTCAAGCGACCGGTAATCGGCTCACCTTGACTACGAGCAGAAGGCAGTGAGTGCGATTCCAGAGAGTAACTTCGACCGTCACTACCTAGGAATACCGCAGGCTGATTACTCTTACCTCGAGCATGCGCTAAATACTTATCACCCGACTTATAGTTTAAGCCTTCGGCATCCACGTCATGGCCTTTCGCGTGACGAATCCAACCTTTCTCAGAAAGCACAACCGTGATTGGCTCACTTGGTACGAGGTCACGTTCAGTCAGCGCTTTTGCTTCTGCACGCTCAACCATTGGAGAGCGACGGTCATCACCGTATTTCTCTGCGTCTGCTTTGATTTCTTTTTTCAGTAGTGTATTCAGACGACGCTCAGAACCGAGTAGCTGTTCTAGCTTCTCACGCTCTTTCTCTAGCTCGTCTTGCTCACCACGGATCTTCATCTCTTCTAGTTTTGCTAGATGACGAAGTTTGGTATCTAAAATTGCATCCGCTTGGATATCGGTAATACCAAAGCGTTCCATCAGCACCGCTTTTGGATCGTCTTCAGTACGGATGATCTCAATCACTTCATCTAGGTTGAGGTAAGCAACTAACAAACCTTCCAAGATGTGTAGACGAGCCATTACTTTGTCTAGGCGGTGTTGTAGACGACGACGCACAGTCGTACGACGAAACTCGATCCACTCAGACAGAATTTGCACCAGACCTTTAACTTGAGGACGGTTATCCAAACCAATCATGTTCAAGTTAACGCGGTAACTGCGCTCAAGATCCGTTGATGCGAACAAGTGGTTCATCAACAAATCACAATCGACGCGGTTTGACTTAGGCACCACAACGATACGCGTTGGGTTCTCGTGATCCGATTCGTCACGAAGATCGTCAACCATTGGCAGCTTCTTCGCACGCATCTGGTTAGCGATTTGCTCAAGCAGTTTGGCACCCGATACTTGGTGAGGCAAAGAAGTGATAACAATATCAGAACCTTCTTTATGCCAAACCGCGCGCATTTTGATGCTGCCACGACCGTTGCGGTAAATCTTCTCGATATCCGCTTGCGGCGAGATAATTTCTGCTTCTGTTGGGTAATCCGGACCTTTAACGAACTGCATCACATCAGGCAGTTCTGCTTTCGGGTTGTCGATCAAATGAATAGTCGCATCTGCGATTTCACGAACGTTGTGCGGTGGGATGTCTGTTGCCATACCAACGGCAATGCCGGTTACACCGTTAAGCAGGATGTGAGGCAGACGTGCTGGCAACATTTGTGGCTCTTTCATTGTGCCATCAAAGTTAGGTTGCCATTCAACCGTGCCCTGGCCAAGTTCGCCAAGCAATACTTCAGCAAACTTAGACAGTTTTGCTTCGGTATAACGCATTGCCGCAAATGATTTCGGATCATCTGGCGCACCCCAGTTACCTTGACCATCCACTAATGGATAGCGGTAAGAGAATGGCTGAGCCATCAATACCATCGCTTCGTAGCACGCTGAATCACCGTGCGGATGGTATTTACCTAGCACGTCACCAACGGTACGTGCAGATTTTTTGTATTTTGCTGATGCAGAGAGACCAAGCTCTGACATCGCATAAATGATGCGTCGTTGAACCGGCTTTAAGCCATCACCAATGTATGGCAAGGCGCGGTCCATGATTACGTACATCGAGTAGTTCAGATAAGCGTCTTCAGTGAACTTGCGCATTGGCAATTGTTCGACGCCATCGTAGGTAATTTCTGTAGACATCCGTTACACCTCTGCCAAGTCGCCGTTGTTTTGTAGCCAAGAACGACGGTCATCTGCACGCTTTTTACCTAGCAGCATGTCCATCATTTCCATGGTCGCCGTAGAGTCGTCAATGGTTAACTGCACTAAGCGACGCGTGTTCGGATCCATGGTGGTTTCACGCAACTGAAGTGGGTTCATCTCACCCAGACCTTTGAATCGTTGCACGTTGATTTTGGCTTTCTTCTTCGACAAGCGCTCTAAAATGCCATCTTTTTCATCATCATCGAGGGCGTAGAACACTTCTTTCCCGCAGTCGATTCGATACAGAGGCGGCATCGCCACATAGATATGACCCGCTTCCACTAGTGCGCGGAAGTGACGAGTAAATAGAGCACAAAGCAGCGTTGCGATGTGAAGACCATCCGAGTCCGCATCGGCAAGGATACAGATCTTACCGTAACGAAGACTCTCGAGGTTGTCGCTATCTGGGTCAATACCCAAAGCAACGGAGATATCGTGTACTTCTTGAGACGCAAGAACTTGATCGGCAGAGACTTCCCAAGTGTTCAAGATCTTACCACGCAGTGGCATCACAGCTTGGAATTCACGGTCACGTGCCTGTTTTGCCGAGCCACCCGCAGAGTCACCCTCCACAAAGAAGATTTCCGTGCGACTTAAGTCTTGTGCTGAACAGTCGGTCAACTTGCCTGGCAGTGCCGGACCGGACGCCACTTTCTTACGTACGACTTTTTTCGCCGCTCGCATACGACGGTGCGCGTTAGCGATACAGACTTCTGCCAATTGCTCTGCGAGCTGAGGCTTTTCGTTCAACCAAAGGCTGAACGCATCTTTGACTACGCCAGAGACAAATGCCGCGGTTTGACGAGAAGAGAGACGTTCCTTGGTCTGGCCCGCAAATTGCGGGTCTTGAATCTTAACCGACAGCACGTAAGAACAGCGGTCGAAAACGTCATCACCCGTTAGCTTCACACCACGAGGTAATAGATTACGGAACTCACAGAATTCGCGCATCGCTTCCAACAAGCCTTGGCGTAAACCATTAACGTGCGTACCACCTTGAGCGGTTGGGATTAGGTTAACGTAGCTTTCGGTGATCATCTCACCGCCTTCTGGCTGCCAAATTACCGCCCAGTTTGCCGCTTCAGTATCCGCCAAGAACTCACCAGTAAATGGTTCTTCAGGAATAACTGGATAGCCTTTTACACCTTCCGCAAGATAGTCTTTCAAACCGTCTTCGTAGTACCACTTATAGTCTTTGCCATTAACTTTGTCGGTTAATGTGATTTCTAAACCCGGACACAAAACCGCTTTTGCGCGCAGGTTGTTGACTAAGCGCGTCACAGAGAAGTTAGCCGAATCGAAGTACTTCGCATCAGGCCAGAAATGTACGCTGGTACCGCGATTACGACGACCACATGTGCCAGTTACGGTCAGATCAGACACTTTCTCGCCGTGTTCAAATGCAATTTCATACACTTGACCATCACGACGAACTGTTACTTCAACGCGTTTTGACAACGCGTTTACTACAGATATACCTACCCCGTGCAAACCACCAGAGAATTGGTAGTTTTTGTTAGAGAACTTACCACCCGCATGTAGCTTACATAGAATTAGCTCTACGCCTGATACTTTCTCTTCTGGGTGGATATCAACAGGCATGCCTCGACCATCATCGATCACTTCGAGTGATTGGTCAGCATGTAGGATGACTTGTACTTTTGAGGCATGTCCGGCTAGCGCTTCATCGACACTGTTGTCGATAACTTCTTGGCCCAAATGGTTTGGGCGCGCTGTATCCGTATACATCCCTGGTCGGCGACGTACTGGCTCTAAGCCATTCAGTACTTCAATGGCACCAGCATTATATTGTTCAGTCATAATACGGAATTATTCTCAAAGTTTACTTGTTGCCTGAGTATCACCAATGGGCGTACCCATACTCAGGAAACGAAAAAGCCACCCTGTTCACATCACTAAGAGTTTGTAAACATGATGCATAACAAAGTAGCCAGGGTCCTCGACCCTTAAGATCTTTTGGCAAAACATAGTCGGAAAGCATACCGCCCATGTCAAGAAACGGTTGGATATATCAATAAAAACTATGAGCCTTTTCCAATCGCTTTCGAATTACAGTTCTAGAAACTCGATAATCTGTGCAGGATAACGCTCAAAGCCTACAAAACTGTGATCACCGCCTTGTTCTACTGTTTGCTTAGCGTCTGCAAACTTATCTACCGCTTGTCGATAGTCTAAAACCTCATCTTCTGTTTGTTGCAATAACCAAAAAGAATGTGGCGACGCGATGCTTTGTACATCAAGAGCTTTTAACTCGTCAATATGACAAGCTTCAAGTGTATAGGTTTCATGCGTATATGGGTTAGTTTGCTTACCCAAATAATCTACTAGCAACTCATAAGGCTTGACTGCGGGGTTAACCACTACCGCTTTAAACCCAAACTTGTCATTTAGCCACGTTGACATAAAACCGCCTAATGAGCTGCCCACTAGACCAATTTTATAGTCATCTTTATATTGCTCGATAATATCCAACAACATTTTCGCCGCTTGCTGAGGATAACAAGGTAACTGGGGAACAATCACCTTGATATCAGACCTATGTTGCTCGCAGTAGGCTCTCATCACATTCGCTTTCATGGAGAGTGGAGAGCTATTAAAGCCATGGATATAGAGAAGAAGTGAAGGTTTACTCATAGATATCTCGCACAAAAAAGCGAGCCCGAACAGAGAGCTCGGGCGCGTTAGTAGCCGTTAGAAGAGAAGTCTGGTTGGAACTGGCCATCAGGAAGCCGACCTACTTGGGTCGTAATATCGCCACAAGCGTGTAGTTGCAGTTCCCGCCAACCAGGCGAAGTGGTATCAAGGGCAAAATCATCCGAGTTAGGCTTAAACTGAACACAAGTTGAGGGTGTTGCCATCACTCGAATGCCCTTGTGAAGCACATTCATATCTTGATGAACATGGCCACAGAGAATGCCTTTCACGTTATCAAAACGCTCGACAACCTGCCAAAACGCTTCGGCATCTTTTAAAGTATGTTGATCAAGCCACGCGCTTCCCACCAGTAACGGGTGATGATGCAACAAAACAAGTGTGTGTCTTTCTGGGTGTTCGGCTAGCTTTTCTTCGAGTAGCGTTAATTGCTGATCACTCAAGCGCCCATGAGGAACGCCAACCACTTGCGAGTCTAAAAGAATTAACTGCCAATACTCGCCAAGCAATACATGCTCTGCGGCTTTGATTTGTGGCGAAGGCAAAACACTGCCCATATTAGGCTTGTAATCATGATTACCAGGTAGCCAAAAACAGTCTTTCTCTAGCGGTTCAATGCCGTTGGCAAAGCGCTGATAAGATTCTGCACTATGGTCTTGGGAAATATCGCCCGTCGCCAAAATGTAATCAAACGCCACGTTGCGGCGTAAAACATCAGCAACAACAGCATTAAAGCTATCGACTGTTTTTACGCTTAGCAAACTTCCCTCATCGGCAGCAAACAGATGAGTATCCGTAATTTGTAAAAGTTTGATGCTGTCACTAGATGATTGCAAAATGAAAACCTGATTCGTCCACTATATCGATATTTGTTATTTTCCTTTAGTGACGTGACGATCAATTGAAGGCAAGTGGTGTTCTACTGATACCACTTCGTAAACAAAACGTCAGCCATTCACCGAGGAATGTGTTTAATTGATGCTTTTCATCTTTCTGCATCAGTTGGTCATTGGGATAATCATACTTAGCTTTTATGCGAGAGAACTCTCCGCTTGAGCATACTTCGGCTACTCTCGCATCATGATAAAGCCTGACAGACATCGTCGGTAAAGGAAACACTGGCGTTTCATCACTCTGACATATCTCAACAACTGTGGTGTATTTTGTGATTTCATTCACGGTCAATTGGTAAACCATGTTCGCCGCTTGGTAGCAACGTACATCCCCAACTTCGGCAGAAGCAGGCAATAAGGCGTTCAACTTAGCGTAGTTGGTCTCATAGGTTCTCATAAGACCAGCCAAATCAACATGATATTGTTGTTTTTCAGCCAATTGTGCCATTACTCACTCTCCACCGTTTGGGATAGTCCCCATTCTGACTTTAACTCTTGATGGTGTAATTGCAGCCATTGCAACGCAATAATCGACGCACCATTTTCAAATTTTCCGTCCTTCACCCATTGATACGCCGTTTCACGACTCATGACATGAACGCGGATATCTTCATTCTCATAGTCTAAACCATGAATGCCGTGCGCTTTAGACGCATCCACTTCACCAACAAAGACGTCTAGCTTTTCCGAGCAACCACCAGCCGAAGGATAATAGGACGTAACAGGTACAACGCGCCCCACCTGAATCCCCGCTTCTTCGACAGCCTCTCGACGAATTACGGCTTCAGCAGATTCATCGCGGTCAATCATACCGGCGACAATTTCTAGCTGCCAAGGGTGTTCATGTTCCAACGCGCCAATACGAATCTGTTCAATGATTACGACCTGGTCCGTCTTTGGATCATAAGGAAGCATCGCTGCTGCGTGACCACGCTCGAACATTTCTCGTTCGACAACTCCACTCCAACCACCAGCAAATAGCCTATGCTGAAAGCGGTATTTCACCATTTTGAAAAAACCTTCAAATAAGGTTTCTTTCGAGATGACTTTTACATCTCGCGAAGTAAAATCTTGTTGTTGTTTGTCACGCTGTTGCATTCAACACCTCTCTGAGTGAATCCTGTAGTTTACTCATTGTTATTCGCTTGCTCAAAGGACTTGGCTCAACTTTTTGTATAATAGTTACAAATTAATTTAAGTCTTTGCTAAAAATTTATTGCACAAGTGGATAATTACGTGTAAAAAAGTGCAAACTTTAGAGTAAATATCGTGCAAATTGAGTTAAACTACTGAGAATTAACCAATCTATGGACCGCGGGAATAGAAAATGAAAAAATTGCTTCCACTATTTATCAGTGCAGCGCTAGGTAGCATGAGTACGTCTGCGTTCGCAGACTCTTTGGCTGAAATCTACGACTTGGCAAAACAAAATGATCCACAATTGCTCAGTGTAGCAGCACAACGTGACCAAGCTTTCGAAGCAATCACCTCAAGCCGTAGTGCTCTATTACCACAGATCAACCTTACTGCGGGTTACAATTTAACTCGTGGTGATACTGAATACGATTCAAATCTAATTAGTGACGTATCAAACGATGGCAACGCGCTAACCGCTGGCGTTAGCTTTTCACAAGCACTTTACAACCGCGCATCTTGGATCTCTCTAGATACTGCTGAGAAAAGTGCTCGCCAAGCAGACGCAACTTACGCAGCGACGCAACAGGCACTGATTCTTCGCGTGTCACAAGCGTATTTTGAAGTTCTACGCGCACAAGATAATCTTGTTTTCGTACGTGCAGAAAAAGCCGCGGTTGGCCGTCAACTTGAGCAAACTAAACAACGTTTTGAAGTAGGTTTGTCTGCAATCACTGACGTGCATGACGCACAAGCTCAGTACGACCAAGTGCTAGCGGACGAAGTGTTGGCAGAAAACGCGCTAACTAATAGCTACGAGTCACTGCGTGAAATTACAGGCCAAGAGCACAAAGATCTCAACATTTTGGACACTGGCCGCTTCACTGCTAGCCCATCGACCGTACCAGCTGAATCGCTCATTGATGAAGCAAAAACCAAAAACCTGACCTTGCTATCTTCACGTATTCTTCAAGACATTGCGCGTGACAATATTTCACTAGCAAGCTCTGGCCACCTACCAACGCTCTCTCTAGACGGTGGTTACAACTACGGTGATACTTCTCATAGCTCTCGTGATAACACGACAGACAACTTCAATATTGGTGTGAACCTTGCAGTACCGCTATACACAGGTGGTAACGTAACCTCTCAAACCAAACAAGCTGAATACGCGTACGTGGCAGCAAGCGAAGATCTTGAAGCACAGTACCGTAGCGTAGTCAAAGATGTTCGCGCACAAAACAACAACATTAACGCCTCTATCGGCGCATTACGTGCGTATGAGCAAGCGGTTATTTCTGCACGCTCTGCACTAGAAGCAACAGAAGCTGGCTTTGATGTAGGTACTCGTACTATCGTTGATGTACTGGACGCGACTCGTCGTCTATACGATGCGAACAAAAACCTATCGAACGCTCGTTACGACTACATTTTAAGTGTTCTTCAGCTACGCCAAGCAGTTGGTACGCTAAGCGAACAAGACATCTTGGACGTTGATGCAGGTTTGAAAGCGGCAAAATAACCGCTAACTGAATACTTCAGGTCTTAATAAATAAAAAACGCCAGTTGAGTTATCAGCTGGCGTTTTTTATTACTTGTAGTTCAGAGCCTAAAAGTGTCTCTGAGCATCAAGTATCAAAAAGGCCGCACTTAGCGACCTTTATGAGCAAATAGCATTTCAATGCTAACAAACAGCAGGCTTAGCCCTTACCGCCTTTGATTGCATTAATGATTTCACTGGTCGAGCAGCCATCTTCAAAGTTCAATACACGAACTTCACCACCCGCCGCAATGACTTCTTTACCACCAGCAATCTCTTCTGGTTTGTAGTCACCGCCTTTTACTAGCAAGCTTGGTAGAACTTCTGAGATCAAACGCTGCGGCGTATCTTCACTAAATGGTACAACCCAATCCACAGCGCCCAAACCTGCCAACACCGCCATGCGGCGATCGGTTGGGTTTACCGGACGACCAGGGCCTTTAAGGCGTTTTACTGACTCATCGGTATTTACCGCAACGATTAGGCGATCGCCCAGTTCAGCAGCATGGTTTAAGTAAGACACATGCCCAGCGTGCAGAATATCAAAGCAGCCATTTGTCATAACGACTTTCTCGCCACGAGCTCGTGCTTTTTTCACCGCTTCGATCAGTGCTTTTTCTGAAATCACACCGTAATCCGTGTCTTGGCTGCCATGTACCGCTTCTGCTAATTCAATCTCAGAAAGCGTTGACGTGCCTAGTTTACCAACTACAACACCTGCCGCTGCGTTTGCTAGTGCACACGCTTCTTCAAATGATTTGCCTGCGGCAACAGACGCTGCCAATACAGAGATAACCGTGTCGCCCGCACCTGTCACGTCGTACACTTCTTTCGCTTGAGTTGGAAGGTGGAACGGTTCCTGACCACGACGAATCAAGGTCATTCCGTTTTCGCTGCGTGTCACTAAAAGCGCTTCAAATTCAAACTCTTCAACCAAAGCCAGCGCTTTCTCTACTAGCTCTTGGTCAGATTTCACTTTACCTACAACGTCTTCGAACTCTTTCATGTTTGGCGTAAGAAGTGTTGCGCCACGGTAGCGTTCAAAATCCGCACCTTTCGGGTCAATGAAAACCGGAATATTTGCTGCGCGCGCTTTTTGAATGTATGCCTGAACATGCTCTAACGAACCTTTTGCGTAGTCAGACATAATCACGGCTTTAACGTTTGGCAGTGCGGCATCCATACGCGATAGCACAGGTGCAGAATCTGTGTTTTCAAATTTGTCTTCGAAGTCGAGGCGGATCAGTTGTTGTCCACGGCTCATTACACGAAGCTTCGTAATCGTTGGGTAATCAGGCAGCGCAACGAAATCGCACTTCACATTGAGCGAGCTCAGCGTCTCCGTCAGCACTTTTGCAGGCTCATCTTCCCCAGTTAGACCAACAATGTGAGCATGGCCACCTAATGATGCGATGTTCATCGCAACGTTCGCAGCACCACCAGGACGCTCTTCATTGTTTTCTACTTTTACAACAGGAACCGGCGCTTCAGGAGAAATGCGCCCGGTTGGGCCATACCAGTAACGATCTAGCATGACATCACCGATGATGAGCACACCAGCGCTGTTGTAATCAGGTAGAATTGGTTTCATTGTTGGTCTCCAAAAATTAAATCGAAGTGAGTTTATCACAGCCCTTATCGAGGCTAAATATATGGTCTTAACTGAACCACTGATTCCAAGCCTGTTTTACCCACTCCCTTTCGGCAACAAACTTATCTTCCACCACATCAGCGTCTAAATTGAGTAGATTTCGGCGGTGTATTTCGTTGCGCATTGTCGTGTAAGCACGTATCAACTGCATTGCTTGGTCTTCGTCCATAACATCTTGCGCAATGAGCGTTTCAAAGATGCGCACATTATCACACCAACGCGTCAATTTCGGCTTATCGTGACTATAGTTGAGCACTAGGTACTGAGCGAGAAATTCGATATCGGTAATCCCACCTACATCTTGCTTGAGCATAAAGCGGCCTGGCTTTTTCCCCCCAAGATGACCGCGCATTTTTTCTCTCATTTCGACAACGTCTTTTTTCAGTTCAGCTTGATCGCGTGCTTTGCACAGCACATCATGCCGCGTATTGTGAAATGCAATTGCCAGTGGTTCATCACCATAAATCATGCGCGCGCGGACAAGTGCTTGATGCTCCCATGTCCACGCGTCTTGATGTTGATAGTCGTCGAACGCGTCCGTTGGACTAACCAACAAACCCGATGCACCCGACGGACGCAATCGGGTATCGACCTCGTATAAAATACCGGAAGCGGTGCGAGTGGAGAAAATATGAATGATACGCTGTGCTAAACGAAGGTAGAACTGACGACCATCAATCTCTTTTTTGCCGTCAGTGTAGACATTGACTGGGCAGTCATGCATGAAGACAATATCCAAGTCGGAGTTATAGCCGAGCTCCCACCCTCCGACTTTACCATAGCCAATTACAGCAAAGCCTTTACCTTCACGATCTTTCACATGCGTTGGCTCGCCGTACTTTTCAGACACTTGCAACCAAGCCTGACTGATCACCGCATCAACGATAGCTTCCGCTAAATAAGTTAAATGGTCACTCACTTTCATCACTGGCAATGCGCCAGCAATATCTGCCGCTGCAATACGCAAAATACAAATTTGCTTAAACTGACGCAACGCTTCCATTTGCTGTTCCATATCATCTTCAGGAATACGCGCCAAATAATCACGTAGCTCTGTACGGTAACTGTCTAATGGAATGGGATTGTACAGCTGCGCAGGGTCGATCAACTCATCAAGCAAGATAGGATAACGAGACAGCTGCTCTGAAATCATTGGGCTTGCGGTACACAAACGTACGAGCTGCACCAGAGCCGCTGGATGCTCATCCAATAATTCCAAGTAAGTCGTGCGAGTGCAGATGTTGTGTAGCAAGTGAAGTACACGAGATAAACCAAACTGTGCATCAGGATGGGCAAAGACCGCATCAAACACTTTCGGCATCAAACGATTGAGCACTTCGCGTCCACGTGGGCCTAACGTTTTTTTGGCCAGATCGGTTTTAAAGTTGATGATGGTTTTCGCGCATGAAGCAAAGTCTTCAATCTGAATATCCTGCTGCAAGATATGCTCAAGAACATCTTGTTTGTCGGCCATATCCCATAGCTCATGAAAATGACGAGCAACGGTAGTCCCCTCGTCTTCTTCATCATCACCAATTAGTGATTCAAAAACTTGGTGAACATTTGCCATATGCTGCTGGGTTTGCTCAATCAATTGCTCCCAACAGCTCATTTTCATCGCGGTGGCGAGCTTTAAGCGTTCGGTTTCGCAATCAGGCAGCGTCTGGGTTTGCTTATCCGCCATTGCTTGCAACAAGTTTTCTAATTGACGCAAGTACTTGTATGCGGCTTCTAGATCGCTGACTTCTTGTGGAGTAAGCAATGCCAGTTCTTCAATGCCTTGCAGCGTTTCCAACAGCCCTCGATTACGTAAAGAAGGTTCTCGACCACCTCGAATCAATTGAAAAACTTGAGCGATAAATTCAATTTCTCGAATGCCACCCGCACCTAGCTTAATGTTGTTATTCAACCCTCGGCGGCGAACCTCGCTACTGATCATCGACTTCATTCGACGCAAAGATTGAATCGCACTGAAATCAATATAACGACGAAAAACAAAAGGGCGCAGCATTTGGCGTAGCTCTTGATACTGCGGGTACATCTCACATCCCATCACCCGAGCTTTGATCATCGCGTAACGTTCCCAATCTCGCCCCTGCTCTTGGTAATAATCTTCAAGTGCGGCATAGCTCATTACCAAGGGGCCACTTTCTCCAAATGGGCGAAGTCGCATGTCGACGCGGTAGCAAAAACCATCGAAGGTTTGTTGGTCGAGCGCTTTGATGATGCGTTGACCAAGACGAGTAAAGAACTGGGCATTGGCAATGCTGCGGCGTGCGCCTTGGGTTTCGCCATTCTCTGGGTACGTGAAAATTAGATCAATATCGGAAGAAAAGTTTAACTCGCCACCACCCAGTTTCCCCATGCCGATAATTAACATCGGCTGCACTTCACCGTCCTCACTTGTTGGCGTGCCCCACTCCTGACAACACACTTGATATTGCCATTGATAGGTTTCAAAAATCATCGCTTCTGCCAACTCAGATAAGTGGCTTAAAGACGTCTCTAGCGACCATGCATGCGTGAAATCCTTCCACGCAATGTACACCATTTCTCGGTTGCGAAACTGACGCAATACGCGATGACCAGACATCTCATCAGGACATTGTTCCAACAGTTCAGCAAGGCGTGAGCGGTAAGACTCCTGACGACTTGGCTGCGCTAACATACTTGGCAACTCACGGGCTAGGACTTCATCGCGATGAATGGCTTCAGTTATAAACTGGCTTAAGCCCGCCACATAACGAAATTGCTGCGCAACCTCATCGGGCCAAAGGGGAAAATAACCTGCGTCTTGGGCGTCTTGTACGGCAGATTCAGCGATAGAAATCAGTGGCGAAGGCAGCTGCATTTTTCTTCCTTGTTTGAAAAGCACGGTAACTCACTCTTTATACCAGACTGAAAGCAAATAAAAACGCCCACAAAAGGTTTGTGGGCGTTTTATCAAAAGTTCGGGATCGAATATTAAACTTGGAAAGATTTGATCTTCTTGTCTAGCTCACCTGCATTATTTTGCATCATTTCAGAGGTTTCTAGCAGCTCGGTAACAACAACAACTGAGGCTTCCACCAACTCACGTACATTGGTGAGGTTTTGGCTCATCTCTTCTGCAACACTGCTTTGCTGACCAGACGCCGTCGCGATCTGGAAGTTCATGTCATTGATTTGCGTCACTTGCCCAACAATACCATCGAGCTCAGATCCAGCATTAGAAACCAGCTCGTTTCCATCTGCCGCTTCTACAACGCTTTTTTCCATGAGTTCTACCGCAGATTCAGCACTGGTTTGCAGCTGTGCGATCATCTCTTGAATTTCTACCGTCGCTTGTTGTGTACGTTGGGCAAGGTTACGAACTTCATCTGCAACCACAGCAAAACCCCGCCCAGCCTCGCCAGCTCGCGCCGCTTCAATCGCCGCATTCAGTGCAAGCAGGTTGGTTTGTTCAGAAATGCCTTGAATCGTCCCTACAACGCTACCAATGGCTTCAACACGTTCTTCAACTTGGTTAACCGCTTGTGCCGATGAAGCGATATCCGACGAAAGTTCACTCATTTTCGCCATTGTACTTTGCAAGAACTGCTGACCAGAAATTGCTTGTGCGGAAGCTTGCTCTGTCAGAGAAGAGGCCGTCTGGGCATGTTCCGCAACCGTTTGGACCGTCGACGACATTTCACTCATCGCCGTAGCAAGTTGATCAATTTCGTTAAACTCTTCTTGCGCCGATTCCTTCGTTTCCGACATGCTCAGTGTCATGACTTCGGTGAGCGTTGATAATTCATCAGACGCATTAATTTGCATTTGAATCACATCGTGCAATTGTCGACGTGTCTTTTCTAATTCACGTGCCACGTCTCCGTATTCATCTTTACAATCCATACCAAATGGAACAGAGAGGTTCTTGCTCGCCATCAGTTTGATCGCGTCGCTCAGATACTGTGTTTGACGCAACATCACTCTAGCCGCCGCTAATAAGAGCACGACAAAAACCACTATCAATAAGGCGGTTTGCCAAGCAACTTGCGTTAAGTATGCTTCATAATGCTGTTGGGCAACTTGCGCGTTTTGTGTCGCCGCTAAAAGTGAGTCGTAAAAAGTGTTTGCGTCCCACAGTTGTTTTGCCACGATCAGGACAGTACTGAAGACCATCAACATGACCATTTTAGGCACCAGTCGAATGTCGGATATGACCCTTTCCCATGGCTTAAATGCCAGCTTTTCCATTGTCAGTTCTCCACCGAGTCTTATATAGTCTTTATCTATAATCTTTATATTACTTATAGTTATGTTCGCGCTTTGCGTGGTTACGCGATTTATTTTGAGCTTCGTATGAAAAACAATGATATCAAAGACAGCACACGACCGATGGGCCTGTTGTCACTAATATTGTCTTTTATGGCACTATTTGTGATCTCTGGCTTGTTGTTTTTCCCGATCGATCACGAAACCCGTCAAGTTCTTATCGGTCTGGATTTCATAATCTGTAGTATTTTTCTACTACAGCTCACCATTGATTTGATCCGGTCCACAGATCGCTGGTTATTCCTTAAACGTCATTGGATAGATTTCGTGGCGAGCATCCCATTGATAGAGCCCCTGCGCTTTGCTCGTATTTTTCATATTATGCGAGTGGTATTAGTACTGCGTTCGTCAAAGTTCATTTTGCATCAGCTCAAAGAAAACCGCCGCGAAACTACGGTCGCCTCTATACTGCTATTGATGGTTATCCTCATAACGCTCGGTTCTAGTGCAATGCTGTTTATCGAAGCGAAAAACCCAGAAGCGAATATTCGCACTGGCGCCGATGCTTTGTGGTGGGTATTTGTAA
Source organism: Vibrio sp. Vb2960 (assembly GCF_033337665.1). NCBI lineage: Bacteria > Pseudomonadati > Pseudomonadota > Gammaproteobacteria > Vibrionales > Vibrionaceae > Vibrio > Vibrio sp. Vb2960. The sequence continues at coordinate 98,103 of NZ_JAWORD010000004.1, read as the reverse complement.
CGATCTCAACGGTTGGTTACGGCGATCATTATCCTGTGACCTCCATAGGAAAGTTTTTGGCTGTCATCATCATTGTTTGCGGGGTGGGTATCTTTGGTATGATCTCGGGTCTTATCACATCTATCCTTACTGCCCCAACGAAACAACAGACGCACAGTTCAATCAATAAAGAACGTATGCTCGAGCAGCTCCTAAGCCAACAAGCGCAAATACTAGAACGACTCGATTTCATGGAAAAAGAGCTACAACAACGTAAAACAGAGACAAAAAAATAGGACCATGCGGTCCTATTTTTTTGTTCTTATCACCAGAACGATCATTCACGCCAATAAGGCTGCACTTCCACACTAATCGCTCGGGTTTGATCCATTGCATGTAAAATTGAGCGCTCTTGACGGTGCAACCAGCGTTCTAACTGCTCTTTTTCTGCGTCTTCCAGCATATCAACCAACGGGAGCAAGTGGTTCAGCATTAGAAGATCATCGATACCATGCACCAGATCCGCCCATGGTAAACGGAAGCTGTTACGCTCATCCGAGTTATACAAACTCGCGAAACCAATACCGGTATAGAGATTACGCAATAAGCGATAACGCTGATCAACGTACTCTTGCGCCGTCAAATCGCGCTCTGCTGGGAAAGCTTCCATTAGCTCAGCCCAAGTGCGATCGAGCTGAGTAACTGAAAACGGCATGATGTTACTTGCCATTTTTTCACGTGCTTTTTCATCAAGAAATGGCTGCCAACCGCGCGCCAAGATCCAGCGGCTTAGATCCAGCAGTAACCCTGTGTAACGCGCGGAATTGAGCAACCCTAGCACTTCTTCACGGCTTGGCAACTCTTGTAACTGCTGAGTCAACTCAGATACTAAGAACTTACGCGCATCCAACTTACGCAGCACATTACCTTTGTCATCTAAGAGCTCTTCAAGGTGTGCATGTTCATCCAACCAACTCAGTTCTTCTTCCAACCATTTAAGCTCTTGGCGCAGAATCGCGCTCGCGCGACGAGGGACAATCCCGCCAAAAATAGTCAATGTTTGACGAATGAAACGAATGGCATTACTGATTTCACGCAGTGCTTCCACGCTGTCACGCTCAGCATAAATTTGCTCGTGATAATGCCAATGAGACAAAGCGTGCTCTAAAGAGTTGATCAAGCAAAATTCAACGGTATCCGTCGGACTACTGTCCACAAGTGCCAATGATTTTACTTCATCACCCGCATAACCGCTTGCAAGTCGATAACCTTTCGCCGCTTTGCTCAAGTTACCCAAGCGCATACCGCCTTGCTCGCAAAAGCTGCGTGCCAGCGTGAATAAAGCTTCGGTTTGGCCAGACTTAAGTTCCAGTTCAACTTCGCAAATCGGCTCTTGCTTCTCTTCTTCGTCTTCACCTTTGGCTACAACTAAGCCTTGGTCAAAGGCAACTTCAATCTGACTGCCATCGGGCATGCCAATCAGCCATTGTTCACGTGTGAAGTTGGTCGAGAATAATGGCATAAGCTCGGATTGCAGCGTTTCTGCATCTTTACCTGGAGGCCAAATATCTAGAGGATGAAGCGACAGATTAGGCTCGTCGCTAGTGTGCTCAGCATTGTATTCTGGTCTTTGATGTAAGCCTGCGACGACGCGTCCTGCTGTCTTTACGGTTTGGACGAATACATCATCAAAACGGCGAATTCTTAAACCAATGTCGTGCTTTCGAAGCCATTTATCGGCAGTATCAAAATAGGTGTTACCCAAGTCACGACAACTATGCTGAAGTACTTTTGTCTCAGAAATTTTTTCTTTTAAAGTTTCTGAAAATTCAGGAGAAACAAAAAACTTCAGTTCTATTTCGGTTTCCATAGCTATACCTTTCAAAGCAGATAGAAACAGGATATTGCGTAATTTCTCACACAGCAAGAGAGAAATATCGCCGGAATGATGATCTAAAACAGTTTTAATGAGCGATTTAATGCGTTACCATGCGCGCCTTTATAGCCATCGTTCAACATTTCGCCAAGCACTCAGAAATGGTGTATGTTTTTTTAAGGTTATAGTTATTAGGTTGAATGACCATGCCAGTAAATACAATTATGGGGTTATTTGCAAAGTCCCCAATTAAGCCTTTGCAACGCCACGTTGTGTGTGTCAACGAATGTTGTTCACACTTGGTGAAATTCTTTGAAGTATCTTCAAAGGGTGATTGGGAAAAAGCAGCAGAAATCCGTGCACAAATTTCTCACCTAGAGAAAGAAGCGGATGTGCTGAAACGTGAAATCCGTCTAAAACTGCCTCGCGGTTTGTTCATGCCAGTCGACCGTACTGACATGCTTGAGCTTTTGACTCAACAGGACAAACTTGCAAACCTGGCAAAAGACATTGCTGGCCGTGTATATGGTCGTCAACTTGTCATCCCTGAGGCTCTCCAACCAAACTTCCTCGCTTACGTTCAACGTTGTCTTGATGCTGCCGATCAGGCGCAAAAGGTAATCAATGAACTTGATGAATTGCTAGAAACCGGCTTCAAAGGCCGTGAAGTGACGCTCGTCGCTGAAATGATTCATCAATTAGACGTTATCGAAGATGATACCGATGCCATGCAGATTGAACTTCGCCAACAGTTGATGGTGATTGAAGCTGACATGAACCCTATCGATGTCATGTTCCTATACAAGATTCTTGAATGGGTAGGTGGTATTGCCGACCAAGCGCAGCGCGTAGGTGCTCGTTTGGAAGTCATGCTATCTCGATCTTAAAACATAAAGTTAACGACATAACGAAGAGCATAATTAACACGTGTCATAGGGACGATGACTATTTTCATCGTCTTATGGTTTGGCGCGCGTAAAATTTTGTTCCGCTTGTTATAAAACAACTAGGTATTACGATGGATATCCTTGCGAACTACGGCACTGTCCTGATTATTGTTGCAGCGATTTTTGGTTTCATGATGGCGATTGGTATTGGCGCGAACGACGTTGCTAATGCGATGGGTACATCTGTAGGTTCAAAAGCGCTAACTGTAAAACAAGCTATCATCATTGCGATGATCTTCGAATTTGCAGGTGCTTACCTTGCAGGCGGTGAAGTAACCGACACTATCCGTAAAGGTGTAATCGAAACTTCTTTATTTGCTAGTCAACCAGATGTTCTTGTCTACGGCATGATGTCTGCGCTTTTAGCAGCAGGTACATGGCTGCTTCTTGCTTCTTACATGGGCTGGCCAGTATCAACGACTCACTCAATCATCGGTGCAATCATTGGTTTTGCATGCGTATCAGTAGGTACTGAAGCGGTTGACTGGGGCAGCGTTCAAGGCATTGTTGGTAGCTGGATTATTACGCCAGTGATTTCAGGTTTCTTTGCTTACGTTATCTTTGTCAGCGCACAGCGCCTGATTTTTGATACTGAGAACCCTCTGTTTAACGCAAAACGTTTTGTACCTGTTTACATGTTCATCACAACAATGGTGATTGCACTTGTAACCATCAAAAAAGGTCTAAAACACGTTGGTCTTCACCTGACCAATGGTGAAGCCTGGATGTGGGCAGCAGCAGTTTCAGCACTTGTGATGATTGGCGGCTACGTATACATCCAGAAAAAATTCGCTAATCGCGAAGAAGACCGCAGCTTTTCTGGCGTGGAAGGTATCTTCAGCGTTCTGATGGTTATCACCGCTTGTGCGATGGCATTTGCACACGGTTCAAACGACGTTGCAAACGCCATTGGTCCACTGTCTGCTGTCGTATCGACTGTTGAACACATGGGCGAAATCAGCACGAAAAGCACCATCGCTTGGTGGATTCTACCTCTTGGTGGTATTGGTATCGTGGTCGGTCTTGCAACACTAGGTCACAAAGTAATGGCAACCGTTGGTACAGGCATCACTGAGCTAACGCCTAGCCGCGGTTTTGCAGCACAGCTAGCAACAGCATGTACGGTAGTTCTAGCGTCTGGTACAGGCCTGCCAATTTCAACCACTCAAACATTGGTTGGTGCGGTTCTCGGTGTTGGCTTTGCTCGTGGTATCGCAGCACTGAACCTAGGCGTAGTTCGTAACATCGTGGCATCATGGATCGTTACACTACCAGCGGGTGCGTTATTGGCCGTAGTATTCTTCTACGGACTTCAAGCGATGTTCGCTTAAGACACTCGTCAATAGAATGTAAGCGCTTTGTCATTATTGACTCAAACGCACAGAAAGGGAGGCTTTGCCTCCCTTCTTTGTTGCACCGAAGTTTGAAACTGCATACTATTCGTCTATTTCCGGCTCCAATCATTCGGTGCCAACGCTGTCTCCAAGAAAAATCGTTAAGGGATTTACTGTGAAAAAACTAATCATCACGGTTTTGTTTACTTTGCTAGCAGCGCCAGCGGCCCTAGCAGCAGACCGTTATATTTCTGATGACCTCTTCACTTTTATGCACTCAGGTCCAAATAACACCTACCGTATTATTGGTAGTGTTAACGCCGGTTCTAAAGTACAACTGATTAAAACCAACCGAGATACTGGCTACACGCAAGTTCGTGATGACCGTGGTCGCACTGGTTGGGTACAAAGCAAGTTTGTGACAAACCAAGAGAGCATGGCAATTCGCCTTCCTCGCATTGAGAAAGAGCTAGCCGAAGTAAAAGAGCAGCTTGCTAATGCTCGTCAAACTTCTGATGCAGAGAAAGCCGGTCTTGTTACCTCTCTCAAAACACGTAACCAACAAATTTCAGATCTAGAAAATAAATACTCTGAGATCAGCGATCAGCTTACTTCTGTTGAAACAGAAAACCGCGAGCTACGCGCAAAACTGGATACACAAAAAGATGACATGCTGCTTAAGTACTTCACTTATGGCGGCGGTGTTGCAGGTTTAGGTTTACTATTTGGTTTGATTCTTCCGCATGTCATGCCTCGTAGAAAGCGCTCTCCTGCGGGTTGGGCATAAACCCTTACGCTTTTATCTTTAAAAAGAACGCAAAAGCCAGTCGATATTGACTGGCTTTTTAGTTTGCTTCGTTTGACAGAAGTGAGTACTACTCCCCCATTGAACTAGAGGCTCGACGAGGATCCGTTGCGCCATAAAGCTTGCCATCTTTTAGCTCAATTGCATTCAAACCGCTTACCACTGGAATAACGTGCACTGGGTAGCCAAGCTCCATAAACTCAGGCACCAACATTTCTGCGAACGTTTTCTTTTCCACCAGCAAACCAGTCGGGTCATAAGACTTGGTGCGGTCTATCTTAGTGCCATACTGGATGTTTGGTAAGTCAATAGCCTCTTGCGCTGATAAATTCCAATCCAGCACCCCAACCACGGTTTTGAGTACATACCCCGGGATTTGTGAACTACCTGGTGACCCAACCACCAAACGCAAATTATCATCACTGTCCATCACCATTAATGGCGTAATAGCCGAACGTGGACGCTTGCCCGCTTCAATTGAGTTTTGCGTAGGTTTACCGTTAAGCGTTGGCTGAGGTGAGAAGTTAGCCATCTGCGCGTTCAAGATAACGCCATCGACCATCACACCCGAGCCCATACCCGTTCCTACCGTACTAGTCATCGCTATTGCATTTCCATCTCTATCGACGATAGAAATGTGCCCTGTATCTTTGCTCTCGAAGCCTTGATATTGCGCATACTGAGTTTGCGTTATCTGTCCTGCTTTTGGATCCTCTTTTGAGGTGCCATTATCAGGGATTAAATCACGTCTCTGGTCCAAATAGGTTTTAGATAACAATTGTTCAACTGGCGCTTCCACATAATCCGGATCTCCGGCATACGCAATACGATCGGCTTTTGCAATTCGCATCGCTTCAGTCATGAGACGCCAAGGTTCCACATCCGTTTTCGCCATATGGGCAATGCCATAGGGTGCAAGCAGTTCAAGACTCTGAGCGACCATCACACCGCCCGAAGCTGGGTAACCAAAAGAGACTATTTTATTCCCACGGTAGTCGCTCTCAATAATGTCACGCTGCTTCACTTGGTAATGTTTAAAATCTTCTAAAGACAACTTCTCGTGTTGGTCGTCAATACGACTATTAACCGTCTCTACGATGTGCTGACCAAGCTCACCACCATAAAGGTAACTATCGCCTTGTTGCGCGATTTTCCTCAGCGTCTCAGCCATCTTAGGGTTCTTCATCAAGGTTCCCGTCGGCTTAATATCGTCCCCTTGCCAATACAAGGCTTTCACTTCCGGATCTTGCTCAAGTCGGCTTTGCTCTCTTACTACGATGTCGTAGGTGTAGCTGTTCATCGCGTACCCATTGCTCGCCAATGTAATCGCCGGCTTAATCAGCTCTGCCCATGGCAACTTGCCGTATTGTTCATGAGTGGTGTAAAGCAACCGCAATGTGCCCGGAACCGCAACAGAACGAGGGCCTAATATTTCGTTGCGACTGAGTACTTCCCCATTCTCAACAAACATTTCAGGGTTCGCGCTAGAGGGCGCTTCATCTCGACCATCAAGGGCCAGAAATTTTTTCTCGTCATGTTGATAAAACAGCGCGAAAGTCCCGCCGCCAATTCCGGTCATATCTGGCTCAACGACAGACATCACCATCTGCATCGCGACCATAGCATCAACAGCGTTACCGCCTTCTTTCAATATTGAGTAACCGGTACTGCTCACGTAAGGATTCGTCGCACTGACCATGAAATCTTGCCCGCGACTATCTGGTGTAACTGGGAATGGGTCTGGCTTTGCTGCATAGCTTGTCGATGCAACAATACTTAAAGAAAAAATCAGAATACGCATGTGTCTCTGTTTAGACTCCTATTATGTGATGGGGTCTAACGTGGACCAAGTCATTACTCCGAAGTTCGTGAAGATGGTGTCTTTTTACACAACGCTGACTGGAATCGCGCTATCAATAGATGAATGATATTGGTGCTATTTAAACGACTGAGAAAAGGTATATTTTGCTTGTTTGAGTATCTAAAAATCATCACCAGAATAGATGCAAAAGATGCTCTGAAAAATAAAAAGCCAGCGATATGATTTCGCTGGCTTGATGTGTTTCTACAAGAGTTACCCTTTCCACTCATACAACGCTGGTATACGAATTTGCTCACCTTGGAACTCAACAATCACAGCTTGCGGTTGTATTTCTCTTAGAGTGACCTGATCATCAACGACATCCCCTTGATGATACTCAACATTGTTAATTTTCACCCAACGGCGATTTTCATCACTAGCATACATATGGGTTTGCAAATTAAGCGCAGGTAGACGCCCTTGCCACTGGTGAGCGTTGCGCTCTAAATCGTTCACGCGTGCCGTTTGTGATGATGAATTGTCATCATCTCGGGATAAGGCATTTTCGACCTTCCTAGCTAAATCAGGAGATAATGAGGATAAATCCAGATCATCCAAAGACAACCCGAGGTCCTCTTCAGCAGCAGAAGTCGTTTGGGTTGATGCTGAGTTGCGTGTTTCATCTCTGCTTGGTGTATGGCTCGTGTATTCATCGGGGGTGGTAAATGTACCAAAATCACGCGATAGCTCTGCACTTGGCCACTCTCTTGGCAATTGGGCCAACTGGGTGTTCTCTGGATAGTCCAATACTTTGAAAGGTGATACCACTTCGACCTTTTCTATCGGGGACGTTGTATCTACTTCAACACTCGGTGCAAAGAGATCTAAGTACCAAGCGACTCCGATAGCAGAAGCAGTGATTGGCAGCAAGAACAGACCTATATGTTTCACAGCTGACATTATGCGTCCTCCTTCTCGATTCTCGCCAGTTGAGGCGCATCTGGCTGAACATTTTGCTGAAGTCGGTCTAGCGTTCGCTTACCTGCAATACCATCGACACCAATTCCTTGCCAACGTTGAAATAATTCGACTCGCTCTTTCATCGCACCATCAAAAATAGACGTTTCAAGCAGTGGCTCACTCACCGCTTCTGCTAATAATCGGTCTAATACTTCAATCGCAGGGCCTTCCATGTCTAAACGTAATGTTTCATTCAGCGGAGCATGCCACAGTTCGATAATATTGCCCTGCCACAACGGCTTTAGCCATGAAATTGGCAGACGGAGACGCTGCTTACCATTGAGCACTTCAGCTTGGTCATTACCGACGGCATATAGAATGACATACCCAACATCACCTTGATAATTCAACTCCAAGATCACAGGGCGATTTTGTTGCATCAACAGCGGCCAAGTCGCCATTTTACGCTCACAACGCATAGTCGACTGCGGTTCTGACAAACAAAGGTTATCGCGAACCGATGCTTGATATCCCCACAAACGATACAAATCATTTACAGCGAGGTTCGACTGTTTTTGTGTTAACAATAAAGCACGCTGCTCATCCGTTAACTGTTGGCTGACGACGGTTGGTGTTGGCTCTACTCTTGGCTCCGTCACTTGTGTCAACACTGACGTCGCTTGAGCTGGCATATAATTCACGACCGCCCACCCCGTACTTAATGCAGCAATAAGGCCTACCGTGACAGAGCCCCAAGCAGGCCAACGGAAAGTCCGGCGCTCTTTTTTATCTTGCTGATAAATATCTGCCTGAAACTGCATCACCTCTTCACAGGCCTGCTGAACGGTTTGCTTATCCACAACCACATTACCCTGGTGATAACTAATGTTGAGGGATTTGTCACAGATAAGGTTGATGAGCCGCGGTATACCGTGACTGTATTTGGCTATAAGTTTACAAGAAGCACGATTAAACAGTTGCTGGTTGCCACCTGCTGTATGTAGTCGAAATGCGATGTAATCTTCTGTCTCTTTTTCATCCAACGGCAACAGGTGATAACGCCCAGTAATACGCTGGGCAAGTTGGCGTAGTTGTGTTGTTTGTAATAACCGCTGCAATTCAGGCTGCCCGACCAACAACACTTTGAGCAGTTTTCTGGTATCGGTTTCCAAGTTGGTCAACAAGCGCAACTGCTCTAGAACGTCGGCAGCAAGGTGTTGAGCCTCATCAATGACCAGCAATGTCTGCCAACCTGAACGATAATTACGCAGCAAATATTGATGGATAACCTGGTTTAGCTGTTTGAGGTTTGCGTCTGGCGGATAGGTGATTTTGAACTCATCACAAATGGCCTCGAGCAAGTCTCTACTCGAAAACGTGGGATTGAGAATAAGACCCGCTTTGGTGTTATCACCCAAATTCGCCAGCATCGCTTTTGCGACGGTCGTTTTGCCTGTACCTACTTCGCCAGTAAGCATAGCAAAGCCACCGCCATCGCCTAGCCCAGCTTGGAGATGTGTGATTGCCTCTTTGTGACGTTGGCTTAAATACAAATAACGTGAGTTTGGAACAATCGAAAATGGTTGTTCGACAAACCCAAAAAAGTCCTTATACATTAGGCTCTCCAGCTAAAAAACCACCTGAGAATAGTCAGATATAATATAAACATAGCCGCATCTACTCTCGGGAGTAAAGAAAAGTACCATTGCTTGCTACAATGTCCAACGGCATATCCATAAATTAAGAGGTAATTCGTGCAAGTTTATTTAGTAGGTGGCGCAGTTCGAGATAAATTGCTCGGAATTGATAGTTATGACAATGATTGGGTGGTCGTAGGCGCGACGCCTGAGATGATGTTGTCCCAAGGGTACACCGCCGTTGGTAAAGACTTTCCTGTATTTCTGCATCCCAAAAGTAAAGAAGAACATGCCCTTGCACGAACAGAGAGAAAGTCAGGTTCTGGTTACACTGGTTTTGAATGTTTCTTCGATCAAAACGTCACCTTAGAAGAAGATTTGATACGTCGTGATTTAACCATTAACGCGATGGCAATGGAGAGTGATGGCACGATCCATGACCCATATGGTGGCCAGCAAGATCTCAACGATAAACTGCTACGCCATGTATCAGACGCCTTTATTGAAGATCCTCTACGCGTTTTACGTGTCGCTCGCTTCGCAGCGAAGCTTGCTGATCTAAACTTTACGGTTGCCGACGAAACTATGCGGTTAATGCGTCACATGGCAGAGTCCGGAGAGCTGAGCACACTGACTCCCGAGCGTGTTTGGCAAGAATGGCATAAATCTCTCTCTACTCCTCGCCCTGATATTTTCTTATCGGTTCTACGAGACTGTGGTGCATTAACCGTGGTGTTACCTGAAATTGATGCACTATTTGGCGTACCTCAACCTGAGAAGTGGCATCCAGAAATCGATACTGGCATCCATACTTTGATGGTGGCAGAGCAAGCCGCAAAATTGAGTAACTCACTCCCCGTCAGGTTTGCCGCCCAAGTGCATGACTTGGGTAAAGGCGTGACGCCAGAGAGCGAATGGCCAAGCCACAAAATGCATTGCCATACAGGATTAAAACTGATCAAAAAGCTGTGCGAACGTGTCCGGGTACCAAATGAGTTTCGTGATTTAGCCTTGATGGTGTGCGAACAGCACTCCAATATTCATCGCGCGGCTGAACTTAAACCACAAACCATAATTAAAATACTCAATAAACTTGATGTGTGGCGTAAGTCCGAACGTCTGCAAGATATCTTGCTTTCCTGCCAAGCGGATCACGCTGGTCGTAAAGGACTGGAAACGCAACCATATCCACAGGCGGATATTTTTAGGCAAGCCTACCAAGCAGCAGCGGCAGTTGACGTTCAAACCATAATCAAAGAGGGCTTTAAAGGCCCTGCGATTCGTGACGAGCAAGAAAAACGACGTATTGAAGCAGTGAAAGCAGCACTTAAGAAGTAACGAACAAACAAAAACGCCCGCGGATTTCACGGGCGTTTTTCGTTAACATCAATTATGCACTTAATAGAAAAGCGAACAAACCGACGCCCAAAATCAGACGGTAAATCACAAACGGTGTCATGCCCATGCGTGAAATCATCTTCAAGAAGAAGTGGATACAGATGTACGCACTAATAAACGATGTGATAATGCCAGTAAGTAAGAAACCAACATGGACAGGTTCACCACTGGTCACTAACTTCATACCTAAGTAGCTACCAGCTAATGTAATGATTGGGATCGACATTAAAAATGAAAAGCGGGCAGCCGCTTCTCGAGTAAAGCCAAGGTAAAGCGCTGCTGTAATGGTCGCCCCTGAACGTGAAGTTCCAGGAATCATCGCTAAGGCTTGGGCAATACCGATAAATACAGCTTTCTTCCAACCCGTTTGGTATTCATCGGCAACGAGTTCAGCGTTTTTGTCTACCCACCATAGCAACAAGCCAAATACGATCGTGGTAGTCGCGATGACGTAAGCGCTACGTAGATACACTTCAATGATGTCTTTCATCAATAGGCCGAACACACAAGCTGGAATCGTCGCAATCACGATCATCCAAGCCAATTTAGCTTCTTTACTGCGATCTCCTTTAAAGATCGAAGCAAATAACGCTTGAAACAAAGTGATTACTTCATGACGAAAATAGATCACGACAGCCATTAATGTACCGACGTGAACAGCAACATCAAAGGCTAGACCTTGGTCTTCCCATCCTAAAATAGCGGAAGGCAGGATCAAATGGGCAGAGCTTGAGATAGGCAAAAACTCTGTCAGCCCCTGAATCAGAGCCAAAATAAAGGCTTCAAAATAACTCATGTAAACAACTCAAATTAAAAATGAAAGGAAACGGGTTTGAGCGAATCGACTGGCTGCATAGCATGCCAAATGTCTGCGACTGTGCGTCCATCGCCTGGGATCACTAATTGCGGTTCGAGATCATACAGCGGCTTTGTGACAAAAGGATATTTGTAGATATCACTGCGAGGTAGCTCAGGTTTTTTCTTGGAGACGCGCTCACCGAACAACACTATATCGAGATCCAGTGTTCGATCCTGATACTTTTGCGCGTTTTCTTCGCGTCCCCACTTAAATTCAATCTCGCGTAGTTGATGGCTCAACTCTTCTAATGACAACTCGGTACGCATTGCAACGACAAAGTTGTAGAAATTCTTGCTGCTAAAGCCAATAGGTTCGCATTCATATATCGGTGATACGAGGAGATTTTCTCCAAGCCGTTGCAGCTCCTGATACGCAGCAAGCACATGTTGCTCTCTTTCTACGTTCGTCCCAACACCGATATAAGTGGTGATCATGCTCGTCCTCGCTCAATCACCACACCAACAGCACGTGCTTGCGGCACGGCGCCAGGCTTCGCTAGGCGGATTTTCACCCAAGGCACAGAGAAACGCTGCATGATAAGCTCTGCTACTTCTTCAGCCACGCGCTCGACCAGTAAGAAACGACCATTTTCAATGTGGTTAAGTACCGCCTCACTCACCTGCGAATAATCCAGTGCATCTTGCACATCATCACTTTTGCCCGCAGGTTTATTATCGTGTGCCATTTCAATATCTAGAACCAACTTTTGTTTGATTTGTTGTTCCCAGTCGTACACGCCAATGGTGGTGATTACTTCTAACTGTTCAATAAAAACTTTATCCAGAGCCATCTTATGTCCTTCTATTACAGAGGTCGGATACCCGTGAGGGGTAATTTGATCGTAGTATTCTATACCTAAGTAACATTTACTTTGGTCATCACAATGTTACTTAGGTATAAACTGCGAAAGCATCTTTATATACAAGAAATCACATAATGCAAGCTCTATCACAGTGAGGATTTCTGCATTATGTAAATTCGGGGTATGATAGCAACTACGCGGGAACCGAGCATTAAATTCCAATCCATCAAGGACTTCTATGGACGCACTGGCACTGATAATGACAATGGCCGCCTATTTATTAGGTTCGGTTTCCAGTGCGGTTTTGATCTGTCGACTCTTAAAACTGCCAGACCCACGCAGTGTGGGATCTAACAATCCTGGAGCAACGAACGTATTGCGTATTGGCGGACGAGGAGCCGCTGTTTCAGTCTTGTTGTGCGATATGCTCAAAGGCACTATCCCCGTGTGGGGCGGATACTTTCTTGGTATCGACCCTATCATTCTTGGCGTCATCGCCATTGCTGCCTGTCTTGGCCACATGTACCCCATCTTTTTCCACTTTAAAGGCGGAAAAGGTGTCGCAACCGCGCTTGGCGCTATCGCTCCGATTGGTTTGGACTTAACAGGATTGGTGATGTTAACTTGGCTGTCAGTAGCCGCGCTATTCCGCTATTCATCCTTAGCGGCTCTCGTCACGGTTTTGGTCACTCCGTTTTATACTTGGATGTTTAAACCGCAATACACGTTACCTGTTGCTATGCTGTGTTGCTTAATCGTATTTAAGCATCATCAAAATATTCGTCGGCTTTTGTCTGGCGACGAGCCAAAAATCGGCGAGAAGAAACTGACACAAAAAAACTCGGCTTAATGCCGAGTTTTTCGTTTAAAGAGGGATGCATTGGTTATGCATGAACTCGATTCAGGAAGTTCAACAACATTTGGTTGACGAACTCCGGCTGTTCTAAACAACTGATGTGTCCCGCTTGCGGAATTTCTACCAACTCACTGCCTGTGATACAGTCTTTCATTAAATAAGATTCAAAAACTGGACGGGGTTTATCTTCACAGCCCACTGCAATTAACGTCGGCAGAGCAAATTTTTCCGAATCCTCAATCACATCCCGGCGACCAAACACCATGCGCCCTATGCGAGCTACTTCCACCGCACGCTCACCATTCAGGTCTTCTAAACTGCGTTTGAATGAAGCGACAAGTTTAGGGTTATCCTGATTGACGTTGTTGGCAAAGAACAGCGGCACAACGGCTTCAATAATTGGCGCAGGCACTGCTTGGACTTGGCTGATGGTATCAAGCATTGCAAAATACTTCTTATACGTAACTTCTGGCTCCCAGCCAATGAAGGTATCCATCAATACCAGTGACTTAACACGTTGCGGCGCTTGAGCCGTTAGCTCTGCTCCCCACATGCCGCCAACAGATAAGCCCACTATCGAGAACTCTTCGATATCTAAATGATCCATCAATGCCAACATATGTTGTGCATAGTCGGCCAATGACTGTGTCGATGCAGGTGCAGCGTCCGATTCACCATGTGCCCAAAGATCTGGCACAATACAACGGAATGACTGGCTTAAAACCTCAACTTGCGGCGCCCACATTTGGCTATCCCAAAGGTAACTATGACCAAATAGAAGCACAGGGCCCTCACCTTTATCTAGATAAGCAAGTTGCTGACCTTCAATTTCAAACTTATTCATTGTTATATCCATTTCTTATTCTTCCACGTCATCCTAGCACTGAAACAATAGCGAACTGCTCGCATCAGTCAGAATGTAAAACGAGGCGGTTCATTGAATAATTAAAAATAAAGGCCTCTGAGGAGCAGAGACCTTTATTACACAGAACCGGTTTCAAACCTACCGCATAAATTTGACTAAGCGACAGGTGTTAGTTGATCAATTGGCCAACGTGGACGAGCCTCTACTGACATATCAGCCACTTCGCCATTCTTCAAGCGCTGCATGCCTGCGTAAGCGATCATCGCACCGTTATCTGTACAGAACTCAGTACGTGGGTAGTAAACTTCGCCACCAACTTTCTTCGCTAACTTCTCTAACTCAGCTCGCAAACGACGGTTAGCACTAACACCACCAGCAATAACAATGCGTTTCATGCCTGTTTGCTCAAGCGCGCGCTTACATTTAATAGCCAACGTAGCACACACAGCCTCTTCAAATGCCAATGCGATGTCCGCGCGGGTTTGCTCGTCATCACCGTTTGCAGCAATCGTGTTAGCCGTAAAGGTTTTTAGACCAGAGAAACTCATGTCCAAACCTGGCACATTCGTCATTGGGCGTGGGAACTTAAAGCGGCCCGGTGTACCTTTTTCCGCCAGTTTAGATAATAGTGGACCGCCTGGGTAATCCAAACCCATTAGCTTCGCTGTTTTATCAAACGCTTCGCCCGCCGCATCATCAATCGACTCACCTAGAATTTTGTACTCACCGATGCCTCTCACTTCCACCATCATAGAGTGACCGCCCGATACTAATACCGCCACAAACGGGAACGGTGGAGGGTTATCTTCCAACATTGGGGCCAATAGGTGACCTTCCATATGATGAACAGGTACCGCTGGCACTCCCCAAGCATAAGCAATACTGCGACCGATAGTCGCACCCACTAATAGCGCCCCAACAAGACCAGGCCCTGCGGTATACGCGACACCATCGATGTCTTTTGAAGTTAAGTTCGCTTCTTTTAGTGCCTCTTTAATAAGAGGAATGGTTTTCTTTACGTGGTCACGTGAAGCCAACTCAGGCACCACACCGCCGTAATCTGCGTGCAGTTTTACTTGGCTGTATAGCTTGTGTGACAAGAGACCGTTTTCATCGTCATAAATTGCGATGCCAGTCTCGTCACAAGAGGTTTCAATACCAATAATGCGCATGGTTTTCTC
The DNA here is from genome assembly GCF_033337665.1 of Vibrio sp. Vb2960. Classification (NCBI taxonomy): domain Bacteria; kingdom Pseudomonadati; phylum Pseudomonadota; class Gammaproteobacteria; order Vibrionales; family Vibrionaceae; genus Vibrio; species Vibrio sp. Vb2960. Next base: position 82,803 of record NZ_JAWORD010000004.1, on the reverse strand, counting down.
AGTATGCTTTCTGTATAGAGGAAATTTGGGCGTCATATTACCTCGCCTTGGTGCTGCAAACAAATTTTGTACAGACAATAATCGACAAAAGGCTTTACAAAGTAGTTGTGATCGGATTAAAATTCCGCACCATTTTTGATCAAGCTGGTAAGAGACCTAACAATTGTGATTTGGTCTGTTGAATACCAGCGTTAACGAATAACCCCTGAGGTGAAAGGCATATGCCAGTAGTTAAAGTACGTGAAAACGAACCGTTCGACGTTGCTCTACGTCGTTTTAAGCGCTCTTGCGAAAAAGCAGGTATCCTTTCTGAAGTGCGTCGTCGTGAGCACTACGAAAAACCAACTACAGTTCGCAAACGCGCTAAAGCAGCAGCTCAAAAGCGTCACGCTAAGAAGCTAGCTCGTGAAAACGCTCGTCGCGTTCGCCTGTACTAATAACTGAGCTCCAAAAGGAATTTAGTTATGGCTCTGATTGATCAACTCAAAGAAGAGCAAAAATTAGCGATGAAAGCCAAGGACAAATTGCGCCTTGGTACTATTCGTTTAGCCCTATCAGCAATCAAGCAACGTGAAGTTGACGAACAGATTACTCTGAACGATGACGACATTCTTGCAGTATTGACCAAGATGGTTAAACAACGTCGCGACTCTGTAACGCAGTTTGAAGCAGCGGGTCGTCAAGATCTTGCTGATGCGGAACAAGCAGAAATTACCGTTCTTGAGGACTTTATGCCTCAACCACTGACAGACGAAGAAGTAGCGGCTCTCATCGAGAACGCGATTGCTGAATCTGGAGCAGCTGGCATGCAAGACATGGGCAAAGTAATGGGCGTTCTGAAACCGCAAATTCAAGGGCGTGCAGATATGGGTAAAGTAAGCGGTTTAGTTCGCGCTAAATTGGCTTAAGGTACCCCACCCAATTGCAGCAAGCCGTGCTATCCTTTGGAGCGCACGGCTTGTTTGTATCTGGATGGATGGAATGAAATCAATGGGCAATACGCTCATTCTTTTAAGGCATTCACTCCACTCATCATCTTCTTTTTTTGTTAGGTTTTATGGCTGGACACATCCCTCGCAGTTTTATCGATGACCTTCTAGCTCGACTTGATATTGTCGATATCATCGACGCACGTGTGAAACTTAAGAAAAAAGGCAAAAACTACGGCGCATGCTGCCCTTTCCACAACGAAAAGACACCCTCATTCAGTGTCAGTCAAGAAAAGCAGTTCTACCATTGTTTTGGTTGTGGCGCGCACGGAAATGCCATCGATTTTTTGATGGAATTCGACCGACTAGAATTCGTCGAAGCCATTGAAGAACTCGCTTCATACTTGGGTTTAGATGTTCCTCGAGAACAACGTGGCGGCGGTAATGGTTCGTTTCAGTCAGGCCCACAAGCAAGCAGCAGTGAAAAACGTAACCTATACGACTTAATGGGCAGCATTGCTCAATTTTATCGTAACCAACTCAAACAGCCAGCAAGTAAGGTGGCGATTGAGTATCTAAAAGATCGTGGCCTGTCTGGTGAAATCGTCCAGAAGTTTGGCATCGGCTATGTGGCTGATGAATGGGATTTAGTTCGTAAGAACTTTGGCCAGAATAAAGAAAACCAAGACATGCTCGTCACAGGCGGCATGTTGATTGAAAACGATAAAGGCAACCGCTACGACCGATTCCGTGGTCGAGTGATGTTTCCTATTCGAGACAGACGCGGCCGAGTAATAGGCTTTGGTGGTCGAGTATTAGGTGATGGGACACCAAAATATCTCAACTCACCCGAAACCCCGATATTTCATAAAGGTAAAGAGTTGTATGGCCTTTATGAAGTACTACAAGCGTATCGTGAGCCACCACAAATTTTAGTGGTTGAAGGCTATATGGATGTTGTCGCGCTTGCTCAATATGGCGTAGATTATTCCGTTGCCTCATTAGGAACCTCGACAACGGGCGATCACTTGCAGGTGTTATTCAGGCAAACAAGCACCGTCGTGTGTTGTTATGACGGTGACCGCGCAGGCCGTGAAGCCGCGTGGCGTGCCATGGAAAATGCATTGCCTTACCTAACGGATGGTCGCCAGTTAAAATTCATGTTTTTGCCGGATGGAGAAGATCCCGACTCTTATATCCGACAAAACGGAAAACAAGCATTTGAGCAGCAAGTGTCTAATGCGATGCCCTTGTCTGAATTCATGTTCAGCTCATTGACTCAGCAGGTCGACATGAGCACGAAAGAAGGCATGGCAAAACTGAGTACTCTTGCGGTTCCTCTCATTGATAAAGTCCCTGGCGGCACTTTAAGACTATACTTGAGAGAATTGCTTGGCCGCCGTTTGGGTTTGGTTGATGAACGCCAACTACAGCAGCTAATTTCAAAACAAGGTAAAGAGGATAAAAGGCCTCAACCTCATAAAGAAATCAAGCGAACGCCGATGCGAGAAGTGATCGCGTTACTGATTCAAAACCCACAATACGTAAGTATGGTGCCAGATCTAACTAGCGTTAGAGATTTGCCCATTCCTGGTCTAAGTTTATTTGTTGATGTACTTGATAAATGCCAAGCGCATCCCCATATCAACACAGGCCAATTATTAGAGCATTGGCGAAACAGCCAAAATGAGACCCTTCTGTCTCGTCTCGCGAGTTGGGACATTCCACTCGATGAGGACAACCAAGAAGAAATCTTTTTAGACTCACTGGATAAAATTATTGCCCAGTGCGTAGAAAAACAAATTGAAAACCTGCAGGCCAAAGCAAGAAGTGTCGGTTTATCAGCCGAAGAGAAAAGGGAGCTGCTAGCACTTATGCTAGATTTAAAAGCGTAACCCTGTTTAATTAGTCAGCAACGATTTAATTTGTTATAGTAAGTGGTTTGCATTTCGCATACTGATTCCTTCACCAGATTACGAAGTTGGATACCGTCTATGGATCACAATCCGCAGTCACAGCTAAAGTCACTTGTTATTAAAGGCAAGGAACAAGGCTATCTGACCTACGCCGAAGTAAATGACCACCTACCTGCTGAAATCGTAGATTCAGAACAGGTAGAAGACATCATTCAGATGATCAACGACATGGGCATTAAGGTAGTAGAAACTGCTCCTGATGCTGATGATTTAGCACTGAACGATGACACAAATATTACCGATGAAGATGCAGCCGAAGCTGCAGCCGCTGCACTTTCTAGCGTAGAGAGTGAGATTGGTCGTACAACAGACCCAGTACGTATGTACATGCGTGAGATGGGTACTGTCGAACTTCTAACTCGCGAAGGCGAAATCGACATCGCAAAACGTATTGAAGAAGGTATTAACCAAGTTCAATCGTCTGTTGCTGAATACCCAGGCACAATTCCGTACATTCTTGAGCAATTTGACAAAGTTCAAGCTGAAGAACTACGTCTTACAGACCTAATTTCAGGTTTTGTAGATCCAGATGCTGACGACACCGCTGCACCAACGGCAACACACATCGGTTCTGAACTGACTGAATCTCAGTTAGAAGAAGAAGACGATGAAGACGTTGATGACGACGAAGATAGCGATGACGATTCAGATGATTCTGAAGAAGATGTAGGTATCGATCCAGAATTAGCGCTAGAGAAATTCAACCAACTACGCAGCACCTATCAAAATCTTCAATTAGCAATCAACGAGTACGGCTATAACAGCCCGAAAGCAACCGTTGCTAATGAAATGATGCTAGACGTATTCCGCGAGTTTCGTCTAACGCCTAAACAGTTTGATCACCTAGTGAATGAACTGCGTACTGCTATGGATCGCGTTCGTACACAAGAGCGTCTGATCATGAAGTCAGTGGTTGAATACGGCAAAATGCCGAAGAAATCATTCATCGCGCTGTTCACTGGTAATGAATCAAGTGAAGCTTGGCTGGATGAAGTTCTTGCTTCAGACAAGCCATACGCTGAAAAGATCAAACGTAACGAAGAAGAAATCCGTCGTTCAATCGCTAAGCTAAAAATGATTGAAGAAGAGACTTCTCTAAACGTACAGAACATTAAAGACATCAGCCGTCGTATGTCTATCGGTGAAGCAAAAGCTCGCCGTGCGAAGAAAGAGATGGTTGAAGCGAACTTGCGTCTTGTAATTTCTATCGCGAAGAAATACACCAACCGTGGCCTACAGTTCTTGGATCTGATCCAGGAAGGTAACATCGGTCTGATGAAAGCGGTAGATAAGTTCGAATATCGTCGTGGTTACAAGTTCTCGACTTACGCAACGTGGTGGATCCGTCAGGCAATCACTCGTTCAATCGCGGACCAAGCACGTACGATTCGTATCCCGGTACACATGATCGAAACGATCAACAAGCTAAACCGTATTTCTCGTCAAATGTTGCAAGAGATGGGTCGCGAGCCACTACCGGAAGAACTGGCAGAGCGCATGCAAATGCCAGAAGACAAGATTCGTAAAGTTCTAAAAATCGCTAAAGAGCCTATCTCAATGGAGACACCAATCGGTGACGACGAAGATTCGCATCTAGGTGATTTTATCGAAGATACAACGCTAGAACTTCCGCTAGATTCTGCAACAGCAACTAGCCTTAAAGTGGCAACAAAAGACGTGCTTGCAGGTCTAACACCACGTGAAGCGAAAGTACTTCGTATGCGCTTTGGTATTGACATGAACACTGACCATACTCTAGAAGAAGTTGGTAAGCAGTTCGACGTTACTCGTGAGCGTATCCGTCAGATCGAAGCAAAAGCACTACGTAAACTTCGTCACCCAAGCCGCTCAGAGACTCTGCGCAGCTTCCTAGACGAATAATCGCAGCACATACAAGCTTTTAGAAATCAAAAAAGGTGACTTTAGGTCACCTTTTTTATTATCTACTGTTCTAAGTGGATAAAAACTAAGCGCAATTGCCCTAGTTGGTATCTAGACACCTTGCAACGCTTCCCCTATAATCGTTGTCCTATTAAGGCCCCTTAGCTCAGTGGTTAGAGCAGTCGACTCATAATCGATTGGTCCGCAGTTCAAGTCTGCGAGGGGCCACCATATTCCGAAAGGCGTAGCAGGTTAATACCTACTACGCTTTTTTTGTATCTTATATCTTTGGGTACAGTTGCGGTAACTCGTCACTAACCTCGTAATAGCTTTTCCTCTTCCCCTTTTCTTTAACTATTATCTGGCTTTCTATATGTAGCAATGAAACAAAATGTCCGCTCGTGATTTAAACCATTGACCCTCAGACAACTTCTGATAGGATGGACATATAAACGTATGGACGTCTAAAATAAAAAATGGAGCTACAATGAAAAGTATTGGTCACTTAAAGAAACTAGCTTTGATTCTCACGGCAGTAGTCGGCTTAAGCGCTTGTGGAGAAAAAGATGACTCTGTCATTAAAGTGGGCGCGACAGTTGGACCACATGCACAAGTAGTCGAGGCGGTAGCGAAGGAGGCAGCGAAGCAAGGTTTGAATGTCGAAGTCATTGAGTTTTCTGACTACGTGACACCTAATGCCGCTCTTAGCGATGGTAGCATCGATATTAATAGCTATCAGCACCAGCCATTTTTAGACAACTTCAACAGTAGCCATAACGCCCAATTAGTATCAATTGGTCAGTCCATTCTTATGCGTATGGGGCTTTATTCCAATAAGTATCGCTCACTGCAAGAGCTTCCAAACAATGCACGTATAGCGCTTCCAAATGACCCTACCAACGGTGGTCGTGGTCTGTTGCTACTCGCCGATGCAGGTTTAATTGAGCTGAAACAGGGTGTTGGCCATAAAGCCGCCCTAACTGATATCACAAAAAACGCAAAATCATTTGAATTTGTCGAGGTAGATGCCGCTCAGCTACCAAGAACATTAGATGATGTGGACGCGGCTGCGATTACAATGAACTACGTAATGTCTTCTGGTTTAGATCCGAAGAAACAAAGTATCTATCTTGAAGCAAAAGACGCCCCATTAGCAGTCATGGTCATCGCCACTCGTGACGCAGACAAAAATAATGAAGCGTATAAAAAGTTCGTTTCTATTTATCAATCTCAAGCGATTCGTGATTATCTCGATCGCACTTTCAAAGGCACAATCGAAGCAGCTTTTTAATCAATAAAGCAGCGAATACTTTGCCCCACGAATCAGATAGAAAAGAGGCTAATGTTTTCTCATAGCCTCTTCTTTTCATTACTCACTAAATCGACTCATTGTCGACTTTCAGCCTCTAACTTCATTGCCAAATAAGCTTGGTCAGCAGAAACCAATTCAGGACGGTTAATCAACTTCCAGAGGAAGTATGGTGGGATTAAAAATACGATGAAGTAGAGAGATTCATGGAAGAAAACATCGGCTATCGTTTGCTGATGCTCCAAAAGTGCCGTCAGTGCAAAGAGCTCTAACATCACGCCTAATACGCCAAAGACGACAGAGACAACAATCGCTAAACCCAGTAGTTCTCTAATAAAGTGCTTGTATGCCATGATACTAATTCCTTCTAGCAATAAGTCATACTAACTTACGCTCATAAGAAAGAAGCCAGCTTGACTATCATCAAACTCCCCTCATCACAGTTAAGAACTTAGTTTTATAAAAAAGGACTTGTATATAGCACCATTGAAGATTGACCTCTCTATCACAATACAATGACATCATTTCTCGACTTTGAGACTAGCCTTTTACATTTATCAGCAGTGTAAACAAGAGGTCATAATGAAAAAATATACCTATCCTTTACTTGCTATCTCAGGTGGTCTTTTATTGACGGGCTGCGGTAGCGACGACTCTTCATCCGATACAGAAGCAGCCACTTTTTCTCTCAGCGTTTCCGATGCTCCTGTCGACGATGCCAACAAAGTCGTTTTAGCGTTTCAAGATGTTGTCCTTGTACCATTTGACCCTGAAACTGGCGAGCAAACTGGAGAACACATTCTGTTAGATGCTAGTGACAATGGAGCACTACACCAAGTTGATCTAATGGAATATCAGGGAAGCAACGCTAAAACGATCATTCACGAACAGGACATCGCTCCTGGTGATTATGCTATGTGTGTGTACGCTAAAGACGGCAAACAATTAAACGATACAACACTGTCATACGTAGAGAAGACAGACGGCAACATCAAAGGCTTAGTTGTACCTAGCCGAGGCAGCTGTTTTGGTTTTAAACCAGATACGAGCGATCAAGGTCGCTTAAAGTTTTCGCAAAATGGTCAGTATGTAAAAGTTCATACTGGTCATAATAGCTATGTTGTCGAGTTTGACTTACGCAAAGGTCTGGCGGATCCAACAGGCAAAGATTACATGAACATGAACTCTAATGCGGTAAGCTTAGTAAACGCATCAGAATCAGGTCATATCGGTGGTGAAGTCAGTGAAATTCAGTATCAAGCGTGTGAAGCAGACAGTGCAGCATCAAATGCAATAAATGACGTTCCTGCCGTTCACTCTGTTTACCTATATGCAGGTTCAATGGATCGCTCAACCATGGGCGATATGGGTGCGACAGATCCACTCAACGCGCCAGTTGCGGTAGCTAACGTGAATGAATCGCAAGACGAAGAAGGTAATACAACCTACAGCTACGAGTTTGGTTACATCGGCCCGGGTACTTACAGCATTGGCTACACATGTACTGCGTATATTGATACGCCAGACGCTCATGAAACTTCAGAAGACGGTTTCTTGATTTACCAGCACTACACGCCAGTTGATGTTGTCGAGGCAGAGCTGACAACTCAGGACATTAATCCAATTCTTTAAGTCACCACATTAAAAAAGCCGCTCGTACTGAGCGGCTTTTTACTTAGTCAGAAAGGTAATATTGAACCGTCGATACCACTCGGACTTTTTTAATGTAAGGCGTGTTGCTGTCTCGGTCATAAATCGAGAACTGCCCTTGAGTTGCACGTTTGATCTTACCCAGTGAACTCTGTGAGTCTTTCGCAAATTTCTCAGCCACTTCACGCGCATTCTTAGTCGCTTCTTCGATCATGTCTGGCTTCACATCATTCAGCTTAGTAAAGCTGTACTCAACACGATTTGCATAAGGATCTTGGTTAAGCAAAACGCCTTGTTTTCCTAACTCACCTATTTCATTGATTGCCGCTCGAACAACATCAACACTCTGGCTGTAAACCGTAACGGTTCGCGAGGCCAAATAACGATACTCAATGTCTTGCTCGCTCCCATATTGCTGTGCTTTTCTGTCAATGACCGCTGGGGAAGAGAGGGAAACGCTGGTTTCAGGAAGCCCTTTGGCAGTTAGAAAGTCCAAAATCAAACGGGTTTGCTGGTCAATTTCATCAAACATGGCCCCCATATCATTACTCGCTAGAGTAAATTGAATCGGCCAAATCACCGTATCAGCAGGATACTCACGCTCCGACAAACCTTTTACTGTCACGACTCTTTCATAGGCTCGGTATTTCACCGCCGTCTGCTGCATAAAATAGCCAAGGATGCCAAGACCAAGTATCAAACTTAGCCCAATCCAAAGTGCTGCTTTATTGGAAACTCGTTCCATTATTTCCCCCTGATAAATATCAACTTAGCTTAATCTTTGTTCTAGATAAGATAGCCTATCTATTATTTTAAGAGGGAGACATAACGCGAGTTTTGATTCATAGCACAGTGATATACCGTTTTCTTTAGTCAATAAAGCTTCATTGGTTTGTCACCAAAGGCTCATGCTTTTGCCTCTTAACTGTCATCTGTAATTTCTACTATCCAATCAGCAACTTGTACGCTGAGGTAAATATGGATAGTTCAACCCCTTTTCGTCTCCCTCGTAAAACGCCGTTTGGCATTGGTGAAAACGTTGCTGAATGGGCAACCGGTTTAAACCAACTTGATAAGTTCTACGCCCAACGCCCCGTTAATGCCGATACCAAAACTTTTCTCCGCTTCACGCTGGATATCTTAGGTATCGATTATCGCATTGCTCATGGTTCACTCGACTCAGTACCTAAACAAGGAGCTACCGTCATTGTGGCGAACCACCCGCTTGGTTGTGTGGAAGGCGTCATCTTGGCCGAACTCTTGTTGATGGTACGAGACGATATCCAAATTCTAGCCAATCAATACCTGAAAACCGTACCAGAGTTAGATCAGCTCTTCATTGGTGTCGATGTGTTTGAAGGAAAAGACGCCGTCAAATCGAATATGAAGGCCCTCAGAGCGGCTAATAAACACCTCGCAAGTGGCGGCTTATTGCTTGTCTTTCCTGCCGGTGAGGTTTCCCAGTTAGTCGATGCCAAACAGCAACGCTTGGAAGATAAAGCGTGGAGTCGAAGCGTAAGTAGCCTAATCCGCAAAAACAAAGCAACGACAGTTCCAGTATTCATCAGTGGTCAGAACTCGAAACGCTTCTATATGGCAGGGAGAATCCATCCACTTTTGCGCACCCTACTGCTTGGGCGAGAACTGCTGAACAAACAGGCGCAAACCATCAACTTATCCTTTGGCCAAGCGATAAAATTTAAAGAGCTGAACACACTTAGCGATGATCAAGTGGTGAACTATTTGCGGCTCAACACTTACTTACTCAATCGTGAAATCCAATCGGTGAAGCCCTCTTCCTCATCAGAACGGCTCTCACCAATAGCGGCAGGGTTACCCGTGGGCGAATTGCTTGAAGAACTGAACAACTTATCAAAAGAGTCCAAGCTGCTAACAAGTGGTGAGTTCGATGTTTACTGCACGGAGTCGCAGAATATCCCTTCCCTACTGCATGAAATTGGTCGTCTACGTGAGCTCAATTTTCGACAAGTTGGCGAAGGGACGGGACTAGCAATAGACATTGACCATTTCGATCATGATTACCTGCATCTGTTTGTGTGGGACAGAGAGAATCAATGCTTGGTGGGCGCGTATCGTTTAGGTCTGGTTGATCAACTGATTGAAAAGCGCGGCGTAGCAGGTCTGTATTCACGAACGTTGTTTAACTATGACCAACGCTTTATCGACCAAATGGGTAAATCCATTGAGATGGGGCGCTCTGTGATTGCACAGCAATATCAAAAGAGCATGAGCGCGCTACTGCTGCTGTGGAAAGGCATCGCAACGTTCGTGCATCAAAACCCAGATTACACTCACCTATTTGGTCCGGTAAGCATTAGCAACGATTATAGCGATACTGCACGTCAATTACTGGCTCAATCAATGACACTGCACCACTACGACAACAATTGCGCAGAGTACGTCACACCTTCTAACCCACTTCCTGAGCACCACCGTGACTGGAACACCAGCATGCTCACTGCTCTGGGTGATTTACAGCTATTGTCACGTGTCATTGCCAGAATCGATGAAGGGAAAGGAGTGCCCGTTTTGCTGCGTCAGTACTTAAGCCTCAATGGCAAGCTGGTATGCTTCAACGTCGACCCTGCATTCAATAACGCTCTAGATGGATTGATTATGGTGGATTTGCGCGATGTTCAAGAAAAGACGTTGGCAAGGTATATGGGACGCGAGCAAGCTCATGACTACCTCGTCTATCATACTAATAGCAACGATGATTAAGAACAGTGATTAAGTAGAGAGTTGGGAATCACAAGAAGAACCGTGTGGCGACTCTCTTTATTTACCCTTTCATCAACTAATTAGGCGTGCTCCGTGAAGTGCGCCGGAAAGACTCTTATAGATACAATCTATCGAAAGATCTAGATAGCATTTATCTCACCAATTCCGTCACAAACTTTCACAAAAAACAAAAACAGATCCAAGTCACAATTTAAATCTAACACAACTCAACACAAAACGTGACATTGATCATCGCAAGTATTTAATTCGAATTTCAAAAAAAATCAAAAGTGATCAAAGTCACAAAGTATTTTGATTTTAATTTTGTCATAAGATCGGATTGATCACTAAGATTTTTATTGACAGATTTGAAAGTGGCTTTTTGTTATTAAGTTACAAGTTAATAAGTTGAACTTGGTCACTTAAAAACCGTTTCTCAGCCTAAGAAATGCGGGCGTAGATCACAAAAAACCCGTTGTCAGTTCCAATTGGAAAATGTGTGGTAAATTGATTGGGTACTAAGCAATCAAACAAACGGTTTTGGCGAACCGTTTACTACAACAAGATTCATCAGAACATCGAACGGGGAATTGTTATGATATCACCAGATGCCAAGATCAAGATACAAAATTTTGGTCGTTTTCTGTCAAACATGGTAATGCCAAACATCGGCGCGTTTATCGCGTGGGGCTTTATCACTGCTCTATTTATCCCAACTGGATGGCTACCAAACGAAACGTTAGCCTCTATGGTTGGCCCAATGATTACCTACTTGCTGCCACTACTTATCGGTTACACCGGTGGTAAATTAGTTGGTGGCGATCGTGGTGCGGTAGTCGGTGCAATCACAACAATGGGTGTGATTGTCGGCACAGACATCCCAATGTTTATGGGGGCAATGATGGTCGGCCCAATGGGCGGCTGGGCTATCAAGAAATTCGATAACTACATCGATGGTAAAGTAAAAAGTGGCTTCGAGATGTTGGTTAACAACTTCTCTGCGGGCATCATCGGCATGCTATGTGCGATCCTTGCTTTCATCTTTATCGGTCCATTCGTAAAAATTCTTTCTGGTGGCTTGGCGGCCGGCGTTAACTTCCTAGTTTCTGCTCACCTACTACCACTGACTTCAATCTTCGTTGAACCTGCGAAGATCCTTTTCCTAAACAATGCGATCAACCACGGTATTTTCTCTCCACTGGGTATCCAGCAAGCGTCTGAAACAGGTCAGTCGATCTTCTTCCTAATCGAAGCAAACCCAGGTCCTGGTCTAGGTATCCTGCTAGCTTACATGGTGTTTGGTAAAGGTACGGCTCGTCAAACTGCAGGTGGTGCATCAATCATCCACTTCTTCGGCGGTATCCACGAGATTTACTTCCCATACATCCTAATGAACCCTCGCCTAATCCTTGCGGCTATCGCAGGTGGTATGACTGGCGTATTCGTTCTAACTATCTTTAACGCAGGTATTGTTTCTCCAGCATCACCAGGTTCAATCTTTGCAATCTTGTTGATGACTCAGAAAGGCTCAATCGTTGGTGTTCTAGCGTCTATCGCAGCAGCAACAGGCGTGTCATTCGCCGTAGCAGCACTGCTAATGAAGACTCAAACGTCAACAGAAGAAGACGGTGATGAAGCAGCACTAGAAAAAGCAACATCACAAATGAAAGACATGAAATCTGCATCTAAAAACGATGCGGTGGTAAACAGCCAAAGCAAAGGTGACGTAGACCTAGCGACAGTACAAAGCATCATTGTCGCTTGTGATGCGGGCATGGGCTCGAGTGCAATGGGCGCGAGCATGCTACGCAAAAAGGTTCAAGACGCAGGTCTGAACATCCACGTAACCAACCTTGCCATTAACAGCTTACCAGAGAGTGCAGATATCGTGATTACTCATAAAGACTTAACGGATCGTGCACGTAAGCATGCTCCAAACGCACACCACATTTCATTGACTAACTTCCTAGACAGCGAGATGTACAACCAGCTAGTCACCAAACTACTAGCAGCGCAAAACCAATCCGCAGCCAATGACGACCAAATGGTAAAAGTTTCGCTCGTGGCAGCAAACGACGACAACTTCGAGCCACAGCAAACGTCGGTGTTCCAAATCCAGCGTGAAAACATTCACCTAGGTTTGAAAGCTGCCAACAAAGAAGAAGCGATTCGCTTCGCGGGCAACAAGTTGGTCGAACTTGGCTACGCAGAACCAGAATACGTAGACGCGATGTTTGAGCGTGAAGCATTGGTTCCAACTTACCTAGGCGAATCTATCGCAGTGCCTCACGGCACGGTAGAAGCGAAAGACCGCGTGAAGAAAACCGGCATTGTAATCTGCCAATACCCATCGGGTATCCAATTTACTGAAGACGACGATGATGTAGCGAAACTGGTTATCGGCATTGCCGCTAAGAACGATGAGCACATCCAGGTGATTACCACCATTACGAACGCGCTCGATGAGCCGGAGGCAATTGAGAAGCTAACCAGCACCAACGATGTGGAAGAGATTCTGAACATCCTTGGCGGTCAACAAGCGGCTTAATTACCCCTTTAATTTGCTCCTGAGGCAAATGAGGTCAGCTGTCACCCCCTATGCGGTTGGCCTCCCCCTAGTTTCGTAAGTCAACATTTTAGACATTGGTAGGTAAGAATTATGAAAAACGCAGTTCATTTTGGCGCAGGTAACATTGGTCGTGGCTTCATCGGAAAACTCTTAGCAGATGCAGAAGTCGAGGTCACATTTGCAGACGTTGACGCTCCACTCGTCGACCAACTGAGTCACAAGCAAGAATACAAAGTAAAAGTGGTCGGTACTGAGTGCCAAATCGACACAGTAACTCACGTCACCGCGGTAAACTCAGCCAGTGAAGATGTCATTGACCGCATTGTAAAAACCGACTTGGTCACAACAGCGGTTGGCCCTAACGTACTGGACATCATTGCAAAAACCATCGCTACCGGCATTGCTAAGCGCTTTGCAGCAGGTAACGATAAGCCATTGAACATCATCGCGTGTGAAAACATGGTTCGTGGCACCACACACCTAAAAGGTGAAGTGTACAAACACTTGGATGAATCATTGCACGCGAAAGCAGACGAATTGGTTGGCTTTGTCGATTCAGCGGTAGACCGCATCGTGCCACCAGCAGAAGCAGCGAACGATGACCCACTAGAAGTGACGGTAGAGAGCTTTAGCGAATGGATTGTGGATGAGCAGCAATTCAAGGGCGAAATCCCTGACATAGCTGGCATGGAAAGAACCAACAACCTAATGGCATTCGTAGAACGCAAGCTATTCACTCTCAATACAGGCCACTGCATTACCGCTTACCTAGGTTGCTTGAAAGGCCATCGCACCATTCGTGAAGCAATTGAAGACCCTAGCATTCACGCTGAAGTAAAACAGGCGATGCAAGAGAGTGGTGAAGTGCTGATCAAACGCTACGGCTTCGACCGTGACATGCACAACGCCTACATCGAGAAGATTTTAGGACGCTTTGCCAACCCATACTTAGTGGATGAGGTGGATCGCGTAGGTCGTCAACCAATTAGAAAATTGGGTGCAAACGATAGATTAGTGAAGCCTTTACTCGGTACAATTGAGTATGGCACTGAAAATAAAACACTTTTGAAAGGCATTGCCGCTGCGTTGAAGTACACTAACGACACCGACCCACAAGCCGTAGAGCTGCAAACCTCATTAAAAGAAGTGGGTGTGAAGAAGACGCTAGCGACATACACAGGTCTTGCAGAAGACAGTGATGAAGTGGCTCAAATCGAGACACTTTACAACCAACTTTGATTTACCTAGGGGAGCTTGGCTCCCCTTCTATGTCCTTCTCTGCTTGAAGAGTTGGGATAGCTAATAATTAGAAATGTATTCAGTATATGGCAGATAACATCAACGAAACCGAGATCATTGAGCGATTAAACAGCGCACCATCGGTACGAGGCTTTTTCATTGCAGCAGTCGACGTTTTTAACGATTCGATCGACGGGTTGGTGCAAAGAATCTTTCGTAAAGATAACTTCGCTGTTCAATCGGTTGTCGGTCCGCTGCTACAAGACTCTGGACCGCTGGGCGATCTATCTGTTCGTTTGAAGTTATTGTTTGGCTTGGGAGTGCTCCCCGATGACATTTACCACGACATCGAAGACATCATCAAACTCAAAAACCAACTCAATAGTGACGCTTCAGATTACGAATTCACTGACCCGAATATTCTAGAACCAATTAAGAAACTGCACTTGGTGAAGAAAATGGGCATGGTGCAACTGGAAGTCAGCGAACCAGATGACGACATCGACCTTGAGTTTTATCAGCTACAGCTGCAACGTCAACAACAAATCATTAAGTCAGGGCTCTCACTTGCCATTGTCGAGATTTGCAATGAGCTCGGCAAAGACAGCCCTTTTTAATCGAAAAACTGGCAAGGAAGCCTCCTCAACTCGCCCCTCTTTTTGCACATTCTTCTATACAACGTGCGTGAAAGCCATCACAGTCCATATTCCGATGTCTCTGTAACATCAGACCAATCTATCGCTAGTATTGAAACGGGATCGCATGCTTTCAATCGAAGACACTAAAACTAAGTGGGAGTTTTTCCAGAAACACCACTGGGTATCTCCAGAATTTTCCCGCACTCCCGTCCTCGAGTCGTGGGAGCGTTGCATAAAGCAATGCAGCCCTTACACCTGGTCAAAGCCACATATTGCCTCTGGATTTACCTTCTCATCTCTGATGAAACGCAACGAGCACCTCATCGAATGCGCCACGACCGTACTTGAAGACACTTACGACATGCTAGGGGACGAAGACCTGCTATTGATGGTAACCGATGGCAACGGCTGTATTCTCTCCACCGTCGGGCACGACTCTATGCGACAAGAGATGCAAACGCTCGGCATAAAACAAGGCTGTTTTCTCTCCGAAGGAAAGATAGGCACAAATGCAGTCAATCTCTGTATCAATACTCATATCCCGTGTGAAGTTTTTGCTGCCGAACATTTCAATCGCCACTTGCACTCTTATGCCTCTGTAGCTGCGCCTGTTTTTGACCAATTTGGAAAATTACGCGGTACAACATGCCTTTTCAGAAAAGCGGAAAGCTATAAGAAAGAAGACTTAGTCATCATCGCGTCGAGCGCGAAAGAAGTCAGCTTGCAAATCCACATTCAGTCGGAACAAGAAAACATGAACCGCCTCACTTGTGCGCATAACGCAACGTTAGAGTGCATGGATGACGGCCTTCTAGCGTGGGATGAAGAAAATCGCATCACCATGGTAAATCACCAGTCCGAGCGTTTGTTAAACATTGAAGCCAGTCAGGTCTTGGATAAAGAAGTCTTTTCTGTTTTGCGCTTCCCACCGAATGTCCTTACTAGTATTGAGTCAGGTGCGAGCATCAACCGAAAACTCACAACGGTAGAGGTTCGTGGCGAGTTTGTTGAGGCGATCATCACCTTGCGTCCACTCAACGACGGCACACACTTATTGTTCTTGCACCCTATCGATAAAATTCGCGAACTTGCTCAACAACAAATAGGTGGCAGTGCGCGCTATACGTTCAGCACTTTGCCCGTCATTTCACGAAAAATGAAGCATGTCATTACCGTGGCAAAACGGGCCATAAAGTCAAAATCACCGATTCTAATTACAGGTGAAGAAGGCGTAGGAAAAGCCACTCTCGCCATGGCGATTCATAACGAAAGCGCCTACAAAGAAGGACCATTCATTACGCTCAACTGCCGCTCCATCAATACAGAGCAACTGGTCAAAGAAACCCTGGGGTACGACGAAGGGCAAGGCATGCCTTCAAAGTTTGAGCTCGCCCATGGCGGTACGCTCTTTTTAGAAAAGGTGGAATATCTGTCGCCCGATTTACAAGCCGTGCTACTTAAGTTGTTAAAAACTGGGCTCGTCAGCCGCAGCGACAGTTTGCGATTGATCCCCGTAGATTTTCAACTTATTACCAGCACCGCTTCAGAGATCAGCGAGTATGTCACTCAGCGCTCATTTGGTCGGCAACTTTATTATGAAATCTCCTCGAACGAGCTGCATATTCCACCACTACGAAAGCGTAAAGAAGACATTGAATTTCTCGTCCAGCAACTTATCAGCCATTATGAACGCCGCCACAATGTGACGATCTCGATAGAGCCAGTCGCACTGGAAGCGTTGATGAATTTTCGTTGGTCAGGCAACAACTCTGAATTAAGAAATCGAACTGAGCGAATTTTGCTTAACCGCAGTTCCAACTTAATCAAGCTGAACGATATTCCTGAAGACATTAAACTGAATTCTCGCCATACCGCAGAAAATACGCCAGTAATCACGTTAGAAGAAGCCGAGAGAAGAGCTATTGTTCAGGCTTGGAATCAGTGTGATGGCAAAATGCATGATATGGCGAAAGCATTGCAAATTGGCCGCACGACCTTATGGAGAAAAATTAATAAGTTTGGGCTGCAGGAGCAAATGAAACTGTATTAAGTCGTGAATTGGCGTTCCTATAACAAAAGTAAAACCGGCGTAAGCACGCCGGTACAGATGTACTAACGATACGGTTTCGATTAAACATCGACAGACAACTGACGAATCTGCGCTTTTAGTCCCGGGAGCATACTTGAACTGGCGCTGAATTTTCGCAACCCCACGCGAAGCAATGTTTCTGTGGCATTTGGATCGCCAGCCATCTCACCACACATACTAACCGGTATGCCCGCGCGATCGCCTGCTGCACACGTGAGCTCAATGGCTTTTAGTACCGATGGTTCAAAGTAGTTCACCAATTCAGCAACAGCGGCGTTACCTCGATCGGCGGCCATAACATATTGAGTCAAATCATTGGTGCCGATAGAGAAAAAGTCGACTTCTTGGGCTAACGCATCAGCATTTAACACCGCGGCTGGTACCTCAATCATAATACCAACGGGCAAATGAGTCGCATCCAAGCCGAGTTGGTTTGCTTGATGCGCCAACAGCACTTTTACTTTTCTCACTTCTTCAACCTGAGCCACCATCGGTATCATCAATTGAATATTCGGTTGCTCGTGAAAGGCTCTCAGAATGGCTCGAAGTTGAGCGGTAAACAATGACTCATGTTGAAGGCACAACCGCACCCCTCTCAAACCTAAAAATGGATTATCTTCTGCTGGCATAGGATAAGCGGCTAAAGGCTTATCACCGCCAACATCTAGACTACGAATCGTAAGTGGCTTATCACCAAGTGCGGCTGCAATATCACGATACACTTGGTATTGCGCTTCCTCAGTCGGCAACTCATCACTGTTTTGAAATAGAAACTCAGTCCGAAATAGACCAACGCCCTCAGCTCCTGATGTTAGTGCATCATCAATATCTTTCGGTCCACCAATATTGGCGAGTACTGGAATATGGACACCATCACAGGTGACTGCGGCTTGCTGAGCACTCGCTAATGCACGTTGTCGGATGCTTTGCCACTCAATTTGCTGAGCTTCTAATTCCTGCTGTACGGCATCTGAAGGAGAGAACCATAAATGCCCTCGGAAGCCATCAATAGTCACCACTTGACCAGCACGCACAGCATCAAGGCAGCCCTGAGCTTTAACGATGGCAGGAATCCCCATCGCACGAGCAAGAATCGCACTGTGAGAGGTTTTCCCTCCCTCACTCAAACAGATACCAAGCACTTTCGATTTATCAAGCCCGGCCACATCAGAAGGCATCAGGTCGCGGGCCAACAAAATACTCGGTTCCTGAATGTCGATGGCATTAGGCGTTACGCCTGTCATTTCGACCATAACTTGGCGTGCTATATCATGCACATCTGCTTCGCGTTCCCGCATGTACTGACTTTCTTCCTGGCGAAACTCTTCGGCCAACGTTTGCAGTGATTCTACCCAAGCTTGCTCGGCTATCATGCCCGTTTGAATTCGCGACTCGACCGATGCCCATAATTCTGGGTCACTGAGCATCATGCTATGAGCGGAAAATATTTCCCCTTTCGGCAGCTTCGCTTGCTCCTGCAAGTGTTGAAAAACCACGCCTATCGCACGCTTAACCCGTTCAATTTCATCTTGTTCACTTTGGAAATCACGTTCAGGCACTGCTGGCATTTCATGAGTAAAAAGG
This sequence comes from Vibrio sp. Vb2960, assembly GCF_033337665.1. NCBI lineage: Bacteria > Pseudomonadati > Pseudomonadota > Gammaproteobacteria > Vibrionales > Vibrionaceae > Vibrio > Vibrio sp. Vb2960. The sequence continues at coordinate 64,197 of NZ_JAWORD010000004.1, read as the reverse complement.
ACAGCAGGAGCAGTAGCGATACCGTCATTGACTCGAATACCAACAACAGCACCTTCAATCTGATTTGAGGCCATGCCATCGAGCAGAGTATCTGAACTTTCTTCAGGTTCGATAATGCCTTGCTCAACCGCCTCTTTTTCTCCGAAGTGCTCACTAGTTAAGGCTTCAAATGCCTTGATTGCTTCACTGGATTGAGGTCCAAGTGCGCATAAGGTGATCGTCTCTTGACTACGAACGCCAAGTTTCGCAATGCTGTTCAAGCTTTTCGCGTTCACACGGCGCTCGCCTTTTTTCAACCATAATTGGCAGTCGAAAGGCGCGAGTGCACCAACAATGGCCGCAGCGGGACGAGCATGTAATCCATGCGGATTTTGCACTACCCAATCAAATGTCCGTTCTTGCTCAAAGTTTTCTGATACTGGCGCTATCTCAGCGGATGTTAGTGGCTGATCACCAAGATGCTCTCGTTTTACGCTTAACGCATTCTGTGCCTCTTCGACTACCGTCGATAAAGGTAGCCCGGCAGCAGCAGCCACCGACGCCGCCATGGTCCCTTCAACAATAGGTGCCGAGATAAGGGTGACATTTTCCCTCACATGATCATCAATCAGATCCAGAGCCATTTCCGTGCTAAGCAACGCGCTGCCAAGATCCATCAACACAACAACCCCTTGTTGATCTTGTACCTGCTCAATCGCTTCCATCACGGCAATGGCATCGGTTCCGATCGGGTTCTCTGGATCATCAATCCCAGCAGCAATCGCAAGCTTGGCTTTGCCTTGCGTCATTTGGGTGGCAAGTTCGGCCACCCCTTCTGCAAGGCGACGACTATGAGATACAACTACAATTCCCACCATCTTAATTACCTGCTATTGCCTGCTGTAGTACTTTAATCATTAACAAAGAAGAGGTTGCACCGGGATCTTGGTGACCAATACTACGTTCCCCCAGATAGCTTGCTCGCCCTTTTTTCGCCAACATTTCAATCGTGGCAACCGCGCTCGTTTCTGCTAGTTCAACCATTTCATTCAGTAAGTGATCGGCGCTCATGCCATTTTCTAACGACGCCTTCACGCTAACTAAAACGGGTAACCAAACATCACACATGGTTTTATCACCCAGTTCCGCTTTACCACGAGACACCACGCCATCCACACCGCTTTTTAGTGCATCCACCAACTCTTCAAACGTTAGTTGCTCTCGGGTTCCGACAGCGGCAGCCGTGCGAATAAACAGCGTGCCATACAGCGGGCCACTTGCCCCACCGACACTAGAAAGCAAGGTCATGCCCGTATTCTTGAGAATGCTGCCGATATTTTGGTCCGCAAATTGCGGCAGTTTTTCAGCAACTTTTTTAAAGCCACGGTTCATATTGAGACCGTGGTCGGCGTCACCAATATCACGATCAAGGTCGGTCAGAAAATCTTGATTCTCTTGATACGTTTTTGCACATAACTCTAGCCAGTGAACGATATGTTGTTTTTCAATTTGCATGTTTGCTCCCCCTGTTACCACTTGATCGCGGCCGTATCGACAGGAGCATCAAACAGCTCCAACATCTCTTTGTCTGCCTTCAGCAACGTAATCGAAACGCCTTCCATATCAAGTGACGTACAGAAGTTGCCAACCATATTACGTACGATACGGAACCCTGCTTGCTCGCAGTTATGAGCCAGACGGCGGTACACTCCGTAAAGCTCTGAAGTTGGCGTACCACCCATACCATTCACCATCACGATGTAGTCGTGTTCAGCGGCGAAAGGCTCAATGCTGGATTCCACTTCATCCCATTCACCTTCGTCACGATTCCAAATACGCAATGTGCGCTGATAAGGCGTGTTTTCAGCAACTTCAGCAAACATTTCATCCACTAACGTATCGACATCGGTGTATTTCACTCGCTTGATACCTGGTTCACCATGGATACCAACACCAAACTCAACTTCATCATCTTCCAGAACAAAAGATGGTTTACCCGCCGCTGGTACAACACAAGCATTAAGTGCCACACCAAATGAACGACAGTGATTATTCACGCGACGAGCCAGTGCTTCACATTGCTCCAGCGAATAACCTTTGTTCGCGGCAGCCCCAACTAACTTTTCAACCAATACCGTTCCAGCAACGCCACGGCGACCAGCGGTGTATAGGCTGTCTTTGACTGCAACATCGTCATCCACCAACACCGACCCAACTTTGATACCATCGGTATGAAGGAGCTCCACGGCCGTTTCAAAGTTCAATACGTCTCCGGTGTAGTTTTTAATGATAAATAGCACGCCTTCACCAGTATTCACTTGGTTGCCACATTCGTACATTTGATCAGGTGTAGGTGAAGTAAATACCTCACCAGGACAGGCGCCTGTCAGCATGCCTTTACCAATAAAACCAGCGTGCAAAGGTTCATGACCACAGCCACCACCAGAAACCAGTGCCACTTGCCCCGGCGTTTCCTCGTGCCACATGTAACGAGGCTCGTAGTTCGCTTTTAGCTCAGGGCGGGACAATGCCAGGCCTTCCATTTGCTGCAATACAACATCATCAACGTGGTTAATTAACTTTTTCATCGTTCTATCTCATTCCATTTATATTTTTATGTAGGGTATGAATTCATCTTAAACAGAGAAAAAGCGTGCTCAACAAAAATCAATCCGTTTCATATTGAAACAAAAACTTCGGCATTTTTGTTTCAATATGAAACGTAAAACGACAAATTGTCCTGAATAGTGATCGTCGCCATAAAGCATGCTGATGCTTATTACTTCTGACAGTCGGTTTGACACAGAGGTCATAAAAGCATGGAACAAAACCAGAGATATCCTTCACCACTTACCACACCAAACCTAATATAAACCTTATCCCTACAATGGATATTCATTGCAGTCCAAAACACACATAAAAAAGGTTAAAGGTTTGAATTATGGACAAAATTATTATCAGCCCAAGCAAATACGTCCAAGGTGAACAAGTACTTACATCTATCGCTCACTATGTGAAAACATTAGGTGAACGTCCGTTAGTAATTGCCGATGAGTTCGTGACTAACCTGGTTGGTGATGACGTCAAGCAAAGCTTTGCTGACGAAAAGCTTCCACTCACTATGAACATTTTTGGTGGCGAATGTTCGCGCGTTGAGATTGAACGCATCACGGACATTTGTGCCACTCAGAAACACGATGTCATTGTCGGTATTGGTGGTGGTAAAACGTTAGATACAGCAAAGGCTGTTGCGTTTTACACAAAAATTCCTGTCGTGGTGGTTCCTACGATTGCCTCGACAGATGCACCAACCTCAGCGCTTGCGGTGATATACACACCTGAAGGTGAATTTGCAGAATATTTGATGATCCCTAAAAACCCAGACATGGTCATCATGGATACGTCAGTCATCGCCAAAGCCCCTGTTCGCTTACTTGTATCGGGGATGGGCGACGCGCTTTCCACCTACTTTGAAGCTCGTGCCAACATGACTTCTGGTAAGGCAACAATGGCTGGTGGGTTAGCGACGCGTTCAGCACAAGCGCTTGCGAAACTTTGCTATGAAACCTTGCTTGAAGATGGTGTAAAAGCAAAAGCTGCGGTAGAAAATGGTGTGAGCACCAAAGCGGTAGAAAACATTATTGAAGCCAATACATACCTAAGCGGTATCGGTTTTGAAAGCAGTGGTCTAGCGGGTGCTCACGCTATTCATAACGGCCTAACTAAGCTTGAAGAGTGTCATCATCTCTATCATGGTGAGAAAGTCGCGTTCGGCACACTAGTTCAGCTGGTACTAGAAAACGCAGCGATGGAAGAGATTAATACGGTTCTTGCATTCTGCCGCTCTGTAGGTCTACCAACCAACTTATTTGATATGGGCGTTAAAGAGCTTAACCACACTAAGTTGCGCGAGGTCGCCGAAGCCTCAACGGCCGAGGGAGAAACAATCCACAATATGCCATTCCCAGTGACGGCAGAAAATGTCTACTCTGCAATTCTAACCGCTCACCAGTTGGGTCAATAACTCACAAACCTTAAAGTGGGTTTAAATAAAAAAAGCGGCACATACTCTCGCATGTGCCGCTTGGATTTTTGCTGTTAAGCGTAATTACTCAACCGTTACCGCTTTCGCTAGGTTACGTGGTTGGTCTACGTCCGTACCTTTGATCAGTGCTACGTAGTAAGACAGTAACTGCATTGGGATGGTGTAGTAGATCGCCGCCGTGATTTCACTAACGTGAGGCATCGTGATGATCTTCATTGTTTCATCGCCTTCGAAGCCTGCGTCTGCATCTGCGAATACGTATAGAAGGCCGCCACGCGCACGCACTTCTTCAACGTTTGATTTTAGCTTTTCAAGTAGGTCGTTGCTTGGTGCAACCACAACAACTGGCATGTCAGCATCAATTAGGGCCAGAGGACCGTGTTTCAGTTCACCCGCCGCGTACGCTTCTGCGTGGATGTACGAGATCTCTTTCAGTTTTAGAGACGCTTCCATCGCGATTGGGTAGAACTCGCCACGGCCTAGGAACAATGTGTGGTGCTTGTCTGCAAAATCCGTTGCTAGTGCTTCAATTTCTTTCTCGAAAGAAAGTGCCGCGTTGATTTGCTTAGGAAGTGCGTGTAGCGCTTCAACAATCTCTTTTTCTTTCTCTTTGCTGATGCGACCTTGCTCTTTACCCAGTGCCGTTACCAGCATAAGTAGTGCAGAAAGTTGAGTCGTGAACGCTTTGGTTGAAGCCACACCGATTTCAACACCAGCGCGAGTCATGAATGCAAAATCTGATTCACGAACCAAAGAGGAACCCGCTACGTTACAGATGGTCATCGCCGCCATGTAACCTTTCTCTTTTGCTAGGCGAAGTGCTGCTAGGGTATCAGCGGTTTCACCAGACTGAGACAACGTGATCAATAGGCTGTTTGGACGAGTCACAAACTTGCGGTAACGGAATTCAGACGCAATTTCTACATCACAGCTAACGCCTGCAATGTCTTCAAACCAGTAACGTGCCGTCATACCTGCGTTGTAAGACGTACCACACGCCACGATTTGTACATGTTCTACTTTGCTTAGAATGTCTGCCGCGTGCACACCGATCGCGTCTGTCACAACAGAATCTGACGTGATACGACCTTCCATTGTGTTGATCAACGCTTTAGGTTGCTCATAGATTTCTTTTTGCATGAAGTGACGGTATTGGCCTTTATCACCTGCATCATGCTCTGCATTAGATTCAACAATTTCACGCTCAACTGGCTCACCCGTTTCATCAAACACAGTGACTTCACGGCGAGTAATTTCTGCTACGTCACCTTCTTCTAGGTACATGAAACGGCGCGTAACGTTAAGTAATGCAAGTTGGTCAGACGCTAGGAAGTTTTCACCTACACCAAAACCGATCACGATCGGGCTGCCTGAACGCGCTACTACGATGCGAGATGGGTCTTTGCGATCCAACGCTACCGTGCCGTATGCGCCTTCAAGTTGTTTTGCTGTTTTTTGTACCGCTTCTAATAGCGTTTCTGAAGTACGAAGTTCCCACTCAACCATGTGTGCGATAACTTCTGTATCCGTTTGCGATTCAAACACGTAGCCACGAGATTGAAGCAGCTCACGCAGCTCTTCATGGTTTTCGATGATGCCGTTATGGACCACTGCGATATCACCAGACATGTGTGGGTGAGCATTGATTTCAGAAGGTTCACCGTGCGTCGCCCAACGAGTGTGCGCAATACCAGTTCCGCCGATCACTTTTGCTTCTTCTACTGCATCAGCCAATTCTTGTACTTTACCCAAGCGACGAACGCGCGTTAGGTTTGATTCGCCATCAACAACCGCAACGCCAGCAGAGTCGTAACCGCGGTACTCTAAGCGGCGTAGACCTTCAACCAAAATTTCTGCAACATCTCGTTGTGCTACTGCACCTACGATTCCACACATGTGTTTATCTCCGTTTGTAGTTTTGTTCTTCCCTAGCCATGATTTCAAATAGAGGCAGCAAGCAAAGGCCTTTATCCAGAGGGAAGTGAAATATGAAACTGATTACATTGTTAGGCGCAAATGACTTTCACGCCATGTTGTTCAATCTGTACTTTATGCTCTGCTTGGATATCTGCATCGGTCACCAACACATCAACTTGATGCCAAGCGAGCTCTAAGTTTGGGATCTTACGGCCGATTTTTTCGGACTCGATCATTACGATCACTTCACGTGACGCTTCTGCCATTACCTTACTTAAGCCAACCAATTCATTAAATGTCGTGGTTCCACGCTCGAGATCGATGCCATCCGCACCGATGAATAGTTGGTCAAAGTCGTAAGCTCGTAATACAGATTCGGCTACTTTGCCTTGAAAGGACTCTGAGTGCGTATCCCAAGTACCGCCAGTCATCAGCAGTGTCGGTTCGCTCTCTAATTCATTTAGGGCGTTAGCAACATGCAACGAGTTGGTCATGACCACTAAGCCACGTTTATCATTCAACTGTTGAATCAGCGCGGCAGTCGTGCTGCCACTGTCGATCACGATGCGATTATGATCGCGAATCAATGATGCTGCTGCTTTTGCTAAGCTTAACTTTCGAGTCGAAACATTAGCGCCCAATTCTTCGTGAATGACTTCCTTTGGGATAGCAATCGCACCGCCATAGCGGCGTAGAAGTTGGCCGTTTTTCTCTAAAGAAGCTAAATCCTTTCTAATCGTGACCTCTGAGGTTTCGAATTTCTGAGCAAGTTCATCAACGCTGACTTCTCCTAGTTCAGAAACCAAGTTAGAAATGGCGTGTCTTCTTAATTGAGTATTTCGTTTCGACATTTAAGTTTTGATTTTAAGTTTCGATGTGAAACTTATTATAGTCAAACCGAAACTTTTAAGTCCATTTATTTCGATCCAAAAAATTAATATTTCTCGATAAAACCTTGTCCTAAGACAATTCTTAAACAGTGATATTGGATTCATTCAGTGGTAGAATTCGCCACCGAAAAGAAAAAAAATTACAGAATTGAAGGCTATTTTTTTGCAACTTTCTGCATATAAAGTGGGATTAGTCACAAAAAGGTAACCAAAATCGCCGATCTTTTAGTCATAAAATGACTAAACTTGGTGAAAGACTTTCAGAATCTGAAGTTCTAATAATGAGACGAAAAATCGGTGGGTGACAGGTACTAAATGTCATCAAAAACGTCCTGACTTCAGAGTAAATAACCGACTTTCAAATTGTAACTATACTTACCGGAGAGTATCTTCCATGAAAAAGACCAAAATCGTATGTACGATTGGCCCTAAAACAGAATCTGTAGAGAAGCTAACTGAACTAGTTAACGCAGGCATGAACGTAATGCGCCTTAACTTCTCTCACGGTGACTACGAAGAACACGGCACTCGTATCGCGAACTTCCGTAAAGTAATGGAAGCTACTGGCAAACCACTAGCAATTCTTCTAGATACTAAAGGTCCAGAAATCCGCACTATCAAGCTAGAAGGCGGTAACGATGTTGATCTAGTAGCAGGTCAAGAATTCACTTTCACAACTGACACTTCAGTTGTAGGTAACAAAGATAAAGTTGCAGTAACTTACGCTGGTTTCGCAGCCGACCTAAACGTAGGTAACACTATCCTAGTAGACGACGGTCTAATCGAGATGGAAGTTATCTCTAAGACTGAAACTGAAGTTAAATGTAAAGTTCTTAACAACGGTGCACTAGGCGAAAACAAAGGTGTTAACCTTCCTGGCGTTTCTGTAAACCTACCTGCACTATCTGAAAAAGATAAGAACGACCTTAAATTTGGTTGTGAGCAAGGCGTTGACTTCGTAGCAGCTTCTTTCATCCGTAAAGCGTCTGACGTTCAAGAAATCCGTGAAGTACTTGCTGCAAACGGCGGCGAGAACATCCATATCATCTCTAAGATCGAAAACCAAGAAGGTGTTGATAACTTCGACGAGATCCTAGAGCTTTCTGACGGCATCATGGTTGCTCGTGGTGACCTAGGTGTTGAAATCCCAGCTGAAGAAGTAATCTTCGCTCAGAAAATGATGATCGAGAAGTGTAACCGTGCACGTAAGATGGTTATCACTGCAACTCAAATGCTTGATTCTATGATCAACAACCCACGTCCTACTCGTGCGGAAGCAGGCGACGTTGCTAACGCAGTAATGGACGGTACTGACGCAGTAATGCTTTCTGGTGAAACGGCGAAAGGTAAATACCCTGTTGAAGCGGTAACTATCATGGCTCAAATCGCGAACCGTACTGACTCAGCGCTAAAAGCTGAACTAGGTTCTCGACTAGACAGCCCACGTCTTCGCATCACTGAAGCAGTATGTAAAGGCGCTGTAGACACAGCTGAGAAACTAGCTGCTCCACTTATCGTTGTTGCAACTGAAGGCGGTAAGTCTGCACGTTCAGTACGTAAGTACTTCCCAACTGCAAACATTCTAGCGCTAACAACTAACAAGAAAACTGCTGCACAGCTAGTTCTAACTAAAGGTGTTACTCCTGTAGTTGTTGATTCAATCGAAAGCACTGACGCATTCTACGTAGCGGGTAAAGAACTTGCTCTAGAATCAGGTCTAGGTAACAAAGGCGATATCGTTGTTATGGTTTCTGGCGCTCTAGTTGCTTCAGGTACTACGAACACAGCTTCTGTACACGTGCTATAAGACTGAACTTTTAACACTTCAGTTTCTTGAGAAGGAGGGCTTATGCCCTCCTTTTTTATATGGCTTTCTTGCTCTCATAATAGGCTAATTGTATTATTTACCTCTATCAGAATTTCGTACTGTTTAATTTTATCGTCACGATTAAAGTTTCTATGAGGTGTATGTGTCTAGTCCCACTCTTACCGACAAAGTATTAAGAATGATCCGTCAGGATATTCTCGATGGCGAGCTTAAACCAGGTCAAAAACTCGTGGTTGCCGAACTCAAAGAGAAGTACAACGTAGGAGCGTCACCCATTCGAGAAGCATTGGTGCAATTATCTTGGAGCAAATACGTCAAACTCGAGCCGCAAAAAGGCTGCTGGGTTGCACCTGTATGTAAAGATGAGTTACATGACTTGTACGAAAGCCTGCAAATGGTCTCCGCATGCTTACTCAGTAAGGCAATTATGATTGGCGATGAAAAATGGGAACTGGATGTACTAACTGCTTATCACAAGTTATCCCGAGTAAAACCTGGCGAAAGCTTTTGTTGGAGGGAATGGGAAGCGCGCCAAAATCAGTTTCTTACTGCGCTGTTTGAAGGTGCTGGCTCTGTCAATATGTTTGGTTTTTTCCGCGATCTACTCACGCAAATTAAACGCTACCAATACTTCGCGATGCAGATTTTAGGCACAGGGAACCCTGGGCACTGTAATCTCGATGAGCAAGAAATACTGATGAAGGCATCGCTAGACAAAAAGAGTCAGGATGCTTTAGGTTATCTAGAGCGTTATTTGAGACAGTCAATACAGTGTATCGAAGCCGTCATCGACAACCAATGTCGCATACTGGCTAGCGAATAACGCTGAGACTAAAAAGCGGGGGTCTATCCCCGTTTTTTCGTTTTTGTAAAAGCACTAAGCAATATCATCATAACTATGACATAGCGATACGCAGTTACGCCCTGCACTTTTTGACTCATACAAAGCAATATCAGCACATTTATACGTTCTTGTACGATCAGAGGTTAAATCACTATACCCAGCACTGACAGTAATGCCTCTATCACTATGCATTTGAACCGCGACACGTAGCCTGTTCAATACAATTTCAGCCTCTTCTAGTGTTGTATGCGGCATAATCACTGCAAATTCCTCACCACCGACACGAGATACAAAGTCTGTGCTGCGGACTTCTTCTAGGAGGGTTTCTGCGACACTACAAATCACCTTGTCTCCTTCGTCGTGGCCAAGCTCGTCATTAATACGTTTAAAGTGGTCAATATCAAACAACGCCAAACAAGCAGGAGGGCTATCAGGATAGCGTTCAATAATCCCCGCATATTGCGCCAATTGCTCTTCAAATTTTCGGCGGTTCCACAACCCCGTCAAGCCATCTTTTTCGCTTAGGTTTCGTAATTTTTCTTCTAACTCTTTTTGCCCAGAGATATCCACCAGCGACGTAATGTAATAACTCACTTTACCTGATTTGGTTAAATTCGCCTGAATACGCATTATTGCGGTAAAGACTTGATTAAACTTAGTTCGACAACGAATCTCCCCTTCCCATACGTGTTCACTCTTCAATGCTTTCCAGATACTCAGGTTTGCTTCGAGATCTTCAGGTAAGAGAATTAAATGATGTGCACTCCAACCTTGGGCATGCTTGGTTGAGTAACCCATCATATTTTCAAACTCTTGATTAACCATGATGATTCTATGTGAAGCATCCGAGATCATCACCGCAGTCATACCATCAAGAGCAGCTCGAGCCAACTTCGATTCCATACTATGACGCCGATAATGCAGAGCAAGGGCTGCCGTCGGCAAAGTGAAGCCGAGCACCAAACTTAAAACAAAAAACGCTTCTTGGATTAAGTCATCAATATCCCTCTGAGCTCGGGATAATAACTGCTCATTGGTAAGATCAATAACCAGATGAAGAGGTTCGCTAGAAACAAACTGGATGGTGCGATACGCGACCAAATTCGAACCATTGTAAGCATAGCCCGAATCTTTTGAATTTAAACTACGCCAAATGTTTGGGTACATCCGGCCAAAATTAAATTGAGAGCGAGCGGGAATTATATGGCCATACAAACGAGCTGATTTAGGGCTATCAATGTAAAATCCGTCACTCTTAATCAGCTCAATATGGAAATCAAGCACTGACGAATAGTTGAGTCGAGAGGATAAATAGTCAATATCAACATTAAGCACAAGATACCCTTCGCGCTTTCCGTTAAGCGAAATAGGCATCAAAATACGCAGTGACGGGCTATAGGGATAGACTAACTCGCCATACTCTCGTTCTAAACCTATCCCCCACGAAGCGATTTCGCCATCGTCTAAGTTCTTAGCGAATTGAAAGTAATCTCGCTCTGACTTATTTTGCAATTTGATCGCGGGCAACGCAGCGCCTGTTTCAATATCATAATTAATCCTCACTTTTTCTCGACCAGAAACATCAAGAAAGCGAATTTGCTTATACAACTTTTGATTGATTGCGACCGAGATCCACATGTCTTCTAAGATGGAACGGTTCACCCGGTTAGGTTGGCGCAGATATTCATACAGACTTTGGCTGTGACCAAGTAGGTCACTGATCGTTTCGATTTGATCCTGAATATTGCTGTATTCACGGCCAGTATAGGCCAATTGATGTAACGCTTCTTGAGCGGTGTTCTCAACATTGTTTTCTAACAATGTCAGATATTTCTGATAGTAGTAAGCGGCAGTGAGTGCACTAAAAAATAGTGCTGTCGCCAATAAGGTGCCGACTCGCTTAGGTACTTTCACACGTCTAATGCCTATCATGCTTACTAAAACGACAATTATATCATTAATTGTTATTTTCTAAACAAAAAAGCCACTTAGATTAAGTGGCTTTTCTATATGCAATCATAGAGTTAAGGTTTGAGGGCTCGCTCTCCTCGCGCAATGCCAACGACACCACTACGAGCAACTTCGACAACTTCGGTCACTTCGGATATCGCTTGAATGAAGGCATCTAGCTTTTCACTCGTACCCGCAAGTTGTACGGTGTATTGGGAAGCCGTGACATCCACGATCTGGCCACGAAAGATGTCTGCCGTCCGCTTCACTTCTGCTCGCGCAAAACCACTGGCTTTCACTTTCACCATCATCAGTTCACGCTCAATGTGCTCATACTCGGTGACTTCTTGCACTTTCAGCACATCGATCAATTTGTGTAACTGCTTCTGAATTTGTTCCAACTGCATCTCATCAGATGTCGTGGTAATGTTCATTCGCGACAGGGTTTCATCATCAGTCGGTGATACCGTCAAAGATTCAATGTTGTAACCACGTTGAGAGAACAAACCAACAACACGAGACAACGCACCCGGTTGGTTTTCCAATAGTAATGAAATAATGTGTCTCATATTAAGTTCTCTCCGTTTTGCTTAGCCACATTTTATCCATACCCTCACCTTTGATTTGCATCGGGTATACGTGTTCGGTTTCGTCTACGTTGATGTCTACAAACACCAGACGATCTTTCATATCCAACGCTTTTTGTAGCCCTTCTTCGAGCTGATCAGGCGTTTCGATACGAATACCGACGTGACCATAAGCTTCTGCAATCGCTGCAAAGTCAGGAACAGAACTCATGTAAGAATTAGAGTGACGGCCTTGATAAATAATGTCTTGCCACTGTTTTACCATGCCTAAGAATCGGTTGTTCAGGTTGATGATCTTCACTGGAATGTCGTATTGCATGGCTGTCGACAATTCTTGAATATTCATCTGAATACTGCCGTCACCAGTCACAACCACGACCTCTTCTTGTGGCATGGCAAACTTCACGCCCATGCCAGCCGGAAGACCAAATCCCATGGTGCCAAGACCACCAGAGTTTATCCAACGGCGCGGCTTATTGAATGGGTAGTACAGTGCCGCAAACATCTGATGCTGGCCCACATCAGACGCCACATACGCGTCGCCATTAGTTAGCTTGTGCAGCGTTTCAATTACTTGCTGTGGCTTGATTCGTTCTGGAGACGTTTCATAAGACAAGCAGTTGCGATCACGCCACACTTGAATGTCATCCCACCATGCGGTGATAGCATCTTGATCATTTTCACTACCTTGCTCTGCAAGCAGCCCGAGCATGGTTGTCAGCACTTTTTCCGCAGAACCTACGATCGGCAAATCCACTTTCACGTTTTTCGAGATCGATGACGGATCGATGTCAATATGCATCACTTTTGCGTTTGGGCAGTACTTTTCAAGGTTGTTGGTTGTACGGTCATCAAAACGCACACCGATACCAAAAATAAGATCCGCTTCATGCATTGCCATATTAGCTTCGTAAGTGCCGTGCATACCCAACATGCCCAGTGAGTTTTTATGTGTACCCGGGAATGCCCCCAAGCCCATCAAAGTACTCACTACTGGTAGGTTCAGTTTGTCGGAAAGCTCTAAAATATGTTCATGGGCGCCAGAAATCACTGCACCACCACCGATATAAAGCACTGGTTTTTTCGCTTCTAATAGCGATTTAAGCGCTTTTTTAATCTGGCCTTTATGGCCCGAAGTTGTCGGCTTGTAAGAACGCATTGAAAGCGTTTCTGGATATTGATAAGGCAGTTTGATTTGCGGGTTCATCACATCTTTTGGCAAATCAATCACAACTGGACCAGGTCGACCCGTAGTCGCAATATAAAACGCTTTTTTGATTGTTTCAGGAATATCTTCCGCTTTTTTTACTAAAAAGCTGTGTTTGACCACTGGGCGGGAGACACCGACGATGTCACACTCTTGGAAAGCATCATTACCAATTAGGCTATTCGGTACGTTACCCGAGATAACGATCATTGGGATAGAGTCCATATATGCTGTTGCAATACCCGTAATGGTATTGGTCGCGCCCGGCCCCGAGCACACAAGTACGACACCCGGTTTACCGGTAGCTCGAGCGTAACCATCTGCCATATGAGTGGCGGCTTGCTCATGCCTTACAAGTACGTGTTTGATTTGATCGGTTTTGGCATGCAGTGCATCGTAGATATCCAAAACAGAGCCACCTGGGTAGCCAAAGATCTGCTCTACGTGCTCTTCTATCAGAGATTGAACCACCATCTCTGCGCCTGACAACATTGCTGTCATAATTGCTCTCCTTAGCCAGTTTCCTCACCGTAAGGTCAACGGATTGGTCTGGTTTTACATAGTCTAGGTCTTATTCGTAGCCTAATCGAAATACTTCCACGTTTTCGGCTATGTCTTGCGTTCGTCATAACATCCCGCAAGGTTACCCAACAAATGTAACGTTTTATTATCAAAGGGTCTAATGAGAGATTGGTCTACTTTTTAAACAAGATACTAGTAATTAGAATGTTAGTAGGAATAGCAGCCACACATCTCCTATTTCACAGTACAACCTAAAAAATTAACGCTTAAAAAAAGAACATTATTTCATAAGCTTTTAGCTACAGGGTGCTAAATAGCGTTATTTGACGAGCAGAACAGAAAAAATCAATACAAACAAAAATCCCCAGCAATGCGCGATCACATCACTGGGGATTTTTTCATCAATATAAAATCTAAGTCAGCTTAAGTTACTTTTTATCCGACTTTTCCTTATACATTTCTTCAATTTCATCTTGGTATTTGTCATTGATGACTTTACGACGAAGTTTTTGAGTTGGCGTTAACTCACCATCATCCATAGAGAAAGCTCTTGGTAACAGTTTAAACTTCTTCACTTGTTCAAACTTTGCCAACTCTTTTTGAAGATCGTTCACACGCTTCTCAAGCATTTCGACCACCTGGTGGTGCTTAATCAACTCAACGCGATCGTGATATTTGATATTCAGCTCTTTCGCGTACTCTTCTAGCGAGTCATAACAAGGCACGATAAGCGCAGAAACAAACTTACGAGTATCCGCAATGACTGCGATTTGCTCGATAAAGTGGTCTTTACCAATCGCACCTTCAATCATTTGTGGAGCGATGTATTTACCACCTGAAGTTTTCATCAACTCTTTGATACGATCGGTGATGAACAAATTGCCATTTTCATCAATGTAACCAGCGTCGCCCGTTTTTAGGAAACCGTGCTCATCAAAGGTCTTTTCCGTCTCTTCTGGCATTTTGTAATAGCCACGCATCACCATTGGACCACGAACCAGAATCTCGTTGTTTTCGCCGATCTTAACCTGTGCGCCAGGCATCGACATACCAATAGAGTCGGGGTTAAAACATTTATCATCCCAACACGATACTGTCGCAGTGGTTTCAGTCATGCCGTAGCCCAACTTAACGTTGATACCAATCGCATGGAAGAATCGACCGATGGTTTCATCCAACTTTGCACCGCCACAAGGCATAAAGTTGATTTGCCCGCCAAGTAGCGCACGCAGTTTGCTCAGAACCAACTTATCCGCCAAAGCGTATGACTTACGCAGCAAGAGCGATGGCTGACGTTTTTCTTGATGACAAGCGGCCATTTTTGCGCCCATGTTGACTGCCCAAGTAAACATGATCTTACGGTGAATCGGCGCGCGAGACACTTTCTCGTGAATCGCAGAGAAGATCTTCTCATAGAAACGCGGTACGGCACACATCACGGTAGGTCGCACCTGGCTCAGTGCATCACGTACTTGCATGGTGTCTTGCAAATAGCAGTTGGTCGCCCCTTTGTACAATACATAAAAGGTCCAAGCGCGCTCAAATACGTGTGACAACGGAAGGAAACATAATGACACGTCACTTTGAGAAAGGCTCAAGCGCTGATCGTGCCCTTCCAATTGCGCCGCAATGTTTGCGTAGTCCAACATAACGCCTTTTGGCTGGCCTGTTGTACCCGAGGTGTAGATCAGCGTGAGTAGATCATCTTCTTTTGCCTGATCTAAACGCGCGTCCAATTCAACTTGATATATAGCGTCGCCTTTGGCAACAAATGCTTGCCAAGAGATAACGAAATCATGATCGCCAAGTTCTATATCATCAGACATCGCAACAATGAGCTCTAACTGTTCGCACTGGTCGAAAATGCTCACTGCTGCATCAAATTGAGGCTGTTCACCAACAAACAGAACTTTTACGTCTGCATTGTTAATGATGTACGCCGACTGGGCGGCAGTATTGGTTGGGTAAATAGGTACTGTCACGCTGCGTAATTGCAGTGCTGCGATATCAGCGATCGTCCATTGCGGCATGTTGTTCGAGAAAATGCCGATCTTATCTTGGACTCCTAATCCCTGAGCCAAAAGTGCAAGTGATAAAGCATCAACTTGCTGACCAAATTGCGTCCACGTAATACCTTGCCACTCCTCACCCACTTTATGCTTGAGTGCAACGCGTGTACCACCGTTCGCAATTTGTTCACGAATACGTTTAACGATATGAAAATCTAACTTGGCCATTCTTTTACTTACCTTTTGGCTTACAGGCGTAAGCTAATTGAGCGAACAAGTGTACTCACGGCTTGCTAAAACGCAACTGACCAGTATCAAACTTATCACTAATAAGAGACAACTATCACTTATACGTCGCGAACGTACCTCAAATTGCTGAATGATTACTCTATTTAACTTACTGTTTCGATTGTTGATTACGAAAACAAAAAGCCCCGAGAGACAAAAATCGCTCGGGGACCAATGAATTGTAAAAATTGATGATTACCAATATGGTCTAATCGAGAAGACCAAACGTCATCTTATTTTGCGGCAACGACTTCACCACAAGTGATCATCAGTTGATCGCGTAGCCAAATGTGGCCTTTATCTTTTTCACTTGATTCATGCCAGCTTAAGAAGCCGCTGATTTCTTTGTTTGCAAATGGGAAATCAAGAATTTGCAGTTGATCGCTGTTTACCGCATTTTCCGCCATCCAACGTGGTGCAATAGTCACAAGCTCAGATTGACCCACCACGTATAGTAGGTTGCTTAAACTAGAACCTTCATACGCCGCTTGGCAATCCAGTTCACGGTACGCTTGCTCTGAGAAACTACGTTGGCCATGCACTTTCGATAACTTCGCATGCTTTTCGTTAAGCAGTTGCTCAGCCGTCACACCACCTTGAATGCGTGGGTGTGTTTTTGATGCGATAACCACTAATTCATCTTTGAAGATTTCAGTGCTTGAGAAACCTTGCTCATCAAAACGAGCGTAGTCGATCACGAAATCAATTTCTTGGTAGCGCATACGCTCAGACAACAAACGGTCAAATTCTGCATCTAGGTGAAGCTGAACGTTTGGTGCTTGTTGATTCACTTTTGCCATGATCTTCGGAGCAAAACGCATGTCACAAGGGCTGCAAATCGCAAGCTTGAATAAGCGAGTCGAAGATTCTGGTTGGAATACAGAGCTAGGAAGTTCATTGCGAATCAGCTGTAGTGCTTGGCGAATAGGGCCAAACAGTTGACGTGCTCGTTGCGTAGGCTGAATACCACGGCCTTGGCGCATGAATAGCTCGTCGTTAAACATCACTTTTAAGCGTGCCACGGCGTTACTTACCGCCGGCTGAGACATGCCTAGGTTATGTGCTGCACGAGTAATATTTTGCTCTTGCATTACAGCATCAAATACAGTCAGTAGGTTTAAATCTACACCACGCAAAGTGCTTTCCATACGGTAGCTAGCAATTGCGCTCATCGCGTCTTTCTTCTCTAACATTGAGTGCGCCTCTTTTGTAATCGTCAACTTTGTTCATTAAATTCATAACGAATAGAATCCCATCTCGCACAAAAGACGGCGGCTGGATTCGAATCATTTTACGAATAGATAACCTAACTTTTTATTATATTTATCGTCCGGATACTTCCGGCTCGAACTGTACTATCAACTAATCGATTGCGGTTTCGCAACTAGATTGATATTTAATCAGTAAATTTTAGCCAATTAGGTATTTATTCTTTAAATAACAAAAGCTTGATAAAAACATAAAAAACTATAAAACACGTAAAAATGCATTCTTTGAGGACGTATTTAGCAAATTGATAGGACAGGTGGTTAACACAAGCATGCATTTAGCTCAGTTATTGGTTGAGATAAGAACAACATATAGCAGCTATATCTCTGATTGAATTTTGCACTTATCAGTCAAATTATCAGCAAATACACACTGAATAGAAATGAGAGAGGAAGAATAAAAATGCAGCCTTCCAAACAGAAAGGCTGCAACAAAATCGTATCAAAAATGGAAGGAACAATGTACTTAGAACAACGTACTTAAATGTTCGACACGTAACTTGGAAAATCAACCTGCTCCCACAGTTGTCTGGATAACTCTGCTTTTGAATCCCATGCACCTTGCAGTACCCAATGAACAATAGCCTGAGCAACATCTGGGTATTTCACACTTTCGGCTTGTTGCTCCTTTAGCCACTGGCGTACTGCGGAAATGTCTAAGCTCTCCATCGACATCGCAAGCCCTAAATCTTCTAAGGTCGCAACATTGCTCTGCTGCTCGAATTGACCCGCGAGTGGCTTTAGTAACAATTTTTTCCCCAAAGACAAGGCTTCTGAAGGAAGCTCAAACCCACCATTAGCAATGACACCACTACAGCGATGCAAATGATGCTGGAAGTTGCTGTGGCATAAAGGGCGCAGTTCTATGTTTTCTACCTGCTCACATTCGATCACATCCGGGTGATAACAGATAAACGCTTGTTGATTAAAGTGGAACAATAAGTCCGAGATATCTTCAATCGATTCGAACGGTAGATACACCAACACGAAGTCGTCGTTTTCTGCTTGGCTATCGACGGTATGCACTATCGGTGGTAACAAAGGTTGATCAAAATGATGCCAATGCAAACCAAGGTGATGTTGAGAAGGCGCAAAGTATTCAATGACGGATTTATCTAACCAACTTGCTCCCTTTAGTGGCACTGGATAACGGAAAGCATTTTGGTGGCTGATACCAATAGAAGGCTTATTTTGTTGTCTCGCTGCCCACGCAGTCACAGGTTCGAAATCATTAATGATAAGATCGTAGGACGACAGATCGAGTTGCTTAACTTCTTTGAAAAACTGCACCAAATTGTTATTCAATGCTGTTTTCGCGTAGTTTACAGAGCCTTTTTCGGTAATAAAGGTGAAGCCTCGGCGAGTCTGGTAATCGCCAAATGCTTCCATTGAAAAGTATTTTTCCGGCGCTCGCCCAGAAAACAAAAAGTCGACCTCAACATCGTGCTCTTTAAACGCATGACTCATCGCCCTTGCGCGTGCAATATGTCCGTTTCCTGTCCCTTGAACACCGTACAAGATTTTCATCAATTAGCCTCCTAACATCGCAATCGCTAATCCACCACAAAGACTGCCAAGCAGTGCACCAATGATGACATCGGTAAAAAAGTGCACACCCAATAAGATTCGCGCGGTTCCAATTAAACTTGCCCAAAAGAATGCAGCAACGCCTAGGCTCGGATAGAAATGGTCAATCAGCGTCGCCATGACAAACGCAGCGGCAGTGTGTCCTGAAGGAAGACTGTAGCGATCAGAGGGGGTAATAAAAGCAGGAAGGAGTGCATTAAGCTCTTCAGGGCGACGACGCTTAAAACTATTTTTCAGCGTCCAATAAATTGGTAGCTCGATAGCAAAAGCAAGTAAACCCGCCAGTAAAAACCAGACTCCTTGCTCCTTATCTAAATACCAAGCTAATAACCCCAACACCAAGTAAAGATGCCCGTCACCACTGTGGGAAACTCCTTTACTGATATTGGCGACTTGTTGATTAAAACGGTGCTTAAGACAAACACTAGAGAGCGCTAAATCAAACTTAGCAATGGTTGCAATTGGCTGTGTAATTGTCTCTATGGTTCTCATGTGACCTTTCCTTACTTTGACAACGCCTTTTTGTGAAAAGTAGGAGGTTTAGGTGACAACAGCATGACGGGAGTTTGGACAATTAATGACAAAGGCCAAATTAAGGTGTGCCCAACGATTTATCTATTGGGCATAACCATAAAAATAGAACATTAAGAAGGGTTTGATGGTTGCGGTTGAGGGGTGTCTATATACCAGACTTTTCTCTTCTTGCGGCAGGCGCGCAAAGAGCCTGTCGTCATGTCACCATCTTTTGTTAGCTCATAGCTCAGTGAGCGGCAAGTATAGTTTCCCGACAGTTCATGCTCTATACTCGTTTTCTCCGTTTTACTCGAGTTAGGCTCTAGTAGAGGGTTAGGCTGAGTAGATAAAATGTCACGATTTATCACATTGCTGCGCGCATAATCCTTATGGACATAACCTTTTATCACTCCTTTCTGTTCAACGAGAAACCAAGGTTGATCAACCACTTTTGCTAGCACATTAAAGACTTCCCCTTTCGATAATACGCCAAGCTTTGCCCCTTCAAGACTCGGTTTGGAGCGTAGGTTTAATGTGGTCTTAGAGCGGTAAGAGACATCCATAAACTCTACTGGGTTTGAGGTATCGACACCTTCAGTGGTTGGTCGGAAAACTTCCGCTTGCTGTTTCTCACTAGGCTGGACACGGATCTTCCACCAAGAATACGTTTCCGGATCTTTACCTTTAAACTTATTTCGGCTGTCAGACTCAAGGGCAACAAGCATCTGATTCAAGAACGATTCGCGTCCTTCATAACTCAAAAATCGATCCATTTGATCATTGATGACCATGACGCTCTGTGAGTGATCATTCATAACAACGGGGGAAGCCACTTCCACATAGGTCTGCGATTGAAACAGCTGACAACCCGACAAGCTGACCAGAGTAAGTACTATGGCTGAACGTCCAAATTGTTTTGTTAACCTCATTCTTTCCCTAACCCTTATATTTCTTTTACCTAGTGCAACTGCACTACTATAAATGGTCATTCAAAACTTTTGCCAAACAATTCGGACCTTTGTGTGACAAGTCGCAATCCCGATGCTTGTTTCGGTAATGAAACGTCGCAAACTTGATGAGAACTTACTTCTTCTAGCACGTTTCTATCGCATCATGTCGTTTCACTTAGTGCATCATTTTTTTCAAGCAAACGAAAAGACTCATCCGATATGAATAAAAAATCGACTTTAGGGTTGACGCGCTTCATGGAGTGCGGTACTAATTTGTTAACTTAATTATGTGGAAAGCTTAACAACTATGTCAGCTCATTTTTCTATCCTGCTTAGCCTCCTCCTGATCGTGACCAGTTCGCGCGGGTAGGCTGTGGAAGAAAAATAACCACACCAATTTCTAAGAACCCGCATGAGAATGCGGGTTTTTTTATATCTAAATACTGGAAGTAAACGATTCACTTGCGCGAAAGTGCAGAAATCAGGAAGGAAGCAAACATGAACGATCAGGTCATTATATTCGACACCACATTGCGTGATGGCGAGCAAGCGTTGTCAGCAAGCTTGACGGTTAAAGAAAAACTGCAGATTGCCTATGCGCTGGAAAGACTCGGCGTTGATGTTATCGAAGCTGGCTTCCCAATCTCTTCACCAGGTGATTTCGAGTCTGTACAAACCATCGCAAAAAACATAAAAAACAGTCGAGTTTGTGCCCTTTCGCGTGCCGTTGCGAAAGACATTGATGCTGCCGCTGAAGCATTAAAAGTGGCTGACCAATTCCGTATCCACACGTTTTTAGCCACTTCCACCATTCACGTAGAAGACAAACTACGCCGCAGCTACGACGATGTACTAGAAATGGCAGTCAACGCCGTTAAACATGCACGTAACTACACTGATGATGTCGAGTTTTCTTGTGAAGATGCTGGTCGTACTCCAATCGACAACCTATGTCGCATGGTAGAAGCCGCCATCAATGCAGGTGCGAGTACAATCAACATTCCAGATACCGTTGGCTACACCGTACCAAGTGAGTTTGGTGGGATTATTGAAACTCTATTTAACCGCGTTCCGAACATTGATAAAGCGATCATCTCCGTTCACTGTCACGACGATTTGGGGATGTCAGTTGCCAACTCTATTGCCGCCGTTCAAGCTGGCGCACGTCAGATAGAAGGCACGATCAATGGCATTGGAGAGCGAGCGGGTAACTGTTCACTTGAAGAGATCGCAATGATCATCAAGACTCGTCAAGAGTTTTTGGGCGTTCACACTGGCATTAAGCATGATGAAATTCACCGCACCAGTAAGTTGGTTAGCCAGCTATGCAATATGCCTATTCAAAGCAACAAAGCAATTGTGGGTGCAAATGCGTTTAGCCACTCTTCAGGCATCCACCAAGATGGCATGTTGAAGAATAAGAATACCTACGAAATCATGACCCCTGAGTCTATTGGCCTAAAAAACCAAGCTCTGAACCTAACCAGCCGCAGCGGTCGCGCTGCCGTGAAGAGCCATATGGACACCATGGGTTACAACGAAGACGAGTACAACCTAGACGCACTGTATGCGGATTTCTTGAAACTTGCTGACCGCAAAGGCCAAGTGTTCGATTACGACCTAGAAGCCCTAATGCACTTCTCGAACTTGCGTGAAGAAGATGACTTCTACAAATTGAGCTACCTAAGCGTGCAGTCTGGCAGCGTAATGGCTACCACCAGCATCAAAATGCAATGCGGTGATGAAGAAATGTGTGAAGCAGCGGTCGGTAATGGCCCAGTTGATGCGCTATACCAATGTATCTACCGCGTGACAGGCTACGACATCGTTCTGGATAAATTCGACCTAACCGCGAAAGGTGAAGGTGAAGATGGTTTGGGTCAAGCAGACATCATTGCCAACTACAAAGGTCGCAAATACCACGGTACGGGTGTTTCCACCGACATCGTTGAGGCTTCCGGCCAAGCATTATTGCACGTTATTAACAGCATTCATCGTGCAGATAAAATCGAAGAAATGAAGCAGAAAAAGATTGCGACTGTGTAATAACAACCGGGCTACACGGCTCAGGAAAGAACACGCTCGTTGAAATAATTAAGCTCAAAATTAGAAAACTTAAAGGATTAACATGACAGACAAATCGTACAAAATTGCCGTCCTACCCGGTGACGGCATTGGCCCGGAAGTAATGGCGCAGGCACATAAAGTATTGGATGCAATCGAAAAGAAACATGGTATTGCGTTTGAGCGTGACGAGCATGATGTAGGTGGTATCGCGATCGACAATCACGGTTGTCCACTTCCAGAGAGCACAATAAAAGCATGTGAAGAGTCTGATGCAGTCCTATTCGGCTCGGTTGGCGGCCCTAAGTGGGAGCACTTACCACCAAACGACCAACCTGAACGCGGTGCCCTACTTCCACTACGCAAACACTTCCAACTGTTCTGTAACTTACGTCCAGCGCAAATTCACTCAGGTCTTGAAGCTTTCTCACCGCTACGTGCAGACATCTCGGGTCGCGGCTTTGACATCGTGGTAGTCCGTGAACTGACGGGTGGTATCTACTTCGGCCAACCGAAAGGTCGTGAAGGTGAAGGCGCAACAGAAAAAGCATTTGATACTGAGGTGTACCACCGCTTTGAGATCGAACGTATTGCAAAAATCGCTTTTGAGTCTGCTCGTCTACGTCGCAAGAAAGTGTGCTCTATCGACAAAGCGAACGTTCTACAAAGCTCTATTTTATGGCGTGAAGTAGTCGAAGAAATCGCAAAAGACTACCCAGATGTCGAGTTGTCACACATGTACATTGATAACGCGACTATGCAGCTTATCAAAGACCCTGCTCAGTTCGACGTAATGCTGTGTTCAAACATCTTCGGCGACATCATTTCTGATGAATGCGCGATGATCACAGGCTCTATGGGTATGTTGCCATCAGCAAGTCTAAACGAAAGCAAATTCGGTCTGTACGAGCCAGCAGGCGGCAGTGCACCAGATATCGCAGGTAAGAACATCGCTAACCCTGTGGCACAAATCCTATCTGCTGCACTGATGCTGCGTTATAGCCTAGGTGAGGAAACAGCGGCACAAGACATCGAAACGGCAGTTTCAAAAGCACTATCAGCGGGTGAGCTAACGGGTGACCTTGCTGGTGACAACCCTGCACTTTCGACGTCTGAGATGGGCGATAAGATCGCTGAGTACATCTTAAACTCTTAATACAAAACAGATTCATAATAAATACTAAATCCTCTATCCACCAATGACTTACCTCTAAGTCATTGGTGCTAAAACAAAGCAACAAGGATAACGAGGAAAGGAAGCAAACAATGGGCAAAACATTATACGAAAAAGTCTACGACGCACACGTTGCCGTCGCAGCAGAAGGGGAAAACCCAATCTTGTACATCGACCGTCACTTGGTACATGAAGTGACGTCTCCGCAAGCATTTGACGGCTTGCGTGAAAAAGGTCGTAAAGTGCGTCAGGTCAGCAAAACTTTTGCCACCATGGACCACAACGTTTCGACAACCACCAAAGACATCAACGCATCGGGTGAGATGGCTCGTATCCAGATGGAAACGCTATCGAAAAACTGTGAAGAGTTTGGCGTTACGCTTTACGACATCAACCACAAATACCAAGGTATTGTGCATGTTATGGGCCCAGAGCTTGGTATTACCCTACCGGGCATGACCATTGTTTGTGGTGACTCACACACTGCTACACACGGTGCATTCGGCTCTCTCGCTTTTGGTATTGGTACATCTGAAGTTGAGCACGTATTAGCGACTCAAACGCTAAAACAAGCGCGCGCTAAAACGATGAAGATCGAAGTGAAAGGCAAAGTAGCTCCGGGCATTACTGCGAAAGACATTGTGCTAGCAATCATCGGTGAAACCACAGCAGCAGGCGGTACCGGTTACGTAGTTGAATTCTGTGGTGAAGCGATCACTGACCTTTCAATGGAAGGGCGCATGACCGTATGTAACATGGCGATTGAGCTAGGAGCGAAAGCCGGTTTGATTGCGCCAGATGAAACCACGTTCGAATACATCAAAGGCCGTAAATTCTCACCTCAAGGTGCCGACTTTGATGCAGCAGTAGAATACTGGAAGACATTAAAAACGGACGATGATGCTCAGTTTGATGCAGTCGTGACACTAAACGCAGCGGATATCAGACCACAAGTCACTTGGGGTACTAACCCAGGCCAAGTGATCGCGGTAGATCAACCTATCCCAGCACCAGAAAGCTTTGCCGACCCAGTAGAAAAGGCATCGGCAGAAAAAGCATTGGCTTACATGGGCCTAGAGGCAGGCAAGTCATTGTCTGATTACAACGTCGATAAAGTCTTCGTTGGTTCTTGTACTAACTCACGTATCGAAGACATGCGCGCAGCCGCTGAAGTAGCGAAAGGTCGCAAAGTCGCGCCTCACGTTCAAGCGCTAATCGTTCCTGGCTCTGAGCAAGTAAAAGCGCAAGCAGAAGCGGAAGGCTTGGACGTTATCTTTAAAGAAGCGGGCTTTGAGTGGCGCCTACCAGGTTGCTCGATGTGTCTAGCAATGAACAATGACCGTTTGGGTCCACATGAACGTTGTGCGTCTACTTCAAACCGTAACTTTGAAGGCCGCCAAGGTCGTGATGGCCGTACCCACCTAGTGAGCCCTGCGATGGCAGCGGCAGCAGCAATTGCTGGTCACTTTGTAGATATTCGTGAACTAGACTAAGGAGCAAACCAATGTCAGGCTTTAAACAACACACAGGCTTAGTTGTTCCTCTAGATGCAGCGAACGTTGATACTGATGCCATCATTCCAAAGCAGTTCCTACAAAAGGTCTCCCGCCTAGGCTTTGGTAAGCACCTATTCCATGACTGGCGCTTCCTAGACGATGCTGGCGAACAGCCAAATCCAGAGTTCGTGATGAACGCACCTCGCTACCAAGGCGCGTCTATCTTGCTGGCTCGTGAGAACTTCGGCTGTGGCTCATCTCGTGAGCACGCACCGTGGGCACTAGCGGATTACGGCATCAAAGCGATGATCGCTCCAAGCTTTGCCGATATTTTTTACGGCAACTCGATCAACAACCAAATGGTACCAGTTCGCTTGACTGAGCAAGAAGTGGATGAAATCTTCCATTTTGTTGAGGCGAATGAAGGTGCAGAAGTCGAGGTCGACCTAGAAGCGAATGTGGTTCGCGCCAACGGCAAAGAGTACAGCTTTGAAATCGATTCGTTCCGTCGTCATTGCTTGCTAAACGGTTTGGACAACATTGGCCTAACCCTTCAGCATGAAGATAAGATTGCCGAGTACGAGGCAAATATCCCGAGCTTCTTGCGTTAAGACGTGTTAGTAAATACACAAATCAAGGGCTGGCAATTGTCGGCCCTTTTAATTATTTAGACAACTGATTTTATATCGCTTTGCTTACGGAATACCGAACGCCTCTGTTGAAATTCGTCATCCTGAACAGCGACGAAGGAGTGTGATTTAGGATCTACTGCCAGAGCGCACTGTGCAGATTCATACTGTCTTTACTCAAGAGTTTGTGGGTATTAGATTCCTGATATCGCTTATGCTCCTCAGAATGACGGCGAATAAAGGCCACTGATTACTGAAAGAAAACAAGCACTAAACTGGTCTACACTATCAACAATATCTCATTCAAAGGTATCTCTATGAAGCGCCTGTTATTGCTGTTGTGTGCTCTGGTTTCTTTCTCGACATTTTCCGCTCCAAAATCCGACTTATGGCCATATTGGAAACAATCGAATCAAGCCAACCAAACCCAAATTTCTCATCAAGAATGGCAACAACTACTCGATACTTATTTAGTTGAACAAGGCGAGAATACCTTGTTTCGTTATAGCCAAGTCTCCTCTGCCGATAAAACTAAGCTGAAACAATACATCCAGCGTTTGGCAAAACTAGACCCTCTACAATACAGCCAAGCAGAGCAATATGCCTATTGGGTAAACCTTTACAACGCCATCACGGTAGATCTTATTTTGGATAACTATCCAGTCGAATCAATCACCAAGCTAGGTGGCTTATTTAGCTTTGGTCCTTGGGGAGACGATGTGGTCGTAGTCAACGGGAAGGATCTAACTTTAAACGATATTGAACATCGCATTTTACGTCCAATTTGGAATGACCCGAGAACACATTACGCGGTTAACTGTGCCAGCTTGGGATGCCCTAATCTGCAGTCTCAAGCATTCACTGCTGACAACACGCAAGTTCTACTGGATAGTGCCGCCAAAACATTTATTAACAGCAGCAAAGGCGTATCTATCCAAGGTAACACGGCACAGCTGTCTTCTATTTATGATTGGTTTGCAACGGACTTTGGTGGAGAAAAACAAGTCTTCAACCACATCGCAAAGTACGCACCGCAATACAAAAATTTCTCTGGTAAAGTGAAATACGAATACGATTGGGACTTGAATCAAGCCAACTAAACTGGAGAGATTTGAGGTCAATTAGCGTTAGGATCATGATAGGCCAAAAGCTAAAGACACCGGCAACTCAAAAACTAAGACATAAAAAAGGGCACTGAGTGCCCTTTTTAAATCCAATACTTGATAGAAAACGTCCGACTACTTGAAGCCTTTGACTTTCTTAATCAGATCGTAAGCGTTTTGAATCTCTTGAGATTTCTCTTTCGCGACGTTCATCATCTCTGGTGGTAAACCTTTAGCCATCAATTTGTCCGGGTGATGCTCGTTCATCAGTTTACGATAAGCACGCTTAACGGTTTTACTGTCTGCATCTGAAGACACATCCAGAATTTTGTACGCGTCGGCCAACTGATCCGCTTGTGAAGCTTGTTGCCAGCTACCACCTGAAGATTGGCCTTGATGCTGACCATGAAAACCGCCCTGGCTTTGGAAACGAAATGCGGCTTCTTGCATTTGCAAACGACGCTCTAATTGCTCAGAAGAGAAACCCAAACCACGTGCAATCTTGTGTAGTACATTTCGTTCACTCGGGTGGATCGAGCCATCTGCAAAGGCCGCCGAGATTTGCAGCTCTAAGAAAAATTGCAACAAGTCAAAGCGACCAGCTGTCGAAATTTTCACACGAACAAGAACATCTTCTAACGGAAAGTCGCTGTCTTTACCTTCACGAAACGCGTCTTGCGCTGCGCGACGCTGTTCGCCATGCAAATTCATGCGGTCCATCATGGCAGAAGCCAGTTGGATTTCCTCTTTGGTGACTTGGCCTTTCGCTTTTGCCACATGTCCCATTACCGCAAACGCCGCTTTAAAAAACTCTTCTTGGCGCTGAGCTTGACTTGGCCCTTTTCCAAAGCCGCCAGTAGAGAACCCGGCTTGACTCAAGCGACGTGCTTTATCGAATTGATGGCCAATAAATAAGCCAAAGAGTAAACCTAGCGGCCCGCCAAGTAACAAGCCAAAAAAGGCACCCAGAATTTTGCCAAAAATATGCATTATGTGTTCTCTATCAATGAATTTTTATCGACGACGGCGGTCTTATAGTGCCGGATGCAACGATTTCCTTTATGATAATGGAATTAGTTTTATTTCGGCTAGGCCATTTCGCCTGCTTATCTTTGCAGCTATTTTGTCGTCATTATGCCACAGTGAATCAATACGCTGGGATAAATGCGACTATAGTTGATTCATTTGGCTATTACGCTAGGGTACAACAAGCCCTATAGCCATCGAGTAGTAGTGACACAGGAAAGTTCAATTCAATGCAACATTTCTCCCGCACATTTTTAGCGGCCTCTATCAGCACCGCCTTGTTTGTACCCACCACTCAAGCTGAAGCGAATATCCATGATAGTGTGCAGGAAATGCCCGCCACAGATCAATGTTTGGTCGATACAAGTGGCGAGGAGGACGCTCTTAATACCCCAGTAGTGGTAGAAGCTGACACCCTGCAAGCCATCAATGGTGACAAAGCTCAGTACTCAGGTAATGTACAAGTCACCCAAGGCCAGAAGAAAATTACCGCAGATAGCGTAACGCTGCACCAACAAGACAACGTCGTGGTTGCCGAAGGCAACGTGACTTTCAATGACGGCCAAGTCAAAGCTCGATCTGATCGTGTTACTAACGACATTAATCAAGATACGTTTTCACTTGAGAACACCGATTATCAGTTCCTTTGCCAACAAGGCCGAGGCACTGCAGCCTATATCGCTCGCACAGGTCAGTCGGTTTATGAACTCGAAGACGGCTCTATCACATCGTGCCCTCAAGGCGATAATTCATGGCGATTGGTTGCGTCAGGCATCGATGTTGACCAAGATGAAGAGACAGCGACGCTGCACCATCCTCGATTTGAAGTGTTAGATGTGCCTGTTTTCTATGTGCCGTATCTAACCATGCCAATTGGAGATACGCGTAAAACGGGTTTCCTCTTCCCTTCTTTATCGTACGGTTCTAGTGATGGTATGGAAGTCGAGGTGCCATTCTATTGGAACATCGCGCCTCAATATGACATGACACTCACCACGCTCTATATGCAGCAACGTGGTACAAAACTCGATACTGACTTCCGCTACCTAACAGATGGTTGGGGAAATGGAGAAATCAAAGGCGAATACCTCAATAGTGATCGCAAATATCAGGACGAGTCTCGTTGGGGCTACCAAGTTAAACACGACGGTATCATCAATAAACAGTGGATAGTCAAAGTCGATTACTCAAAAGTGAGTGATATTGATTACTTCCTCGATCTCGACTCCGACATTGGTAACCGTGAAGATGGTCAACTGGTTCAAGAAGGACAAGTACAATATCGTTCTGACTTCTGGGATGCCTCGTTAACCGTTCGTGACTTCCAAATCTTATTGAAAGAAGAGAACCGCCCTTATCGCCTGCTTCCTCAGTTAGACTTGAACTACTACACGCCGTTGTGGGGAGACTACCTTAACTTTGACGTGAAGAGCCAAGTCAGCCGCTTCGATACCAGCGATGCTGCGCGACCAAATGCGACCCGTGTTCACATTGAACCAGGGCTTACATTACCGCTCTCAAACTCATGGGCAACGTGGACAACAGAAGCGCGCGTGCTCTCTACGTATTACTCTCAAGACTTAACGGGTTTGACAGATGTAAACTTGCAAAACCAGTTGGATGATGAAGTTTCTCGTGTTATTCCTGAGTTCCGTACGCATGCGCAACTTTACTTAGAACGAGATACAAGCTGGATCAAGGGCTACACCCAAACACTGGAGCCTCAGCTGCAGTACTTGTACGTACCTGAAGAAGATCAAACCAACATCTACAACTACGATACCACCTTGCTACAAACCGACTACTACGGGCTATTCCGCAGTCGTAAGTACAGTGGCATTGATAAAATCGCCTCGGCGAACCAGTTAAGCTACGGTGCGAGTACTCGCTTCTTTGATGATGACTATAAAGAGCGTCTTAACGTTTCATTTGGTCAGATTTACTACTTCGATAAAAAGACCAAACTGAGCAACAGCCCAAACCTTCCGGATGAGACCACCAATTACTCATCATGGGCGATTGAAGCTGATTTCAACTACAACGATTACTTGTTCTATCACGGTGGAATTCAATACGATATTGATTTGAGCTCCATGCAGTTGGCAAACAGTACCTTGGAATACCAATTCAACGGCGGCTTTATTCAGGGTAACTATCGCTACGTTACGCGTGAATACATCGAAGATACGATCATTCTCGAAAACCTAGACACAATTACTCGTAAAGGTATTTCTCAAGCAGGTATTGTAGCGGCCTACGAGTTCAACCCGAACTGGTCTGCGAGTGGTCAATACTACTACGACCTCAATGAAAATGCGGACCTAGAATGGTTAGCGAGCCTGCGTTACCAATCTGACTGTTGGTACATTGGCGTCACTTACTCAAACCAATTGCTTGGTTGGGAAGACCAAGCTATCGGCAGCACCGGGGCATCACCTGAATACGAAAATAACTTCAGCGTTAACTTCGGTATTCAAGGCTTTGCGACCAACCAGCGTGAAGACACTGCTGTCAAAGAACTGGATGGTTCTGACAACGCGATTAAGTACGGCCGCCCATTCTATCTGAACAATTAATCAAAATAGGCGTCTTAAATGAATAAGACGCCTATTCAAAAATACTGACGGAATTTTAAATGAAAATTTGGAAATCAATCTTATTCACGACCCTACTCTCTTGCGGAGCGGTTGCAGCACCAGTAGAGATCGATAAGGTTGCGGTCATCGTGAACGACGGTGTAGTTCTACAAAGCGACATCGAAACAGCGATGAAAACGCTGCAAGCCAACGCTCGTCAAAGTGGAAAGAGCTTACCTTCCACCAGCGTGTTAAAAGAACAAGTCGTTGAAAAACTTATCATTGATACGTTGCAAGGCCAAGAAGCAGACCGTATTGGTGTGCGTATTGACGACAACCGTTTAAACCAAGCGATTGCAGAGATCGCACGTAATAATGAGCAATCGGTAGAACAACTCGCCGCTTCTGTAGAAAGTGAAGGTTTAAGTTACCCAGAATTCCGCGAACAAATTCGTAAGGAAATCGCCGCATCAGAAGCTCGCAATGCACTGGTTCGTCGCCGTATTAATATCCTTCCAGCAGAGGTCGATAGCCTTGCTGAGCAACTATCACAAGAAACCAATGCGACTGTTCAATACAAAATTGGACACATTCAACTGCGCTTCTCTGACGATAAAGAAAAGTCAGCTGTAGAAGCAGAAGCTAAAGCGCTCGCGAAAAAGCTAAACGAAGGTGCAGACTTTACGGAGATGGCCTACACCTACTCAAAAGGTCCTAAAGCTTTACAAGGTGGTGACTGGGGCTGGATGCGTAAAGAAGAGATGCCAACCATCTTTGCTGATCAGATCAAGATGCAAAACAAAGGCAGCATTATTGGTCCATTCCGTAGTGGCGTTGGTTTCCACATCCTAAAAATAGAGGATGTAAAAGGCCTAGAAACGGTTGCGGTAACGGAAGTAAATGCGCGTCATATTTTGATTAAACCAACCGTGATTCTGAGCGACGAAGGGGCGAAGAAGCAACTGAATGAATTTGTACGCCGCATCAAAGCCGGTGAAGCAACGTTCGCTCAATTGGCAACACAATACAGTCAAGATCCTGGCTCGGCAGCACAAGACGGTGAACTAGGTTATCAAACACCAGATCTTTACGTGCCAGAATTCAAGCACCAAGTAGAAACTCTGCCAGTTGGCTCAATCAGCGAACCGTTCAAAACCGTTCACGGCTGGCATATCGTTGAAGTGTTGGATCGTCGCCAAGTGGACCGTACTGACTCAGCGATGAAGAACAAAGCTTACCGTATTCTATTTAACCGTAAATTTAATGAAGAAGCGGGCGCATGGATGCAAGAGCTACGCGCAAGTGCGTTTGTTGAAATCGTGGATGACAACAATGACAACTAATACAATTCGTAGAATTGTCGTAACCGCAGGGGAACCTGCGGGTATCGGCCCAGACTTAGTGCTTGCCCTATCGAAAGAAGATTGGGCGCACCAAATTGTCGTCTGTGCCGATAAGAATATGCTGACGGAGCGAGCCAAGCAGCTTGGCATCGAAGTCCAACTGTCTGATTACAATCCAGAAGAAGCACCTAAAGCACAAAAAGCGGGCACGCTTATCGTTGATCATATCCAAATATCGGAACCTGCGGTCGCAGGCGAGCTCAATGAAGCGAATGGCCACTATGTATTAAAAACGCTAGAAAGAGCGGCTTTAGGCTGTATGAATGATGAATTTGATGCTATTGTCACCGGCCCTGTTCATAAGGGGGTGATTAATCGCGCAGGTGTTGCATTCAGTGGCCATACTGAATTTTTCGCCGAGAAGTCACAAACGCCGCTAGTCGTAATGATGCTAGCAACGGAAGGACTACGCGTGGCGCTGGTTACAACACATATTCCTTTAGCTTATGTGTCCAAAGCTGTCACCGAAGAGCGATTAGAAAAAATCATCGATATTCTTCATAAAGACCTTGTAGAAAAGTTTGCTATCGCACAACCAAACATCTACGTTTGCGGGCTTAACCCTCATGCTGGCGAAGATGGCTGCTTAGGTCGTGAAGAGATCGAGACCATAACTCCGACACTGGAAAAAATTCGACAAGAAAAAGGTATCAACCTGATCGGCCCTCTGCCGGCTGATACCATTTTCAATGAAAAATATTTAAATGATGCTGATGCTGTTTTAGGCATGTACCATGATCAAGTGTTGCCAGTATTAAAATACAAAGGCTTTGGTCGTTCAGTAAACATTACTCTTGGTCTACCTTTTATTAGAACATCGGTGGACCACGGTACTGCATTAGATCTGGCAGGGACAGGTCAAGCGGATACAGGGAGTTTCCGAACAGCGCTCACGCATGCGATAGATTTGGTAGAGAAGAAACAATGAGAAATGATGTCCATTTAGGACACAAAGCGCGTAAACGTTTTGGTCAAAACTTCCTGAACGATCCATACATTATTGATGGAATCGTATCAGCGATTAACCCAAAACCAGGTCAAAACCTGGTTGAAATCGGTCCTGGTCTTGGTGCAATCACTGAGCCAGTAGGTCGTGAAGTAGATAAGTTCACAGTTATCGAATTAGACCGCGATCTGGCGGAACGCCTACGTACTCACCCTGAACTGGCAGATAAGTTGACCATCCATGAGGGTGACGCTATGCGTTTTGACTTCACTCAACTAGTGAAGCCAAACAACAAGCTGCGCATTTTTGGTAACTTACCGTACAACATCTCTACACCATTGATGTTCCACCTTTTCGAGTTCCATAAAGACATTCAAGACATGCACTTTATGCTGCAAAAAGAAGTGGTAAACCGCTTAGCCGCCGGCCCTGGCAGCAAAGCTTACGGCCGTTTAACGGTAATGGCTCAGTACTACTGTAAAGTGGTACCGGTACTGGAAGTACCGCCAACGGCATTCGTTCCACCACCGAAAGTGGATTCTGCCGTTGTTCGTTTAGTGCCTTACGAAGAGCTGCCATGCCCGGCGAAAGATCTGCGTTTGCTCGATCGCGTTTGTCGTGAAGGCTTTAACCAACGTCGTAAAACAGTTCGTAACTGCTACAAATCGTTGTTAAGCACAGAAGTACTAGAAGAGCTAGGTGTTAATCCAAGCATGCGTCCAGAGAACCTGACGCTAGAACAATTCGTCGCAATGGCGAACTGGCTTGCGGATAACCCGCAGCACTAAGAACTCAAACAATGAGCCAAACCCTTGTAGGTTTGGCTTATTATTATTGGGATATTACGTTTCTGAGGAGTGCACATGGACGTCATTCAACCTTGCATCAAAATTCAAGTTCACACCAAATACATCGAAGAACAGTCCAACCCAGAGCTACAACGCTACGTTTTCGCTTATATCATCACCATCAAAAACCTTAGCCAACAAACCGTACAGTTAGTGAGCCGCCGCTGGCTAATCACAGACTCGAATGGCAAGCAAATGACGGTTGAAGGTGACGGAGTTGTAGGCCAGCAGCCCTTTATTCCAAGCAATGATGAATACACGTACAGTAGCGGAACCGCGTTAGAAACCCCTGTCGGCGTTATGCAAGGACACTACAAAATGCTGGATGAGAAAGGGCAAGAGTTCATCACCGAAATTGAACCATTTCGCTTGGCTGTTCCAAATGTTTTAAATTAGTAAATTGGAGATTCAGTGGCTACCTATATTGTTGGTGACATCCAAGGCTGTTTTGATGAATTGCAGCGACTACTAGAAAAAGTATCTTTCTCTGCGAAAAAAGACCAACTTTGGCTTGCTGGTGATTTGGTCGCCAGAGGGCCTAAATCATTAGAAACGTTACGCTTTGTGAAGTCACTTGGCGCAAGCGCAATCGTCGTGCTTGGTAATCACGACCTTCACCTTCTTGCAGTGGCTCACGGGATAAAAAAGGTCAAAGACAAAGATAGAACCGCACCTATTTTCACGGCCCCTGACAAAGAGGAACTACTGACATGGCTAGCTCAGCAACCTCTAATGGCCGAGCATGACGAGTTCGTGATGTGTCACGCTGGCATATCACCGCAGTGGAATCTAAAAACAGCGAGAAAGTGTGCCCGTGAAGTTGAGCGCATCATCCAAAGTGAAGAGCTGCCTTGGCTATTAAAAAACATGTACAGCAATCAACCTGATTCCTGGGATGACTATCTACAGGGTTTGGACCGATACCGTTATATTATCAATGCTTTTACGCGGATGCGCTTTTGTTTCCCTGATGGTCGTTTGGATATGGATTGTAAATTGCCACCGCAACAAGTTTCCGGTAACGAACTTATTCCATGGTTTGAGGTGCCTAAACGTATCCACTTAAACAAAGCGGTGCTCTTTGGGCACTGGGCTGCACTGCAAGGTTATATGAACAGCGAAGTCATCGGGCTAGATACTGGCTGTGTTTGGGGCGGAAGCCTAACCATGATCCGTTGGGAAGATAAGAAAATTTTTACTCAGGATGCGTTAAGTTAAACACTGAATAACAGTCGATAATCCATAGTAGGAGGAATACCTGTCACTTAACACCTCCTGTAGGGTCATTCCAACGAGCCTTAACGAGACTAGAAATCTAATATCCTCGCGCTGCGAATAGATAGAAATACCTTTGACAACAAAGTACTCGTATAGAGGCTCCTGAATCTCGCTCTTTCGTCGCTTTTCAGGATGACGGTAGGTTGGGATGGCCGCTCGCTGTTATACGAACGGCATTACCGTATTAACTACGCGGTGTTAATCTCGAATTACTTTTCTAACACAGTAAAGCGCATGTTGTAGGCGTTCTTCTCATCGGCTTGATACATTTCTGAGTAAGTTTCCTTAAACTCGTCTCCCCAATCTGGGAACTGAGTATCACCATCAATGGCCGCTTCAATGTGTGTTACATACAGTTTATTGGCCATAGGCAGACAAGTGGTGTAAATCGCACCACCACCAATGATCATCACTTCTTCCACATCACCTGCGACTTCCAGAGCCTGCTCAATCGATGTTACGGTAGTGACACCTTCGATCTTTAGTGTCTCATCACGGCTAATAACAATATTCAAGCGACCAGGTAAAGGGCGACCAATAGACTCATAGGTTTTGCGTCCCATCACAACCGGTTTTCCCATGGTACAACGCTTAAACCAAGCGAAATCGGCGGGAAGGTGCCAAGGCATTTGATTGTCTTTGCCAATGATGCGATTGTCGGCCATCGCGGCAATCATACTAATGATCATGTTAGGTCCTTATACAATAGGTCTGCGGCGATAGAATAACAGCCCTGGAACCGCAAGACCAACTGCTAAACCTGCAATAATAAACATGGCCTTAAGAAAGTTTTCCATACAGGTTGCGACAAGCTCGGGTGAGTAGCCAACATGATTGATTTCTACCATAGCGATCATTGCTTTGTACGCAAACACACCCGGCACCATCGGGATCAAAGCAGCCACAGTAAACACTTTTGGATGCGCGAGAAAACGGTGAGACCAGTACACACCAATCATCCCAACTAACGTCGCAGCAAAAAAGGTTGCCCACTCAATAGGAATGCCAAACTGCATCATCAAGTAGCGGCTACCATGACCAATCGCGCCACCAACAGCGCAATACACTAAGGCTCTTTGTGGCACGTTAAAAACCAATGCAAATCCTACGGCGGGAATCGCCGCAAAAAACATGTCATTCAAAAGGCCAAACATCAAATCAAATAAACTCATTAGATAGCCCACCCCCAAATTCCAGTTACACTCATCGCAGCAACGATCCCCAAACATGTCGCCAACGTTAGTAAACTAGCCATCACAAATCGAGCAATCCCCATATTAATGTGGCCTTTCAACATATCTGCGACAGAGTTAATGAGTGGGAAACCAGGTACAAGCATTAATACTGACGATGCCATTGCTACGGTAGGTAGATTACCGATTTGGTAAATTTCCGCCTGTGCTGAAATTAAGGTAGTCACAAAAGCGGTCGCAGCAAAGTTCAATAGAGGGTTGAAATGACGATGACCAATTTCTTGGCGAACGATCATGCCACCAGCTGAAGCTAAAAAGGTCATGATGAAGACTCCCCAATCACCACCAGCTAGATGACTGAATGCCGCACAAGACAAGCCAATCATAAACACCACCAACCAGCGGTTATAACGCTCTGGACTGATAGCGTTCAGCTTTTTCTGCGCCATGGTTGCATCGAGCAGACCACGCTCCATCATGATACAGATTCGTTGAATTTGCGTAATAACGCGCATATTGATGCCACGATCAGCGCAGCTTCGGGTGGTGGTGATGCAATGCCCATCCATTACCGTCGTCACAACCAATGCATTAGCTGATAGTGCTACCGCAACTTCATTCACCCCACAAGCTAGGCCAATACGACGCATAATATCGCTCACAAGAGTACTTTCAGCACCATGAGCAAGTAGCATTTGTCCGGCTTGGGCGACAAGACGAGAAATCGATCGTTGAGTAGATACCGCCAACTCTCTAGGCGGTATGGTTTCTAGAGTCATAAATAAGTCTAATTCCTTTTAGGGTGTTACTCATTCATACGCGCGAGGGCCAAACTAACCCTCAAAAAACACGACGTATCGGTTATTGTGCCGTAAATCACATCACCTAAATATGATTTAGATACAAAAAAAGCCGCAATAAATAATTGCGGCTTAATGAATTATAGGCAAACAGGCATTGTTTGACCGTTCTGATTAGTCACGAACGTAGACAACGTGACCGTCATCTTCTTCATCGTCCCAGTCATCCCAATCGTCGTCGTCATCTTCAGTGATAACGTCTTTACCCGCCATCGCATCTTTATGGTAATCATCCCACATGAAGTTAACTTTATCTTCTTCAGCCACTTCTTCCTCTTCGCGAGGTAGGTTATCCATAAAGTCAGCCAGTTTGTAACAAAGCTCTTTAGTACCGTTACGATTGATCGCCGAGATCTTAAAGTACTCGTCTTCCCAACCTAGTGCGTCTAAGATTTCTTGGATCTTCTCATTCGCTTCTTCTTCAGGCATTAGATCAACTTTGTTGAACACTAACCAGCGCGGCTTACTTGCCAGTTTTTCGCTGTATTGTTCTAGTTCATCAATGATCGTCAATGCATTTTGCACCGGATCGGACTGATCAATTGGCATAATATCGATCATGTGCAGCAACACTCGACAACGCTCTAAGTGCTTCAAGAATCGAATACCAAGGCCAGCGCCATCTGCTGCACCCTCGATCAAACCAGGGATGTCTGCAACAACAAAACTTTTCTCTGGTACGACACTTACGACACCCAAGCTTGGGATCAAAGTCGTGAATGGGTAATCAGCGACTTTCGGTTTTGCTGCTGATACTGCGCGGATAAAGGTTGATTTACCAGCATTAGGTAGACCAAGCATACCCACATCAGCAAGAAGCAATAGCTCAAGGCGAATTTCGCGTACTTCACCCTTTGTACCCAATGTTCTCTGACGAGGCGCGCGGTTTACTGAAGATTTGAAACGCGTGTTACCTAGACCGTGCCAACCGCCTTTTGCGATCATCACTTTCTTACCGTGTTCAGCAACTTCCGCCACGATTTCATTTGTGTGGATATCCACAGCGCGCGTACCCACAGGTACACGAAGAACGATGTCTTTACCACGCTTACCTGTACAGTTACCACCGCGACCGTTTTCACCACGCTCAGCTTCGTAGAAGCGCTGGAAACGGTAATCAATCAGGGTATTTAGGTTTTCATCGGCTTGGATATAAACATCACCACCGTCACCGCCATCACCGCCATCAGGGCCACCTTTAGTGATGAATTTTTCACGCCAGAAACTGACAACGCCACTACCGCCATCACCAGCCTGAACTTTTACTACCGCTTCATCTACGAACTTCATCTTTTACTCCGACTACTTCGTGCGTGGATTAAATCTTACTATGTCATCCGACAATTTTAGCAGATGACAGATCTAAGCTCCCAGATTCAAATCGCTTAGGATCTTAGCGAGAAACTTCGATATGTCGACTGCCACAAATAAAAAACCCCGCCGATTCGGCAGGGCTTTTGAATTCAGCTTAAAGCTATTAAGTAATTTGGTTAAAAACCTAATTACTCAGCTTCGATGCTTACAAACTTACGGTTCTTAGGACCTTTCACTTCGAACTTCACTTTACCTTCAGTAAGAGCGAATAGAGTGTGGTCTTTACCGATACCTACGTTGTTACCAGCGTGGAACTTAGTACCACGTTGACGAACGATGATGTTACCTGCAAGTACAGATTCACCACCGAAACGCTTAACACCTAGACGTTTGCTTTCTGAATCGCGGCCGTTACGAGTAGAACCACCAGCTTTTTTGTGTGCCATTGTTAAACTCTCCTAATAGATTAAGCGTTGATACCAGTGATCTTCACTTCAGTGAACCACTGACGGTGACCCTGTTGCTTACGAGAGTGCTTACGACGACGGAACTTAACGATTTTAACTTTATCGCCACGACCGTGTTGTACAACTTCAGCAACAATTTTGCCGCCCTCTACAAGAGGAGCACCAACTTTGATGTCTTCGCCGTTAGCAACAAGAAGAACTTTATCAAATTCTACAGTTGCACCAGTTTCAACGTCTAATTTCTCTAAACGAAGAGTTTGACCTTCGCTTACACGGTGTTGTTTACCACCAGATTGGAAAACAGCGTACATATTTTACTCCGCTTTTTCCGCACAGCCTTTCTTGAGGGTGTGCGCTAAACTAATCATCAATAGGGCGCAGATTCTACAGAATAGATGCTCCTATGACAAGCCATATTTTGAAAAAATTGGCGAAAAGCTAATCGCCAAAGAAAAGTGCGGCAATCATGCCCTTTAGTAATGTATTAATCAACGTTTTTTAGTGTATTATTCGACAATTATATAAATCGAATAAGCCTTGCAGGGTCTAACTTCAGCCGGATATACGATGGATTTTAAAACTATCCAAGCGCTTACTGCCGATGACATGGCAAAAGTGAATGAAACAATTCAAGCCCAACTTAATTCTGATGTCTCTTTAATCAACCAGCTCGGTTTTTATATCGTGAGTGGTGGAGGCAAACGTCTAAGACCGCTTTTAGCGATACTGTCAGCCCGTGCACTTGGTTACCAAGGCAATGGTCATACAATGGCAGCTGCGTTTATTGAGTTCATCCATACAGCGACTTTGCTGCATGATGACGTGGTAGATGAATCAGACATGCGCCGTGGTAAAGCCACTGCGAATGCAGCATTTGGCAATGCGGCTAGCGTATTAGTTGGGGACTTTATCTATACACGCTCATTTCAGATGATGACGGAACTAGGATCCATGAAGATCCTTAAACTAATGAGCAATGCCGTAAACGTGATCGCCGAAGGTGAAGTACAGCAGTTGATGAACTGTAACGACCCTGACACGACAGAAGAAAGCTACATGCAAGTCATCTACTCTAAGACTGCGCGCTTATTTGAATCCGCAACTCAAATCGGTGCAATCTTAAATGATGCTCCTGAGCATGTGGAAATCGCAATGCAAAATTACGGTAAGTATCTAGGCACTGCGTTTCAGCTCATTGATGACGTCATGGATTACACTTCTGATGGCGAAGACATGGGTAAAAATGTGGGTGATGACTTGGCCGAAGGCAAGCCAACTTTACCTCTACTCCATGCTATGCGTAATACCACACCAGAAAACGCCATCATGATTCGTGAAGCGATTGAGAAAGCGAATGGCATGGATCGCTTAGAAGAAATTCTTGCGGTCATGAAAGAAGCAGGCTCTCTGGAATACACAACGCAAAAAGCTCTAGAAGAAGCAGACAAAGCAATCGCAGAACTATCAGTGTTGCCAGAGTCTGAATACAAACAAGCGCTTGTTACTCTGGCTCATGTCGCAGTACAACGCACGAAGTAATCAATAGCTACCCATAACGCAAGACTTATAGCAAAAAGGAAGAGCATACTCTTCCTTTTTTACGTTTGATACCTAATGACGACGCCCGAGGCGCTAGTAATATCTGTCACTACCGCCATGCAGTTGTGGATCATCTTCTATTTCATCAAAGCTAACGGCGAGTTGCTGTTCAGTCCCTTGTTTGGACAACAATACCGTCTCTGCTTCATGGTCGACCACTAATATCGTACCGACGCCTTGTTGGCACTCAACAACCATGCCTTTACGGATTCGACTCGCTTCCATCATCTTCTCCTTCACTACGTGGTTTTATTCGACCATTTTTACGAAGTTGAGAAATCAAGGATCAAAAAAGCCGATCAAAATGATCGGCTTTCTTCTTATATAGGCTTTCTAGATTACTTTGCGAATTCAACACCAATGTTGATGTCGCCATTTAGTGTTTCTAGCATACCGCCTAATGCAGACTTTTCGTAATCGCTGAGTTTGCCGTAGCTTAGTACTTCTTCAACGCCTTCTTTACCCAGTTTCACAGGTTGCGCAAAGTAAGTCGCGTGTTCGCCGTCGCCTTCAACGTAAGCGCACTCAACTACGCCTTCTTCACCTTGAAGAGCACGAACCAGAGACAGACCAAAGCGACATGCAGCTTGGCCCATTGATAGTGTTGCACTACCACCACCCGCTTTCGCTTCTACAACTTCAGTACCTGCATTTTGAATACGTTTCGTTAATGCTTCTACTTCTTCAGCTGTAAACTCAACACCTTCCACTTGAGACAGTAGAGGTAAGATCGTTACGCCAGAGTGACCACCAATTACTGGCACGCGAACGTCACCTGGATCTTTGTCTTTTAGCTCAGCAACAAACGTTTCTGAACGGATAACATCCAACGTTGTTACACCAAATAGACGACGCTTATCATAAACACCCGCTTTTTTAAGAACTTCAGCAGCAATTGGCACTGTTGTATTTACAGGGTTTGTGATGATACCAACACAAGCTTTCGGACAAACAACCGCAATCTTCTCCGCTAGCGATTTAACGATACCAGCGTTTACATTAAATAGATCCGCACGATCCATACCTGGCTTACGCGCAACACCAGCAGAAATTAGCACAACATCCGCGCCTTCTAGTGCTGGAGTAGGATCTTCACCAGCGTAACCTTTGATAGAAACTGGCGTAGGGATGTGGCTAAGATCAGCGGCCACACCAGGAGTTACTGGAGCAATATCATATAGGGCTAGATCAGAACCAGCAGGAAGACGGTTCTTAAGTAGAAGGGCCAGGGCTTGACCGATGCCACCAGCGGCACCAATAACGGCTACTTTCATGTAGTTCTCCTTGAGAGTATTTCTCTTATAAACGTATTCGTAGGGTAGTTTGTAACCAACTTAAATAAAGCTATCGGAATCACAACTTGATTACAATCAATTAACGCTAGCTTTGCGACCTCGCGCAACTCGCTGTTACCGTGCTACAAATGGGGCTTGGATTATTCTTTTATTCTGTTGAAATGACAAGGAATTCAAGAAAACAGATACAGCCCTACTTCAGCGCGCTAAAGAATTCTATGTGGTATATAGTTTACAGTGACGCATCTAACATAATCCTGGGACTCTTTGGCACCGCCTGAATATATATGCGAGAATATGCAAAATTGCTGACCCGTAATAAGAGATTTGTAATGACTATGCGCAATTCAGAAAAACAAGACAACTTAGTTCGCGCCTTTAAAGCCCTGTTAAAAGAAGAAAGCTTTGGCTCACAGGGCGAGATTGTTGACGCACTCAAACAGCAAGGGTTTGAGAGTATCAACCAATCTAAAGTCTCACGTATGCTGACTAAATTTGGCGCCGTCCGTACGCGCAATGCAAAAATGGAAATGGTTTACTGTCTTCCTGCTGAGCTAGGTGTCCCAACAGTCAGCAGCTCTCTGCGTGAACTGGTACTAGACATCGATCGTAATGCAGCGTTAGTGGTAATTCACACCGGCCCAGGTGCAGCACAGTTGATTGCTCGCTTGCTTGATTCACTCGGTAAATCCGAAGGTATTCTTGGCGTTGTCGCGGGTGACGATACCATTTTCATTACGCCAACCATGGCAATTACGACTGAGCAACTCTTCAAATCAGTGTGCGAGCTGTTCGAATATACTGGTTAAGTTCTATAAAGCTTCAATCAGCTAACTCATTGTGGGTTATAAAAGAAGTCTCATTTTGTAGCCCATAATTTATGTAAATTTTTTGCTTACTCCGCTCGTTCTTTAACCACCCATTTTGTGATTAACATCACGCAATTGATCTTTTTCATTTCAGTCACTAAACGTTAATTAAGTAATTGTTATAAAAAGAATTAAATCACAAATTGAATCCTATCCCCTGATACAAAATTCAGACTTATCAACTATAACATTTAACAATTGGATAATTTTCTGCCAATTTTTTGTTATGATTCGCTCGCTTTTTCAAACGATTGGATTGAAAAAGGTGCCGTTTCCAAATAGGAAACTCCAGAAGTGATTTATGGTTATTTCCGGGTAAATAATGAATATAAGGAAGGGAAATTCATGGCATTTAACAAACTTCTCAAAGTAGGCGCTATCGCTGCAGCCGTAATGGGCGCAGGCGCAGTTAACGCTCAAGAGTTTATTACCATCGGTACTGGCTCTGTGACAGGTGTTTACTACCCAACTGGTGGTGCTATCTGTAAGTTGGTAAATAAAGGTCGTAAAGACCACAACATCCGTTGTTCAGTAGAATCGACTGGTGGCTCAATTTACAACGTTAACACTATCCGTGCAGGCGAATTAGATTTTGGTATCGTGCAATCGGATTGGCAGTACCACGGCTACAACGGTACGAGCAAGTTTGAAGAACAAGGCCCGTACAAGAAGCTACGCGCAATGTTCTCTCTTCATACAGAACCTTTCAACATCATTGCGCGTGCAGATTCAGGTATTGAAAACGTTGAAGACCTGAAAGGTAAGCGAGTAAACATCGGTAACCCAGGCTCTGGTGACCGTGCAACGATGGGCGTTGTCATGGAAGCGATGGGTTGGACAAACGACAGCTTCAAATTGGCGTC
Organism: Vibrio sp. Vb2960; assembly: GCF_033337665.1. Classification (NCBI taxonomy): domain Bacteria; kingdom Pseudomonadati; phylum Pseudomonadota; class Gammaproteobacteria; order Vibrionales; family Vibrionaceae; genus Vibrio; species Vibrio sp. Vb2960. Next base: position 20,810 of record NZ_JAWORD010000004.1, on the reverse strand, counting down.
TGAGCTAAAAGGCTCTGAACGCTCTCAGGCACTTTGTGATAACAAAATTGACGCCTTCATTTACATGGTCGGCCACCCGAACGGTTCAATCAAAGAAGCAACCACATCATGTGATGCGAAGCTAGTTTCAGCAACAGGCCCTAAAATCGATAAAATTGTTGCCGACAACCCATACTACGCCTTTAGCTCAGTACCGGCTGGTATGTACCGCGGTACAGACAAAGACGTAAACAGCTTTGGTGTTGCAGCAACAATGGTAACGACCTCTGATGTTTCAGACGATGTCGCTTACAACGTGGCAAAAGCTGTGTTTGAAAACTTTGATACCTTCAAACGTCTACACCCTGCATTCGCAAACTTGAAGAAAGAAGACATGGTGAAAGCTGGTCTTTCTATTCCTCTTCACCCAGGTGCAGAAAAATACTACAAAGAAATGGGTCTAATTAAGTAATTACCTCAGACTCTACATACAGGCAGGAAAGAATATTTTCTGCCTGTTTGAGCATACAGGTTGTAGCACGTTCTAACTGCATGCTTCATTCGCCAGTTTTCTTCTGAAAACTGCGAGCTCATACCCAAGAAAACTTAAACGCCGCCTAACAGAGTATCCAACAATCAACACTTTGAGTTCAGGCAGCAAAATACTCGAAAGCAAACTTCGCTCCATTCACTACACTGATAGAGGCGAAGTGTGGTTCTCGATAAAAATCAGACAGGACCATCAATAATAAGGAAAAAGTACATGGCGACGAATCAAGCTCCGTCACAAGATGTGCAAGAAATGGTGGCTCAGGCAGACACAGGTGCACGTAGCCCTTCGGGAATGCAAGGACGAATCCTTTGGTTTGTTCCTCTGTGTTGGTCACTATTTCAATTATGGTACGCATCCCCGTTACCATTTATTTTCAATTTTGGCGTACTGAACGACACGGAAGCGCGATCTATCCACCTTACTTTCGCGATCTTTTTGGCTTTCACTGCTTATCCAGCGATGAAGAATTCTCCTCGCGATCATATCCCTCTTGTTGATTGGATACTCGCGTTGGCAGGCAGCTTTTCAGCAGCCTATATATACCTTTTTTATACTGAGCTAGCAGGACGCTCAGGCGCACCGACAACAGTTGATATCGTTGTTGCTGTTATCGGTATGCTCCTCCTTTTAGAAGCAACACGCCGAGCACTTGGTCCACCATTAATGGTCGTGGCTGCTGTTTTCCTTACTTACACCTTTGCAGGCCCTTACATGCCTGACGTTATCGCGCACAAAGGGGCAAGCTTGAACAAGGCCATGTCTCACTTGTGGCTAACAACTGAAGGCGTATTTGGAGTTGCGCTAGGTGTTTCTACCTCTTTTGTCTTCTTGTTTGTATTGTTTGGAGCAATGCTGGAACGCGCTGGTGCTGGTGCTTACTTCATTAAAGTTGCCTTCTCGTTGCTTGGCCATATGAAAGGTGGCCCTGCTAAAGCGGCCGTTGTTGCATCAGGTTTATCTGGTCTGGTTTCTGGTTCTTCAATCGCAAACGTAGTAACAACTGGCACCTTTACCATTCCACTGATGAAGCGTGTTGGCTTTCCCGGCACAAAAGCGGGTGCGGTAGAGGTAGCGGCTTCAACCAATGGTCAGTTAACACCGCCAATCATGGGTGCAGCAGCATTTTTGATGGTGGAATACGTCGGTATCTCCTACGTTGAGGTGATTAAAGCTGCCCTACTTCCAGCGCTAATCTCTTATATTGCTTTAATTTACATTGTTCACCTTGAAGCATGTAAAGCAGGCATGACAGGCCTTCCTCGTCGCCACAATCCAACACTAGTACAAAGTCTGCTGTCCTTTACTGGCACAATCTTAGGATTGTGTGTGATCAGCGCATTGGTTTACTACGGAGTGGGTTGGACAAAGGACGTCTTTGGTGATGCCGCGACACCAATTGTTACCGTCGCACTATTAATCGCGTACGTTGGGTTGGTGAAAGTCTCAGCAAATCACGTGCAAGATGGCGCAATTGAGATTGATGCAGAATTAACAGAAGTACCTGATCCTGGCCCAACCGTTAAGTCAGGCTTGCACTACCTACTCCCTATCGTCGTATTGGTTTGGTGTTTGACTGTCGAACGTTTCTCACCTGGCCTTTCGGCATTCTGGGCAACGGTATTCATGATTTTCATTTTGCTGACTCAACGTCCGTTGATTGCACTGCTGTCAAAGCAAGGAGACATGCTTCAGCAAACCAAAGATGGCTTTGTCGATCTTGCCGAGAGCTTAGTTTCTGGTGCGCGCAATATGATTGGTATCGGCGTTGCAACCGCGGCAGCGGGCACCGTTGTTGGTGTTGTTACACTAACGGGTATCGGCCTAGTGATGACCGACTTCGTCGAGTTTATCTCTGGTGGCAGCATCATTCTTATGCTGCTGTTTACCGCCATCATTAGCTTGGTTCTGGGGATGGGTCTGCCAACAACGGCGAACTACATCGTGGTCTCTACGCTAATGGCGCCGGTTATTGTTACGCTCGGCGCAGCGCATGGCTTAATTATTCCGTTGATAGCGGTGCACTTGTTCGTTTTCTACTTTGGTATTTTGGCCGACGATACCCCACCTGTAGGCCTTGCGGCTTTTGCAGCAGCAGCAATTGCGAAATCAGATCCAATTCGTACTGGTATCCAAGGTTTTACTTACGATATTCGAACCGCTATTTTGCCGTTCATGTTTGTGTTCAATACCCAGCTATTGTTAATGGGGATCGACTCTTGGTGGCATTTGGCACTCACAGTCATCTCATCGATCATTGCAATGCTGATATTCTCTGCGGCAACTCAAGGGTGGTGGTTCACGCGTAACAAGTGGTGGGAAACAGTCCTATTATTAGTACTGACATTTTCGTTTTTCCGTCCAGGTTTTTGGTGGGACATGCTGTACCCAGCGAAAGTTCTTTCTCCTGGCGTTGAGGTAGCTCAAATCACGGAAACACTAAATGTAGGAGAATCATTGGAGTTACGTGTTGCCGGTGAAAACCTTGAGGGCGACTACATTGAGAAAACGGTTCGTCTTCCATTCGAAGACAGTGCGACAACAGCAGACGCACGTATTTCATCTATGGGTCTGATGCTGACCGAAAGTGACAACAAAATGATTGTCGATATGGTTGAATTTGGTAGTCCAGCAGAGTCCGCAGGTATCGACTTTGATTGGGAAATCAAGTGGGTTATCCAGGATGCAGACCGTCCGATGAAAGAGTGGGTGTTTGTACCATGCTTAATGATTTTGCTGGTGCTTGCAATGAACCAAAAACGTCGTGCTCGTAAGGAACAATTGAGCGCATAACCGATTTGGCCCCGAGGATAAAGGGGCCTTAATGAGAGACATTGAATGTACAAACAAATTCTTGTTCCGGTTGATCTAAATGACCAAGGCTTTTCAGACCGAGCGGTTGAACTAGCGGTTTGGCAGGCAAAGCAAGCAAATGCTCAAATCCATCTTCTGACTGTACTACCTGGTATTCACATGTCGATGGTTGCCACATACTTTCCGAAAGATGCTGCGGCCAAAATGAAGCAAGACGTGAAGCAGCAACTAAAAACTTTCGCTAATGAGCATATTGCTGAAGATGTGGTTTACCAAGTGCATGTTGCTGAAGGCAAGGCCTACGCGACCATTCTTGATTATGCAGAACGTTTAGGCGCTGATCTCATCATTATGCCAAGCCACAAGCGCTCTAAAATCAATAAAGTAATGCTTGGCTCTGTCGCGAGTAAGGTTGTGGAATATTCTCCAATCAATGTGATGGTCGTAAAACCGCAAGGCTAAGTAAATACAGAAACGAAAAAGGACGCTAACATTAGCGTCCTTTTTATATGAAACAAGTAAGGGTTATGCCATCACTGGGTAATCGGTATAACCTTCTGCTCCCCCCAAATAAAAGTGTTCTGGTTTCGCCTCATTAAGAGGTGCATTTTTCTTAAATCGCTCAACTAAATCTGGGTTTGCGATAAAGGGAACGCCAAATGCGACCACATCAACTTTGTTTTCTGCAATTGCTGTTGCCGCTTCTTGTGCACTGTAGCCCACGTTCGCCATTAAGTGACCTTGATAGTTTTCGCGTGCTGGCTTGAGAACATCTGCTTTTTGTACGCCTTTCAGATCCGCACGCATCACGTGCCAATAAGCAAGATCGAAAGAATTAAGTTGCTCTGCTAAGTAACGCACCAAACCAACTGGATCACTGTCTTTCATGTCATTAAATCCATTTAGCGGAGATGTACGCAGACCGACTCTTCCGGGTCCCCACACCTCAACGACTTCTTTCACTATCTCAAGTAAAAATCGAGCACGATTTTCAACCGAGCCACCGTATTCATCGGTACGTAAATTTGAGCCGTCACGAAGGAAGTTATCAATAAGATAACCATTGGCGCCATGTATCTCGACCCCATCAAAGCCGGCTTTCTTGGCGTTTTCTGCACCTTGTTTAAACGCCGCAACAATGGAAGCTATCTCATCCACTTCGAGTGCTCGTGGTACCGTATATGCTTGCTTACCCGAAGGGGTATGGACTAATTCATCACGAATGGCCAATGCGCTCGCCGCTACAGGTGTTTTTCCTTCATTCAGATCAGGATGACAAGCTCGTCCCGCATGCCAAATTTGCAGTACAATCTTACCGCCTCTCTCATGAACCGCATCCGTTACCTTTTTCCAAGCTGCGATTTGCTCTTCGTTGTAAATGCCCGGTTCTGCCATAAAAGCAGACGTACCTTCCATCACCATGGTGCATTCAGCAATGATAAGTCCGGCACTCGCACGTTGAGCGTAGTATTCAACCATAAGGTCATTAGGAATATGGTCTGCGCCAGCACGAGCTCTCGTTAAAGGCGCCATAATAGCACGGTTATCTAATGCTAATTGACCGAGTTCGATAGGAGAAAATAAGTCTACAGAGTTGGACATGTTGTTTACCTCAAATGACAATAACTTGATGGCTAAGGATGAGGTGCCAGACTATAATCAGATTAATATTGAAACAATATGGATAATTGAAAGTGATTGTTCGCAATTTAGAAACAATTGACTTTAGAACGCTTTCTATCTTTGTCACAAGCTGTCGACTACTGAGCTTAACCAAGTGCGCGCTGGAGTTAAACCTACCGAAATCTACTGTTAGTAAAGCCATAACCAAACTCGAACAACACTTTGAAGCCAAACTCCTAGAGCGCACAACCCGAAAGTTAGTGATCACCGAAGCTGGCCAAATGGTTTTAGAGCGTGCTGCAAGCTTAGTTGAGGAATTCCACTCAATTGGCCATGACGTACTGGAGATGGAACAACAGATCCAAGGCCGGCTGCGTATTTCCGCGCCACCAGCGTTGGATGCGTATATGGCGGAACACATCTTTTTGCCATTTTTAAAACAATGGCCAAAAGTACAAATTGCGTTAGAAGCATCGAACGATTTTGTTGATCTGTTTTCACACGGCTTTGATATGGCAATTCGAGTCGGTCAGATAGTTGATGATCGATTGATCGCAAAAAAATTAGGCTATACGACTCGAGTCCTGGCTGCTAGCCCTGAGTATTTAGCTGAGTTCGGCGTACCTGAAACGCCAGAAGACCTGACAAAACACAACTGTTTGAGGTATCAATATGTTTCAGAAATAGGGCCTTGGACGCTGATCTCACACGATAATACCGTCAATGTTTCAATAACCAGTAACTTCTCAAGTACAACTGTAGAAGCAATATTAAAAGGCGCACTTAAAGGACTAGGCATCGCTAACTTACCTGTGCAAAACATGACGCAAGAGCTAGAAAGTGGCACCTTAGTCAGAGTGTTGCCGCAATGGCACACGGTACCAATGCCTATTTATCTAGTCTATCGTCCTGGAGCAAACCGCCCACGGCGCGTACAAGCAATGATTGACCATATCATGAGCTTAAGATCTCAATTTGAATTTGGCCCTAGGCATGGTTTGTGTTGCGGAGAAGCATGACCTAGCAACTATCAGGCACTAGCATGCGGCTCGGATAAATGCCGCAAGCTTCTCACTAGCATGCTGTTCACTCAATGCAGACATATCACCCGCGGCTTCCACTTTACCATCCGCCACAAACACAAAGTGGCTGGCAATCGCTTTGGCATCGCTTAAATGGTGCGTGACCATCAATACGGTTATTCCCCGCTCTGCTGCCAGTTTTTTTACCAAGCTCAGCATCTCTTCACGCAACACCGGATCAAGCGCCGAGAACGGCTCATCCAACAGCCACATGGGATGAGGCTGAACAAAACAACGCGCTAAGGCAACACGTTGACGCTGGCCACCAGAAAGATGCTCTGGCAAACGGTCGAGGTACTCTGCAACACCAACTTGCTGCGCGGCTTGTTCAATCTGACGATTTTGGTCCACCGTAAGCTTTAGCCCTGGGTGTAAGCCCAAACCGATGTTGTCACGCACCGATAAGTGAGCAAACAAATTGTGCTCTTGGAACAACATAGAGAACGGACGCAGATAAGGCTCTTTACGCACAATGGACTCACCATCAACACAAATATCACCACGGTCAGGATGGATGAATCCTGCCACCAACGCCAGCAAGGTTGACTTCCCTGCCCCACTTGGTCCCATCAGCGATACAATCTGTCCTTGCTCAATCGTTAAGTCAAAACGAAACAGTTCACGTTGGTAGGTGTACTGCACATCATCCAACACTAACATTACGCTCTCTCCTTCGTTTTCAATACTTTCTCAATCAAGGCAAAACAGCCCACACTCAACAACAATAGGGTCACCGATACCACCGCAGCTGCGTCCATCTGATAACTGCCAAGCAACTGGAACAAATACAGAGGTAAGGTACGAAACTCTTGTCCACCAAACAGTGCTATGGCACTTAAATCCCCTATTGCAAACATAAAGCTGATCGCAAACGCATGTGCAAACGGCTTGCGTAGCGCCTGCCACTCCACCACTTTAAACCGTTGCCAGCCACGCATGCCTAAGCTGGCACATACATACTGATACTGTTGTTCAATGTGCAGCATTGGCTGCGCTAGCGTTTTGATCACGTAAGGCAAAGCCATTAAACCGTTCACCAAAATCACGACAAAAAATGCCAAGCTAAAAACATCGGTAAATGCGCGCAGTAGTAAGAATAAACCGGTGCTAATCACCAGACCTGGAGTCACCAAAATAACGGTGCCGATTAACTCAATCTGATCGGCTCGCGTGTTTTTGTACTGCAACCGCCAACGGCGACTGGTCAATAGTATGGACACCCCTGCAGCGACCGCAAGCGCGCTAGCGACACAGGCGACTTTGAGGGAGTTCAATAGCGCAGACCAAAAACGCTCATCGGTTAATACTGTCCAAACTTGTTGGTTGATGCCACTCAGTAACACCATCAATAACGGCGGTATTACCAGTAAAAAGGCACCTATGATCCAAAAGCTATCCCAAGCTTTTGACCACCCATGATCCTTCGTTAAATATTGCTGTACCGATGTGCTTCCAGCACTGATAGAAACAGGCCTTGTTAACTTCTGCACTCCAATAGCAAGCAGTCCACATAACAGCATCTGCCACAGCGCCAATAACGCCCCAGCTTGTAAATCAAAATCAAACTTAATCGCTTGGTAAATGGCCAATTCAATGGTGGTGGATTTTGGCCCGCCCCCCAACGCCATTACAGTGGCAAAACTGGTAAAGCACAACATAAACACCAACCCACAAACGTGGGGAAGCTGCTGCCTTAAACGCGGCCATTCTACCCAGCGAAACTTATCCCAATGGCTCATCCCAAGATGCGCGCAAAGCTTATGCTGCTCGGCAGGAATAGACTCCAAGGCTTGCAGAAGCAATCGTGCCGCGTAAGGTAAATTAAAGAACACATGGGCGAGTAAAATGCCGTTCAAACCGTAAATAGAGAATGGCAGTTTAGTGTCGAAACTTTGCAACCACTGCGCCAACAAACCACTGTTGCCATAAATCGCTAACAGCCCAAAAACACCAACCAAAACCGGCAAAACCAGTGTCGATGCAAACAGCTTAAGCAGTAATGATTTACCAATAAATTGGCGACGCGAAAGTGCGTGCGCTACTGGAATGGCAAAGCCAACACTGAGCAATGTGGAAAGAAACGCTTGGTAGAAACTGAACTTGGTGACATGTTGATAGTACGGGTCGCCCCATACCACAGACACATCAAGTGAAGGGGCTTGAACAATCAAAGCACCTAGGGCAGAAATAACAAAGGTCGCGATGATCATCGCGACCCCTAAACCTATTTTTGGAACAGAATTCAAAGGTAAAACCTATCTCATTCAGATGAGGATGGAAACGTCAGCTAAAACGTCAATGCGCTTTGCCATTCGCGAATCCAAGACTTACGCATTTTTGCCACTTCATCAGCACTAAAGCTCAACGACTTGCTTGGAACACTCAAAGTTTCAAAACCTTTAGGTAACTCAACGTCAGTGACTGGGTACATCCAGTTACCCGTTGGCATCGCCGATTGGAACTCATCACTTAAAATGAAACTCATAAATTGATCAGCAAGTTCTGAGTTTTTTGCCCCTTTCACTTTGGCGGCTACTTCAACTTGCATGTAGTGGCCTTCAGCAAAATTCGCCGTAGCAAACTTCGAATCGTTTTCCGCAATTAAGTGGTACGCAGGTGAAGTGGTGTAAGAAAGCACTAAATCGGACTCACCATTGAGGAACATAGAATACGCCTCAGACCAACCTTTCGTGACCGTTACGGTTTTGCTCGCTAGCTTCTGCCACGCTTGCGTCACATCGTCGCCATAAATAGATTTCATCCATAGCATTAAGCCTTGGCCCGGCGTTGAAGTCCGCGGATCTTGGTAAATCACTTTCAGATCGTCGCGCGTTTCCACCAGCTCTTTCATGCTTTTCGGCGGATTAGCCAGTTTCTCTTTGTTGTACACAAACGCGAAGTAGCCGTAATCGTACGGTACAAACGTCGTGTCACTCCAACCGTTTGGTAACACTGTATTGGACGTATCTACATTGTGCTCGGCAAGCAGACCGGTTTTCTTCGCTTCTGCCATCAGATTGTTATCCAAACCTAATACGATGTCCGCTTTGCTATTACCGCCTTCAAGACGAAGACGATTCAGAATCGACACACCATCGTCCAACGCTACGAAGTTAACGTCACAGCCACATTTTGCTTCAAAAGCTTGCTCGATTTTAGGACCCGGCCCCCAATCTGCGGCAAAAGAATCGTAGGTATAAATAGTTAATGGGTTTTCAGCAGCAAACGCTGAAGTTGAAGTAATTGCAGCTAGGGCAATCAGATTTAGAGTGGGTTTCACTGCTCGCTCTCCATGAGTATTTCAGAGAAATAAGTTGAGCGGCACAGGGTTTGAGGCGGCTATTAAGGACTTCCAATATCCAGACTCAATTCCTACGCCAGCATTATCTGGTTCAGGTAATACGGGTCCCTAGTTAAACACTTAGGTCTCAGCGCCCCAATGCATTGATTGACTCAATGCTAAATGGGTTTGCTCCCCGATGAGTTGGATGGATTGTAAAGGTATTTGAGTGGTTACACAATCAGCTCACGAACGCTGGTCATAACCCCAACGAGGCACTAAACCTTGCTCAATACCTAAGTGGTCGAGAATTCTCGCCACCATAAAATCCACTAAGTCTTCAATGCTCTTTGGCTGATGGTAGAAACCCGGAGCCGCTGGCATGATGGTGACGCCCATTTGCGATAGCTTGTGCATGTTCTCCAGATGTAGCGTTGAAAATGGCGTTTCGCGAACCACGAGCAACAGCTGCCCGCGCTCTTTCATTACTACATCAGCGGCCCGTTCGATCAAGTTGTCCGACATACCATGTGCTATGGCCGCAACGCTTCCCGCAGAGCATGGGCAAACCACCATTTGCTTAGGTGCAGCAGAACCAGACGCAACCGGCGAGAACCAATCGTCTTTACCGCAAACGGTGATGTTATTTGGATTGCAGTTCAGGTGCTCTACCAATGCTTGCTGCGCCGCTTCTGGGCCACTTGGCAACTTAAGATTATGCTCGGTTGCCATCACAACACGAGCCGCCGAAGAAATCAGAACGTAGACATGATAATCCGCCGCAACCAAGCATTCTAAAAGACGAAGGCCGTAGGGAGCACCAGAAGCACCCGTTAATGCCAACGTGATGGCTTTTTTATGAGAGGGTTGTGTTTTGTTTTGCATATCAATCAGGCTTTTTGTTTTAACTGCTCAAGAAGTTTTCCGTGAATACCACCAAAGCCACCGTTACTCATGACTAGAATTTGGTCACCTGGTCGCGCACGTTCGACGATCTTGGCTACAAAGTTATCTATATCCGCATCGACAAACGCTGGCTGTGTGCATTGGTCGGCAATGTCTTGCACAGACCACTCGATATTATCTGGCTGGAACAAGAAGACTTCATCTGCACTGTGTAGTGACTCTGCAAGTGTGTTTTTGTGTACACCTCGCTTCATGGTGGCAGAACGCGGCTCCAACACAGCAAGGATGTGTTTTTCACCTACCTTGTTACGCAAACCACCGACAGTAAGTTCAATTGCCGTTGGGTGATGCGCAAAATCATCGTAAACCGTCACACCTTGTTCTTCACCTTTCAGCTCTAAACGGCGCTTGGTATTGATGAAACGCCCTAATGCCTGGCAAGCAAGATCCGGAGTGACTCCAACATGTCGTGCAGCAGCGATTGCCATCAGCGCATTATCCACATTGTGGTCACCCACCAAATTCCATTCGACGGTACCAACCTTCTCGCCTTGCAACGCAACGTCAAATTTTGAGCCATCAAGCACTAATTTGTGCGCTTGCCAGTCGCCATCAACACCTGAAAACTGCTTTTCTGTCCAGCAACCACGCTCGAATACATCCGCCAAAGCTTGGTCTTGCTTCGGAGCTAAGATTAAGCCATTGCCGGGAACCGTTCGCACTAAATGATGGAATTGGCGCTTGATCGCTTCTAGATCATCGAAGATATCAGCATGATCAAACTCAAGATTGTTCATGATTAAAGTGCGAGGATGGTAATGCACAAACTTAGAACGCTTATCGAAAAAAGCACTGTCATATTCGTCCGCTTCAACGACAAAAAACATGCTTTCACCCAAACGAGCAGACACTCCGAAGTTACCGAGTACCCCACCGACTAAGAAACCCGGTTGATAACCACAATCTTCAAGTATCCAAGCAAGCATGCTCGACGTAGTCGTTTTCCCATGTGTACCCGATACCGCCAATACCCACCGATCATGCAGCAAAAACTCGTTGAGCCACTGCGGGCCAGAGGTGTAACGCATGTTAGTGTTGAGCACATGCTCGACACACGGGTTGCCACGGCTCATGGCATTACCAATCACAACAAGGTCTGGTTGAGGGTCGAGTTGAGACGGGTCGAAGCCTTCAATAATTTCAATACCTTGAGACTCAAGCAACGTGCTCATCGGTGGGTAAACGTTGGCATCAGAACCAGTGACTTTATGCCCTAATTGGCGCGCTAAAATCGCAGCGCCGCCCATAAATGTGCCACAGATACCCAAGATATGAATGTGCATAAACTAAACCTTGTAATGCGTTCTTTAATGCTTTCATTATCGCGATTACCGCCTGAAAAGCGAGTGACTTTAGCCTTCTTCTTGCAGTCCCTTTCACAAATATGACAAGGTTGAACACAGACTGTACAACCTCTTGCTTACTGATGAATCCCTCAAACAAGTCTACAAATAAATTGAGATCTCAAACAGTTACTTCATTACCATTAAAAAGATCTGCGACTTAAACTTACATCCAGCGCAATCGTTTAACATCCATAAAGAGATGCTCACTTGCGCACTACCCCCAATGAAATGAAAATGTAAGGATTAACCATGTCAGGACTGCGCACCCTAGGCGAGTTCATTGTCGAAAAACAAGCGGATTTCCCCCACGCTAGCGGTGATCTATCATCCCTTTTAGCCTCCATTCGTTTAGCTGCAAAAATCGTTAACCGCGAAATCAACGCAGCGGGTCTCGGTGATATCACTGGTGCTGTAGGCACGGAAAATGTCCAAGGTGAAGATCAGCAAAAGCTCGATGTTTACGCGAACGATAAGTTCAAAGCCGCGCTTGAAGCTCGTGATCAAGTGTGTGGCGTTGCCAGTGAAGAAGAAGACGAAGCAGTTGCGTTCAATAAAGAACTCAACCAAAACGCCAAATATGTAGTATTGATGGACCCACTTGATGGTTCTTCTAACATCGATGTGAACGTCTCTGTTGGTACTATCTTCTCGATTTACCGTCGTGTTTCTCCAATCGGTACTCCACCAACTGAAGAAGACTTCCTACAACCTGGTCACAAACAAGTGGCTGCGGGCTACGTGATTTACGGCTCCTCCACCATGTTGGTATACACAACTGGTAACGGCGTAAACGGCTTTACTTACGACCCATCTATCGGCAGCTTCTGTCTTTCTCATGAAAACATGATGATTCCTGATGATGGTAAGATCTACTCCATCAACGAAGGTAATTACATTCGTTTCCCTCAAGGGGTGAAGAAGTACATCAAGTACTGCCAAGAAAACGTGCCAGAAGACGGTCGCCCATACACTTCTCGCTACATTGGCTCGCTGGTTGCTGATTTCCACCGCAACCTACTGAAAGGCGGTATCTACCTTTACCCAAGCACACAAAGCCACCCGCAAGGCAAGCTACGCCTGCTTTACGAATGTAACCCTATGGCATTCCTCATTGAGCAAGCTGGCGGCATTGCATCGGACGGCGTGAATCGCATTATGGACATCAAGCCTACTGAGTTGCACCAGCGTGTACCTTTCTTTGTGGGTTCGAAGAACATGGTTCGCAAAGTTGAAGAGTTCCTTGAACTGCACCGCGACGAAGAATAATTTCAGACCTTTGTCCAACGCGGCAGGTGTTTACCTGCCGCGTTTTTGTCGCTAAAGTGAAACGCGAATTTATCATCAGATGAAGCCGCTTTTGTGTGACTCATCGTTAATGAAAAGGAATATTCTAATGAGCTTAAACCATGTACCAGCAGGCAAGTCGCTGCCTGAAGATATCTATGTCGTTATCGAAATTCCTGCAAATGCAGATCCAATCAAGTACGAAGTAGATAAAGACTCTGGTGCTGTATTTGTCGACCGTTTCATGTCTGCACCAATGTTCTACCCATGCAACTATGGCTACGTGAACAATACCCTGTCTCTTGATGGCGACCCAGTCGACGTATTGGTACCAACACCATACCCACTCATGCCAGGTTCAGTCATTCGCTGCCGTCCTGTTGGCGTTTTGAAGATGACAGATGAATCGGGTGAAGATGCAAAAGTGTTTGCGGTTCCCCACTCAAAAATCTCGAAAGAGTACGAGCACATCCAAGATGTGGACGATATCCCAGAACTATTGAAAGCGCAGATCACGCAATTCTTTGAGCGTTACAAAGAGCTTGAAGCAGGCAAATGGGTGAAAGTGGATGGTTGGGCAGATGTTGCTGCCGCCAAAGCTGAAATCCTAGAATCTTACGAACGAGCTCAGAAAAAATAAGCATCACTGCTGATACAAAATTAAAAAGAGCTGCTCTAGGGCAGCTCTTTTGCTTTCATCTTACCTGTGTCAACTAGATAGGTGCGCCTGCTGAAGACATTCGTCCAGCGTCGTAGTCATGTTGAAAGAAGGGGTCAACATCATCACAAATGCCAAAATACGGCCGCCCGATAACACCGAGCATATAAGCACTTTGCTCACAATACTCTTGTTTGCCTTGCTGGTAACCCGCTTGATAAGCCATTATCAGTTCTGGCGTCGCATGGTTAACATCATCCAGCTTCGCAATTCGCTCCTCAGATAACTCCCGTAATCCATCTAAAGCTGACTGCCTACCAAACACTTGCCAATCGGTCACATTATTCGAAGTCGGTAGTGTTGTTTGTGCGCATGCAGCAAGAAGCAACGCCATTACTCCAATTACGAATGCTTTCATCGTGACTCCTTAGTGTTTAGCTCGTTGCTATTGATAATGTCAGTATAGCTCACACCTTTTGACACCAATCTCCGGAAGCGATTTCTTCGGTTAATTGCTCAGTATCTTGATATAAGTAGATCCAAGCTTGGCCAAAAGGCGTAACGATGCTCTCTCGGCGATATTCCACTGGCACATCTTCTAACCTATCTAGCTCAGATAAGGTTTCACTGTCAATCAGGTACACTTCACCTTGAATCGAGCGTTGCCCATCAGACAACGCTGGATAAGGGCCTAAGTCATACATTGCAAATTGAGCATCCGTTTCATGTAAACCAAGAAACTGCGCCGAGCGCAAATACTGATGGTTGTACTCTCCCTTGCGTAACGTGCCGTAGACAAAAATCAAATGCTGCATAACCACTCCTTAGTCATGACTGTGTATGCTTAGGTTAAAGCACTTTAATCGAACTCAAACTGATAGAGTAGGTCAACGGCGCTATCTACACCAGATACTGCTTCTAAATACAAGTCTTGCATCAATCGGTAACGCACAGTGAACTCACCTAGGGAGTTAAAGATGCCGACACCATATTTCACCTGCAAACCTGGCAGAATATAACCACTCACCGTCACTTGCGAATCATCGCCCGACCCAGCAGTGTCCAGCTGTAAATCTTGTACGCCAAAGGCTTCACCGATTTCACCAACCACACGACCACTCTTCGCCAAGCTTAAACCAATTAAGGTAGTCGTCATTGCATTACCACCGGCTTCACCATCAATATCTTGACCACGAAGTAGATAAGAAAGTGCATTGGCTTGGTTCATCGCGGGCTCTGAGAAAATTTCTATACTCGGATCAGATGCTGGGCCTGACACTTGTACCCCCGCAATGACATCATCTTGGGTATTGTCTGGATTACGAATCGCTTTGATAGACAAGTAAGGTTGATCTGGTGGACCATTCATCAGAATCTTACCTTCTTTAATCAATAAGTCCTGACCAAACGAACGATAAGAACCGTCGACAACATTCACTTCACCAACGATGAAAGGACCTTTGTCTTTTTGTGTCACGTTTAGGTTCCCTTTCAACCCACCTTTTAAACCAAAAGCGGCAAGTTGGAAGTCATCACCAATTTTAATGTTGATGTTCGTTTCCACATCAAACGGCATCGCAGCCACATCGTCCACTGGCTGCAAGTTTTTATCGAGAATAACGGTATCACTCGATACGCCTACCGCACTTGGTGGAAGCTCTTCGACGACAATTCTGCCCCATGGCAAATTAATATCACCCTCAATTTTCGCAAGCTGAGGGGTCACATCTATTGTCATGTCAGGCTCCACTTTGATTTTTACCATTGGAGGCAAATCAACATTGAGCTCTTTAGCAAATACACGCGCTTTAGTGCGCCAGTTCTGTAAGTCCTGCCAGTCGGCATCACCGGTAACGTTCAACTCACCATCCGGGGTTAAAATTCCGGCATCCAAGTCCGCTTGATGGCCTTTAAAGTTGATGACGACCTGCCCTGAGTTTATATCTATCGGTGTGACTTCACCCTGTAGCTTCATTTGGTCAATCAAGAACTGGCCGTTCACCTTCGGATGCATGACGTCACCTGATATCGCTAGGTCAGTATTCATGTTTGCTTTAAACAAGCTGTACTCACCAATCAACGGTGCCAAGAAATCCAAGTGGAACGTAGAGAGTGAAACCTTACCATCAATAGTGGGCTTTTCAGACGAGACATTCAGTAAAGAAACCTTACCAGACAAGTCACCGTTATCTTTCACATCAAATAGCCACTCGGCATCAAGCTTGTCTTTCGCTAATGCTGCTTTAAAGTTGAAGCTTTCCCAACCGACTTTAATTGGCTGTTCAAGCGCTTGTTCAACTTGGCCTTTTGGCATATTGACACTTAAGGTTACTTCAGGCTTTTTCTCTGGTGCCCATTTAGCAAAAGCCTGTGCATTAACCGAGCCTTGCAGCTTGGTTTCTGGCGGCAGGAATTGTTTGATTTGGTCAAAATCAAAATCATTGATAGCTAACTTCGCCTGGCCACTCTTACCGACACTAATGTCTTCGGTTAGACATACGCTCGACTCCGCTTGCAACCAACAATGCGCTTGAACGTTCGCGATCTGTTTGTCGATATTGACCTTCACCGCGGTCGATTTTTGCAACGCCCACGGGCCTTGTTGCGAGCTCAGCGTCAAGCGGCGCAGCGCCCCATTCCAAATCATTTCTGGTTTCTGCTGGAATGTCCCTTCAATTTCTAAACTGGTCGACACCAGGTCAGACACTACATCGAGCGTCAGTTGATGCAGTTTTTCATCCCCAGAGACTTCAAGGTCAGCACTATCAACTTTTATGTCGTCATAGGTAATGTTGTTCGCAATTAGGCTTATGTTCGCTTTTGGTGCTGGCAGAGGCTTCACATCACCCTTTAAGGTGATCGTTTCTACGTTCGCCTGTTGCTGCCAGTTTATCTGATTTAAAGCGAGATCAAGATTGATGTCTGGTTCTTTCAAGCTACCACGTAGTGCGACTTTACCTTGCATTTTACCTGCAAGATCCGGAACACTTTTCGCAAAATCAGGGAAGTTAACCTCAACATCCATCAGAATTTGCTTATCGATCTTACCCTTTGCACTGAGTTGGTTTGGACCATGAGAAAGCGCTAAACCCTGAGTGGTAAGTTGGATGTCTTCGCCTTTGCCGTTTTTATCAGACGCTTCAAGTTGCCCTTCAACATTCAGCGGATAACCTCGCAAAATGCCGTCAATGTCTAACTTAGGCAAACTGACTTGCCAACCGCCTTGTTCTGTTAACGACCCCGAAGTCGAAAGATTACCGCTAATATCCCCTTCGGCTTCTTTCCATTTTAAACCTGGTTGAATGTTTTTCAGGTTTAAGTCAGCTTGCCAGTTGATTGGCGCGGCCCAATTGGCCATGACTTTCCCAGAGAGTTCGCCCCCTAAGGTTTTCACTACAAGGCTTTCGAGGTCAATTTGCTCTAACGTACCTTTGCCGTTTAGTGCGACATCAACGGCGGGAATATCTTTGCCTGACGCTTTGGTTTCTAATGCGACTTCATAGCCATCAAGTGAGCCTTTTGCCACCAAGCTTGGTACAGAAACCTGGTAATCGCTTTGTCCAAATAGCGGCCATTGCGCCTGTACATTTTTAATCACGACATCAAACGGTAACTGCGTTTTAAGCGGTTGAATATCACCTTTGATCTCCGCTTGTACAAGCTCAGAAAGCGTAGCATTTAGTGACAAATCACCAACCGAACCCGAGACCGAAAGCGACAGTTTTTGTCCCTTCGCATCCGCTTGCTTCACTAACGCGTCCAGTTGCGCTTTGATAGGGTAATCAGAAGAAAGCGTCACTTGTGTGCTCAACTTGCCTTCCACTTCTGGCATGTCGAGCTCTAACGTTTTGACATCAACACGTTCACCGCCTGCTCTTGCAACCAAACCAAGATGATTGACGATCACTGGCGTTTCACCCGCCAGTTTGAAATTGTGAATATCAAGACGACGCGCTTCAACCGTCAGTGGAATCCATACTTCGGGTAACACAATATCTTGCGGCGTAACGTCAGTTTCTTTCGGCTCCTCGGCAGCCGCTTCAGGTTCAGCCTCACTTGGTGCTAAAGCCACATTAATGTCTTTCAACGCGGTAGGTGCGATCACCAAACGATCACCCTGCATCGACAAAGCGGTCGAGAATGTTTGCCAATCAATTTGATTGCCCAGCACATTGACATTGATGTCATTAAAGCTGACTTTATTAACAAAAATTGGCACTGGCGTACTGATAGAACGCAGTGGTGGTGTTTCCTCTTGCTCCTCGCTTGCTGGCGGTAGCTCTGGCATCTTAAAGTCAAGCCCCTGCAGTCTTAACTCATCGACACAGACCTTAGGGTCAAAGAAACAGCGGAAGTTCACTGCCAAAGCTAAACGCTCGACTTTGGCGTCGATATTCAAAGACTCATCGACAAAACTGACGTTATGCAGTTCGAAGCGAGGAAACAATGAACCCTGCACTTTTTCAATCTGCAATTGTGGTAATGCTTTTTCAGCTCCCCACAAGGCAAATTTGAGGCCTGGGTGGGTAAACAAAACTGTCGCGACAATAATGATGAGCAACAGCAATAGACCAATCAAACTGAGCGACAGCCATTTGGTCCACTTAAACATCATTTTGATCATAGCTCAGGCCCCAATGAGAAGTGGATACGAAACTCTCGTTCTGGTTTTGCATCCAACCCCCATGCAAAATCAAAACTAACAGGGCCCACCGGAGACGCCCAGCGGATACCAACACCAGCACCTGATTTCCAATCTGGTGTTTCATTAAACGCATCACCAATATCGTAAAACGTTGCAGCCCACCAGTTTCCATAAACACGATATTGGTATTCTAATGTACTGCTAACAATGTATTTACCACCCGTCAAAGCACCACTCTCATCCACAGGTGAAATAGATTCATAGCCGTAACCACGAATATTATTGTCACCACCTGCGAAGAAACGCAGCGACGGTGATAGCTTTTCAAGTTCATCGGTAATATTCGCACCACCTTCTAAGCGGAACAAACCACGATGATTCTCTCCAATACCACGAATCCAAGAAGTCGAGCCAATTAAGCGGAGCACTCTAGTTTCAGAAAGCATAGCGGTATCACCATACTCAATAGTGATGCTTTGCTTGTCTCCCCACATTGGCATATTGCCCCCTCGAACCCTAGTCCGAGAAAATGTCGCACCTGGAAGTACGAAGTTGAATTCATCATCTTGTAAACCTTGCGTAAAGCTCTCGTACAAATGACGAACATAAACGGTATTATGCCAACCACCGTCTGCTAACCAATGACGCTCCACTGCAAGGTTAGACTCGATACTCTGCGTGTCACGGTTGTCTAGGTTTTTAAGCCCATATTGAACTTGATAATAATCGTTAGCGACATCTTCTAAAGGAATTTTGTAAGAAGCAGTCACGGTTTGCTCTGGCTTAGATAGGGATAAAGCAGTGTTGAAACTGTGTCCTCGGGAGCTCACCCAAGGTTTCTTCCACTTCAACGTTCCTCGAACGCCGACATCCGTTGAGTAACCAATACCCGTCTCGATCTGATTCTTCGAAGCAGGAGATAAAGACACTTTAATTGGCAAGTCTCGGCCATCATCAAGCCTATCCAATTCAGGCTCAACAAAAACTGAGGAAAACCACTCCGTATTTGATAGCTTCTGATTAAACTCGCCCAGCTTCGAAACGTTGTATGGGTCCCCTTCTTTAAAAGGTTGTAATGATGCGACACGGTCTTCCCAGATGTGGTTGCCAATAAAAGAAACGTCGCCAAAATTGAAACGTATTCCACTGCTGTAGTGCAAACGGACATTAGCTTCGTTCAGATCAGGGATAACCTCTAATCGACTTAGCGTAAACTCACCATTGAAGTAACCACGCTGAAGCGCCAAGTTACGAATGCCTGACTTAAGGCTGTCGTATTGGCCTTGATTCAAAACTTGACCAACTTTGAGCGGAGAGCGCTCAATAAGTTTTGCAAACTCTTCATCGTCCTTGGCCTCTCCAGTGATGACCACATCCATGACTTTCACTTTCACTGGCAAGCCCGGCTTGATGAGCACAATTAACTCATCATTCGCTTCAGGAATAGAGTATGAAATTTTTGCATGATAATACCCAAGCGCGTTAAGCGCTTCAGTGATACTTTGATCTAATCTCGCTTGAAAACGCAGAGAAGTGGAGTAATCCTTCTCTGGAATAGATGATAGATACGCACTGACATTCTCTTCTAAAGCGCCATCAATGCCTTTCAAAGTCAAAGAAACATCGGCATAGGCACCATGAGAAAAGGCAAACAGGCCAACAATGGTGGGGAGAGCTTTTTTTATCATGCTTTTATGGCTGAATGAGGTTAAGTAAACGTAAATAATGATAACGCCAATTAGATTCTAAGTCTGTAATATTAATAGGTTTAACGCGGTCTATGTCATCACAGCATCAGATACAGACGAAATGAAAAAGTTCGCAAATTTAAGACACGTATTGAAGGACAAATACCATGCTCAACAAACAAACATTGATCAGTATAGAAGATGCCTTGCCAGGTAGAGATCAACCAATGCAGATTGACGATCATCATTTTGTAAACAAATCTAACCTAAAGGCGCCTCTGGCGTCACACCAACAGCAGATTTTGCTCGGAATGGGCTGTTTTTGGGGCGCTGAGCGCGTATTTTGGCAACTCGACGGCGTTGTATCTACTTCGGTCGGTTACGCTGGGGGGTACACACCCAATCCCACCTATGAAGAGGTCTGTACAGGTAAAACGGGTCATACAGAAGTCGTACGAGTCGTTTTCGATGAACGCGTCATCTCATTAGAAAAGCTACTGGCTGTTTTTTGGGAAAAACACGACCCAACTCAGGGAATGCGTCAAGGTAACGACTTAGGTACTCAATATCGTTCTGCAATTTACACTTATTCGACGGAGCAGCTCGAGAGCGCAGAGAAATCGAAACTCTTGTATCAACAAGCACTGCAAGAAGAGCAACGCGCGAACATCACCACCGAAATACAACCAGCAGGTCCGTATTACTTTGCGGAAACCTACCACCAGCAATATTTGGCGAAAAACCCTGATGGTTACTGTGGCATCGGAGGAACGGGAGTTTGCTTCCCACCAAGCCTCCAAGGATAAACCTAACCAGCAGTAAATTACCACCTTCTAAAGAAGGTGGCTTTGTGTGAGCCCCCTAAAAGGGGGCCTTTGTTTAGTCCAGCGCCAAT
>NZ_JAWORD010000049.1:0-4458 GCF_033337665.1 Vibrio sp. Vb2960 | reverse complement strand
AGTTGATTGGATCATGATCTGCAAAAGCTATAACTTGGTCAGATTCGTACACGATGACCGAGTCAATTTCACGATTAACAATTTGTTCGACTATCGTAGACATCTGAACTCCTATCAAAGTATGCTAACGCCGCGTTAAGTGGTGAACAACGCCAACCACTAAACTTAAACCATTGTACCTTAAACACTTAAGTTAACTTGAACCAAAACCGCCAAGCGTTGTGAATCCGCCTTAAACGCCTTGTTAGGTCTTGATTTTAAAACCTTTTAGTAATTCTTGTGTAAAGTTGACCGAATTTTCATAAGACTGACACCAGTAATCATGAATAGAAAAAGTCACAAGCTTATTACCCATTCGAAAGTGTTGTGTATAAATTCTAAAGCTACTTTTTTTGTCATATGCATCAAGTACAAAGGACTGGATGTTTGAATCAAAATCTATTGTTTCTTGCATGTATTTAAAATTATTTTCTGGGTTTGAATGCTTGGAGTTTTTAACAATTTCGAGATCTCGTTGTGCCCAACCACTCAAAGGAGTATCAACATTGTATGTGGATACATAAATCGAAAAAATCCCATCTGCTGAATCAACTCTAACCCCACCTTCTATAGATTCAGGCTTCCATGACTCAGGTAAAGATAAAACCCAAGTATCAGTAGATAATTCTATGTGTTTCGATTCTAGTTCCACGTCAGCTCCATTAACATTTAATATTTGAAGAAAGAATAAAATTGATATGATTTTGATAACCAATTGCATGAGAAATACTCTAGAGACCTAACGCTCTGTTAAGGTGTGAGCAACGCAATGCCGAAGCTCCCGCATACCACCTTAATCACTTAAACCAACGCATGGTAAAAATGCCACGCGTTGCGAATCACTCTTGAACAGTTTGTTAGTTGTTTTTTTGCATACGCTCTAGAATATAATCTTGTAGAGCTAAACCTTTTAATTTTTGCTTGCAGCCATTTACTCGAACCCAAGTGTCACCAGATGAATTGAAAAACAAACCAATGGTGTTTGACTTTGGGACGTTTACTTCAAAAACATACCCACTCTCGGTATTTATTACTGAGTGAAATCTAACGGTGATTTTTGTTGGATCTATTGCTGGCTGAATCGTACCAATCTTAGCGTTAACTACTTTGTTTATTTCGTCCTTTTGTGCCGTTGATAGATGTAAACTTTTCACCTTACCATCATCGCAAATTCCCCAGAAAATACTGCCACCAGATCCGTTAAGGAATGCAACCACGTATTCGTCAACCAAGTTCTGGATAGATTTAGCAGGGTTACTTCCTTTTACTTCTTTAAACTCATGGGTCAAATCTTCTTCTAGAGAACAAACCTCACCCTCAATGAATCTATGCTGAACATTATCAGCAACGATTTCCAGTTCATCAGGAAGAGACTCAAAAAATGTTCTAAGTTTTTTAATGCTCCCCGAACTCATACGGACAGACTGAGACATTTTATTTATAGAGCCACAACTCGCGATCAACGAATCTAGTTGTTCAAGTGCTCTAGTTTTACCAACCAGTTGACCCCAAGTTTCAATTTGTCTATTCCGTTGAGGACCACTTTGCAAACCGCCGGGATAATACCTATCGTTGATTACTTCAAACGCGACATCTAAATCCCAGTTCTTATTAATGATCACAATTGCTTCCTATTATTCCGAAGTTTGGTAAAACAACTAACGCCCTGCTAAGGGGTGAGCAACGCAATACCTAAGCCGCTGCATACCACCTTAATCACTAAATTCAACGCATAGTAAAAATGCCACGCGTTGCGAATCCCTCTTGAGCAGTTTGTTAGTCGCGAGGCACCGAGCGACAATTTTAAGCCGAACTAAACTTTGCGAACAACAAACTTTATGTGCTTTGATGCATTCAAGTCAGACGTAGTCTCAAAGCGGCTACTCAATGAAACCACTTGGAATTAACAACGCCGCAGAAAACGGACTGACAACACCAAAAAGAGCCTTTGGAAAGCCAATCTCACAGTGCGGACTTTCAACAAAGTCACTGAAACCACGTGGAACTTACAACACCAGAGAAAACGTCTTTTCAGCAAGTAAATAAGCCTTTAAACCAACAAGCTCACCGAGCAGATTTGCAACCAAAAACAGATTTTCGATTGCCCCGCTCTATCACCACCAAAGAACGAAACAACCGCTTGAAAAATAGCAATGCATTGATTTAGAACCAATGAAAATGAGCTTTGACCGTCGAAGATGGAACTATGAATCAAACAACCAGTAGCCAAGTTTTGAGCTTAGAAACATGATTTTGATTGCTAGCTTTTTCTGGCGACTAACGCCCTGTTAAGGTGTGAGCAACGCAATACCGATGCTCCCGTATAATACCTTAAACACCTGACGCAACGCATAGCAAAAATGCCAAGCGTTGCGAATCACTCTTAAACAGATTGTTATGTGTACTTTCAACCATTTGCTTTTGACAAATCTCAATATTATTCAGCTCACACCATGCTAACCTTTGCACAAACATACAGTACGGTGATTTGAATGGACAGAAATAGCTTGGAAGAAGCCCTTAAAACTCCGTTTAGGAACAATAAATATCGTTGTGACCATATCTATATCGCCTACTCACCAGCACTACATATTTTTAAGATTGGCATTACTAGCAACCCCAAAGCACGACTGTCCCAATTGAAAACTACTGGTATTGGAGAAGTGAAAGACTGGGAATACCATTTTGTACGTAAAGTTGGAACTATAACCGCTCA
Source organism: Vibrio sp. Vb2960 (assembly GCF_033337665.1). Classification (NCBI taxonomy): domain Bacteria; kingdom Pseudomonadati; phylum Pseudomonadota; class Gammaproteobacteria; order Vibrionales; family Vibrionaceae; genus Vibrio; species Vibrio sp. Vb2960. The sequence continues at coordinate 1,703 of NZ_JAWORD010000049.1, read as the reverse complement.
CAGTCAAGAAGTAGAAGTTTCACGTCAGTTATATCACCACAATATTGAACTCAACTACCTCAACTGTACCGGTGCAGATTACTCCCGAGAGTTGTATCGATGTGATATTAAGATTATCAAAGCTGCATTCAAATCTGTTGGGCTAACTATCCCTGTGACTAGTCCTGCTTTACGTAAAAGGTTTATAGCGACTGTCCCAAAAATGAACTTTCTACAATGGGTAAATCTAAACCGTGAAAACGTCGGATTAAGCGCAATAACATTGGAAGAGCTACAAAACTCCAGATTCTATACAATTCCAGAGGATGCTAACTTTGGCGCTTGATTGAGTTCACATAACGCCCTGTTAAGGTGTGAGCAACGCAATGCCGAAGTCACCGCATACCACCTTAGACACTAAACGCAACGCATAGTAAAAATGCCAAGCGTTGCGAATCACTCTTAAACAGTTTGTTATGGCTTAGTTGTATACGCTGTCTACATTCGTTTTAGAAACGCTACCAGTCCTGAAGTCGTTCAATTCTTTTACTAGTTCCGTTGCGCCGTTTGAATTGAGCATAATTGGTGACTTTTGCGAAGGGTTACATATACCTAGAGAACAGGTGACGATCTCAAGGTAATGGTTAAACTCGTTTCCTGAATGGAATGTGTACCTATTTTCAACAGTTACACCAGCATTGTCCCAAGACTTTGTAATTGCGATTTCTTTTGTAAACTGATCTTTCCTATCAAGTGCAAGCTTGTTCCATTTTAAGTACTTTTCAATAGCCTCGATGTTTTCATCGACATACTTACGAGATATTGAAATGCTTGGTTTGATACCGTCACTGGAAGCAAGATAACTATCCATTTTAATGTTTAGAACTTCTTCGCCATCACTCATTTCTAAAAGCGATACGAAAGTAGGACGAGCTTTATACTCTGATAATAAAGAATTGAATTCTAACGATTGAAAGCTGGGTGACAAGCGATGCTCTTTACTTACACTCACACAACCAGAAATAACAGCAACTACTGCCATAGAAATTAAATACTTCTTCACTTTAATTTTCCAATTTACTTAAATAAAACTGAGCCATAACGCCCAATTAAGGGGTGAGTAACGCAATACAAAAGCCGCCGTAAACCACCTTAATCACTAAAATTAACGCATAGTAAAAATGCCACGCGTTACGAATCCCTCTTGAATTGTTTGTTAGTACGCTGCCTTAAAGCCTTTGTCACACGCCAAGATATTGAAATATAACACGAAACTTTTGGCTTAAAACTCTGAAGCCAAAGGGACAACTGCCAAACTAGAACTCAATCTCAAAACGTAAGCTGGCTAGAAGAAAAACTTGCTTAACTGCCCTATTGCCGCCGTTTTCAAATTAGCAAAAAAGACGGGCTTTAGAACTAAACGACAGCGCCAAAGAAACTCAGTGTTGATGAAAATTTACCAGCATCAAAGAAACCACACCAAAGAAATAGCCCGAAAGTTAGAAACCGTAAACGGTGAAGTCAAAGCGAAAACTCCGCATATAGTGCCACCGGAAAGAACGTGAGAGGCACTAACTGAAAGGTGTAAAGACGAGCGCCAAAACAGATAAACACCAAAACTTATGACCTTTGATGTCAAACCCGTACTAACGCCTTGTTAAGGTGTGAGGCACGCAATACCGAAGCCTCCGCATACCACCTTAACCATTAAAACCAACGCATAG
>NZ_JAWORD010000048.1:0-4527 GCF_033337665.1 Vibrio sp. Vb2960 | reverse complement strand
AAATTGTTCAAGAGTGATTCGGCACGCGTGGCATTTTTACTATGCGTTGGTTTTGGTGGTTAAGGTGTTATGCGGAAACATCGGTATTGCGTGCCTCACACCTTAACAAGGCGTTATGTTCTTGGAGGACATGTTGGAATATCAAAGGGACAGGGTAACTTTTGGCGTTTTTCAGAAACTTGTTGTAAAGCTGTATAAAGCCCTCGTATTCAAGCTTTCAAACAAAAAAGAGAAGCTAGAATGGCAGCTAATCTTGATAGCCGATTGTTTACGAATCATTGGGCTTTGTAGGTTAGCTTATCGGATGGCTTCCAAAGTGCATACTTCAACGTCTAGCGTTAAGAACAAGTTCTGGTCAACCCATGTTTCAGGTATGGCTCTGCAATATTCAGGTGACATGATTGGCGCTGAAAAAGCCTTCTTAAAAAGCCAGGACTTTGCTTGTGAGCTTTCTTTGAGTTTTAGCTTGCAGCATTTTGGTAAATTGAACGTTGAGGTTGGCAATTATAAACTGGCAGAGCAACAGTTCATAGAAGCATTGGCAATTCGAGAAAAATTGAAACGGGCTGACTTGGTAGAGTCGACTAACAGGGCGATTCGAGGACTACAAAAGCTACGAACATAACAAACTGTTTAAGAGTGATTCGCAACGCGTGGCATTTTTACTATGCGTTGATTTTAGTGTTTAAGGTGGTATGCGGAAGCATCAGTATTGCGTTGCTCACACCTTAACAGGGCGTTAGCTAACTACAAACATGCCGTGAACTCCCATAAAACCTAATAGGATCATACCTGAGTAAAGAGTTAGGCGTGCAATTTTCCATTTTGGCTTGTGATACCAATTGTTAGCATATTCTTTTGCAAATTCTTTTGTCGTTTTAACCCACAAGGTTGGTGGGATCGCAAATACTACTACCATATACAAAATGATTATGCTCCCGAGTTTTATGGATTCCCATGATTGACTATAAAATGCGTAAATTAGTAGACCAAAAGCTGTTGCGATCATGCCAAACACACTGCCAAGAAACGCCTTCAAACTGCTCATCATAATTTTTTCCGCAAGTGAGCTTATTGGGGCGAGATTTGTTATACATGCTATGCTCCCAGCAATTCCTGTAGTGATAGTTGTAATGTATAGCATTAGCTCAAACGTAAATTTTCCAACGTTGCCAGAGTCGATATCAGAGAATGTTTGGATACCTAAGGCAGAACCAAGTGAAATGCTAGCACTAATAATAAACATTGGGTTGAGAAATAATTTCTTATCTAACATACTGAAACTTAGTTGAAATTTTTAGTCTAGTATCCCACTAGCTAAGTTTTAGTCAAGCACGTAGCTAAAGTTCAGCTAACAAACTGTTTAAGAGTGATTCGCAACGCGTGGCATTTTTACTATGCGTTGGTTTTAGTGTTTAAGGTGGTATGCGGGAGCTTCGGTATTGCATTGCTCACACCTTAACAGGGCGTTATGTTTAATCATGTAAAATCAGTGGCTTGGGTCTTTTCTTTACTCCATAAGTCATTCTGCTTTTGTTCTTTTCGGCAAGTTGGCATCGCTGGACGCTGCTTTCTGGACATTTATTCTTTGGCGCTAAAAACTCGGAGAGTTGCCTCATTGAATTTCGGAGCAAGTTAACGTGAGGATATTTAGCTCAATCTCTAAGTGAGACTTTTTTTGTATTTTCTGCTCTAAAAGCTCAAGTTCAATCTACAAAAGCTTATGAGTTAAATCAGTTTTTAGGTTTTTGGTTTTTGTGTACAAAAGTAAGTTGGTTTAAACTTCTGTTCAGTTGAACGTAAGGTATTGAATCTTAAACATAACAAACAGTTCAAGAGGGATTCAGCACGCGTGGTATTTTCGTTATGCGTTGATTTTGGTGTTTAAGTGCCATGCAGCAACATCGGTATTGCGTGCTTCACCCCTTAACTGGGCGTTATGTGAATAGGAGATTCCGATGGACAAGGCGGTCAAAGATCGCTTCGATGAGTATCCAGATAATGCTCGTGTTAGGTTAGAAGAGCTGCGAAATTTAGTCTTTCAAGTCGCATCTAAGTTGGAACTGGGTGAGGTCGATGAAACTCTCAAATGGGGTGAGCCAAGCTACAGTGTAAAAACTGGCAGTCCGTTAAGAATGGACTGGAAGCTTAAGTCTCCTAATAGTTATTACCTATTCTTTAATTGCCAAACTAAGCTAATTGATACATTTCGGGAGTTGTATAGTGACGAATTGGTGTTTCAGGGTAACAGAGCAATAGTTCTGTCCTTATCGAAACCGCTACCAGAAACGGTCATTAAGTCCTGTTTAGAGTTAGCTTTAACCTATCATCAGCGTAAGAATTTGCCTCTTTTGGGCGTGTGAAAAATTCACATAACAAAGCGTTTAAGAGGGATTCTCAACGCTTGGCATTTTCAGTTTGATTCAGCTTTAGTGTTTACGGCACAATGGCTTAGGTTCGGTGGTGGCGTTGTTCCCCCCTTAACGCGGCGTTATAAAGCTCGAAGAAAAAGGACATTTCGTGGAAATTCGAACAGGCAAACTTGAAGATGTTGCTGGTATCACCGACATCTTTAATTTTTATATTGAGCATACTAATGCACGTTTTGAGGAAGTTCCATTTACTCTGGAAAATCGTCAGAAATGGTTTTCTCAGTTTTCTAGCACTACCAAATATCAACTATATGTAGCCACAGAAAACGGCGTGTTGCTAGGTTTTGCCTGTTCCCAACAGTACAGAGCAATTTCAGCTTTTGACGACACCGTAGAAGTGACCGTTTATTTGGCACAAGAAGCAAAGGGGAAAGGTTTAGGTTCTAAACTATATACTCAGTTGTTCTCATCAATTCGTGCTTATGGTGTCCATCGTGTATTGTCGGGTGTTGCATTACCAAACGACGCATCAGTTGCATTACATAAGCGGTTTGGTTTCAGAGAAGTTGGAGTTTTCAATGAGTATGCAAAGAAACATGGACAGTACATTAGCTCGGTGTGGTTAGAAAAGGCGTTTAACGTAGAGTCAGCTTTATAACAAACAATTTAAGAGTGATTCGGCACGCGTGGCATTTTTACTATGCGTTAGTTTTAGTGGTTAAGGTGGTATGCGGAAGTATCGTATTGCGTGCCTCACACCTTAATTGGGCGTTAGGCAAAAAGCGCAACCTTATGTTACCTAAGCAGTTAATTATGTTCTTCGCTTTAATATATGCTCCGACGTACCTAAACGGAGGATGCTATGAACGAAAAACTAATCTTATTATTAACAAGTCTTGCAGTAGCAGGGTGTAGTAGCAAAATGGCTGATTCATATGTTGGCATTTTTACAAAAATGAATGGTCAGGAAAAAGAGTGGTCCGTTCCAGCCTATGCATATCAACGAGAATCAGGTCAATTTGTGATTAAGTATAAAACCCCTGAAGGTGATGGGGCATCCACACCTATTATGGAAGAATTTGGAGATGAGTGTCGGTTTGACCTGAATGTTGGCGTTAAGTTGTTGTGCTCAAACCAAAGTTCTGATCATAGACAGAATTTTTCGTTCGTAGGTGAATATAGGTCTTAAAGTCACAATTTGCCTAACAAACTGTTCAAGAGGGATTCGCAACGCGTGGCATTTTTACCATGCGTTGACTTTAGTGTTTTAGGTGGTATGCGGCGGCTTCGGTATTGCGTTGCTCACCCCTTAACAGGGCGTTATGTGCACGGGCAGGATCAGCTAAAGTTTGCAGTTTCTGGAATGGTGTAAAACTTTGAGTTTTCTAGCTCCGACATCGTCATAGCTTTTAAACCAACATTCTCTCTATTCATGTTTACCCATTTCAGAAAGTTTGTTTGTGGTACAAACTCAACAAACTTTTTCCTTAATACTTCACTCGATACCGGAATAATTACTCCAACGCTTTTGAAAGCAGCTTTGATAATTTTAATATCGCACTTGTAGAGTTCTCGGGAATACTTTGCAGAAGTTTGATTTAGATAGTTTAGTTCTACGTTAAAACAGTATAGCTGTCGAGATATGTTCACTTCATGACTGTGGGCGGTTTTAACACCAACTTTATAAGCACAATGAAACTCCCAGTCTTTGACACCACCAATGCCTACAGATTTCATCGTAGATAACCTATGAATAGGGTTTTTAGTTATTCCTATTTTGAAAACATCTATAGATGGAGAATAAGCTACGTATATGTGATCGCAAATGTACTTGTTTCTGCGATAGGGCGTATCTAATGCGCCTTCAGGAATGTCATTAGCCAAAGAAGCCACCATACTGCGAGTTGATGCTCAAACAGTGGCATACTTACAAAACTAAAAAGTTGAGTTTGGTCAATTTGAGCGGAAAAAGTGCACATGACAAGCAATTTAAGAGGGATTCACAACGCTTGGCACTTTTGCTTCTACTTCAAATTTAGTGTTTATGGCACAATGCTTTAGGTTGGGTGGTCGCGTTGTTCACCCCTTAATTGGGCGTTATGCTCTATGCTGAAAATGGAACTTTATGGAGGTTGGCATGAGTATCAAAGAGTCA
>NZ_JAWORD010000047.1:0-5895 GCF_033337665.1 Vibrio sp. Vb2960 | reverse complement strand
GTAGTTTTACAGGCAAAGCCGAAACGGATGATAACCACCTACTGAAGTAGGTGGTTTAGGGCTGAAAACAAAAAAGCCTCTCAATTGAGAGGCTTTTTATTTAGAAACTGTGCCGTCCTAAATAAGGTTGACACATTTCCAACATTAGAAAATTGAACGGCCAATTCGCTCTGAGAGCAGCTCAAGCGCCTTAGTACCAGCAAGCGAGTTACCTGAAGGATCAAGCTCTGGAGACCATACTGAAATGGTCATTTCACCAGGTACTACCGCGATAATGCCACCACCAACACCAGACTTACCAGGCATTCCAACGCGATAAGCAAACTCGCCCGCGCCATCATACAAGCCACACGTTGCTAACAGTGCATTAAGTTGTTTGGTTTGCACAGGAGAAACTACAGGCTTACCCGTTTGTACCGATGTGCCCTTGTTTGCTAAATAGCTAAACGTTTTAGCCAAATCGACGCAACTCATCTTCAGCGCACAAGCGTGGAAGTAATTTTGTAGTACTGGAATCACTTCATTTTCGAAGTTGCCAAACGAACGCATGAGATATGCAATCGCCGCATTACGGTCACCATGCATCATTTCGGATGCCGCAACGACTTTGTCATACACAATATGGGTATCACCAGAAAGCTGACGCACAAATTCCAACAGGCGCTGACGAGGTGCAGATAAGCGAGTTTGTAACAAATCTGCCACTACTATCGCTCCAGCATTTATAAATGGATTACGAGGAATACCTTGCTCCATTTCTAGCTGGATTAGCGAATTAAATGCCTGCCCCGAAGGCTCTTTTCCCACTCGAGACCAAATTTCTTCTTGCTTGTACAAGCACATCGCTAACGTCAAGCTCAATGCTTTTGAAATAGATTGGATAGAGAAAGGTTCATCGGCATCACCCGCCTTAATAACCTCACCTTCGTTGGTGTATACCGCAATACCTAACTTGTTGCTGGGTACTTTTGCCAGAGCAGGAATGTAATCAGCCACTTTACCTTGGCCGATTAAAGGGCGTACTTCCGCCAAAATATCTGTCAAAATTTCCACTGTCGGTTTCATTCTCTACCTTCTATTTACAAGAGAACTCGTTGAGCTCAGAGGTAAAAAAAGCCAACGTGTCGTTGGCTTTTCCATAGGGTTCGTTCGACTCAAGTCGATTATGGTTTTACTGCCACAATAATATTGCGGTTGATAGATTGATCAACACGGTGAAGATAACCGATGTAAGGCTCTTCTGAAAGTACCTTCCAACCTTGCTCTTCAAATAATGCCGCGACATCTTTCCATTTCAATGTGAATTCATTGAAAGACAACACCACTGAACCTTGCTTTTTCAATACCACTTTCCATGCAGGCAGAGCCTCTTTTAAAAGCTCTAGTGGGCTGCGGTTCAGTTTGCTGTCCTTGGCATTTTTGCTGCCGTGCTGCACGCCATAAGGCAGATCAGACACCATCACATCAACTGAGTTCTTTTTCACGACTTGATCAGCGATACGAGTATCAGCCGAATACAGCTTCATAAACTGAAGATTGCCTTGGTTGTAATCTTCTTTATTTGCTGCAGCTTCAACCACGAAACCATCCGCCACTTTCTTGCCACCCGCAGTGCGCTTTTCTTTGCTCACTTTGTGCTTAAAGCGGCCATTCTTCATGAACTTAACAATAAAGGTCTGGATCTCTTGCACCCACTTGGCGTTGATCTCAACCCCTACCACGTTCAAACCGTGGATCAAGCCTTCAAATAAGGTTGTACCTTTACCACACATTGGATCCATTAAGGTCAGTTGTTCACTTCCCGTATTGGACGCACTAATGCCGATATTCACCATCAAACGGGTAAACTGCTCATTTGTTTTCCCGGTGTAGCGCAAAATCTGGCTCATGCTTTCCGGGAAAGTGTTAAATACGGGCGCTTGAACTGGTCGAAGTAAACCATCTTCGCGCACTTCAAATAGCGCATAGTAAATCGAAGAGGCTGCGATTCTTCGCGCCTGCTCATCGGTTAGCGCTTCCTGACAAGAAAACACCAACGCAGCAGGTAAGCCAACGTCTTTACTACCAATTTCTGTCACATCCACGCCTTGTGAAGCTAAAATTGCTTTTAGTTCAGAACAGGCAATGGTCATTGCGCTATCAAAGTAAATTCGGTTATGACCCGGATTCGCTAATATCGCGTAATGGTACATCCCATGAACTCCTCTGGTTACGCAATACGCTTATATTTGATATCCCAAACACCGTGACCAAGACGGTGACCACGAGCTTCAAACTTCGTTAGCGGGCGATCGTCTGGACGAGGAACGAAATCACCATCTTTAGCAATGTTTTCGAAACCTGGCGCTTGGTTCATCACTTCAATCATGTGCTCTGCGTAGTTTTCCCAGTCGGTCGCCATGTGGAAAATACCTTCATTAGGGATAAGCTTCTCACGCACCATTTCCGCAAAACCTAATTGAACAATACGACGCTTGTGGTGACGCTTCTTATGCCAAGGGTCTGGGAAGAACAATTGCAGTGTCGATAAGCTGCCATTTGGGATCATGTGTTCGAATACTTCTACCGCATCGTGACACATTACACGCAGGTTAGTAATTCCCGCTTCGCGAGCATCGGCAAGACAAGCACCAACGCCTGGGCTATGAACTTCGATACCGATGAAGTTTTTCTCTGGCGCGTTCTTTGCCATTTCAACCAATGAAGCACCCATACCAAAACCGATCTCAAGCACTACTGGGTTATCGTTGCCAAACACCTCTTTCCAATCGAGAAGTTCAGCTTTGAAGTCAATACCCATCGTAGGCCAGCATTCATTCATCGCGCTCTCTTGACCTTTAGTCAAACGCCCTTCACGGCGTACAAAGCTGCGGATTTTGCGGATCAGCTTTCCGTCTTCGTTGTATTCGTTAGTGGTTACTTCACTCATTGATTTTGCCTGCACATTGATTAATCAAAGCGGGGATTATCCAAAGAATTTACTTAGGTGCAAGTATTTGTTGAGCTCTTGGTCTATGGCAACCCAAAAGCAACGACACACCTCTTTATATCCCTACTGTTTATCCGTTGTACTTCTTGCCCATTATGTGGTGCAATTTTGCACCTAACCAATAATAGAATACAGAGCAAGTCGTGACACCTTTCGCCAGTGCCATCCTAGAATGGTATGACGCATATGGAAGAAAAGATCTTCCGTGGCAACAAAATAAGACCGCATACAGTGTCTGGTTGTCTGAAATTATGCTTCAGCAAACTCAGGTCACTACGGTTATTCCGTATTACCAACGTTTCTTGGAACGCTTTCCAACCGTGATCGATCTTGCCAATGCTGAGCAAGATGAAGTCCTACACCTTTGGACTGGCTTAGGGTATTACGCCCGAGCCCGTAACCTTCACAAAGCAGCACAAGAGGTCGCCTCTACATACAATGGTGAGTTTCCTCTTGATATAGAGAAAATGAACGCCCTACCGGGGATTGGTCGCTCTACTGCTGCCGCCATTTTATCGTCTGTGTATAAACAACCACACGCGATTCTTGATGGTAACGTGAAGCGCACCCTATCCCGCTGTTTCGCAGTCGAAGGATGGCCAGGACAAAAAAAGGTTGAAAACCAGCTGTGGGAAATTGCCGAAACGCATACCCCACAAACGGATGTAGATAAGTATAACCAGGCAATGATGGACATGGGCGCAATGGTCTGCACTCGCAGCAAACCCAAATGTAGCCTCTGCCCTGTTGCTGACCTGTGTGTGGCAAAACAACAAGGTAATGTGCTCGACTACCCGGGCAAAAAACCGAAGAAAGATAAGCCAATCAAGCAAACTCGTTTCGTGATGCTTCACCACAACACCGAAAATGGTCATGAGGTGTGGTTGGAGCAAAGACCACAAACAGGCATTTGGGGTGGCTTATTCTGCTTCCCACAAACCGAACATGTGGATGCAGAAAGCGACATTGAATTGCTACTGGATCAACGCGGCATTCAAGCCAGCAATATCAAACAGAAGCAAACACTGATTACCTTTCGTCATACATTCAGCCATTACCACCTAGATATCACGCCAATTTTGATTGATTTATCAAAGCAACCGGACGTGATAATGGAAGGCAACAAAGGTCTTTGGTATAACTTATCTAAACCTGAAGAAGTCGGTTTAGCCGCGCCAGTAAAACTATTGCTGGAAACGCTACCCCACGAACTTCGTTAATTGAATACAAGGAGTCATTATGAGCCGCACTGTATTTTGTGCTCGACTAAAGAAAGAAGGCGAAGGTCTAGACTTTCAACTTTACCCTGGTGAACTAGGTAAACGCATTTTCGACAACATCTCGAAAGAAGCGTGGGCTCAGTGGCAACACAAACAAACCATGTTGATCAACGAGAAGAAACTCAACATGATGGATCCAGAACACCGCAAACTGATCGAAACAGAAATGGTAAATTTCCTCTTTGAAGGAAAAGACGTTCATATCGAAGGTTACACACCTCCGAGCGAATAAAGTCGCTTGAGTTAAACAATGACATCACAACCATTTGTGGTGTCATTTTTCTATTACCTTCAATAACTCTGATACTTATGAAAAAAATTGTCTTTATTGCTGCCGCACTTTTAATGGCAGGCTGTAGCCGTGAATTCGTCGAAAAGATTTATGACGTCAACTACGAGCCAACAAACCGTTTTGCCAATAACTTAGCTGAGCTACCAGGACAATTTGAAAAAGATACTGCGGCGCTAGATGCCTTAATCAATAGCTTTTCAGGCAATATTCAAAAGCGCTGGGGTAAAAAAGAAATCAAGTACGCTGGCAAGAGTAATTACGTTAAGTACATCGATAACTACCTTAGCCGCGCCGAGGTCGACTTTCGCAAAGGCGTGATCACGATAGAGACCGTATCACCGACCGAGCCCCAAAAACACCTAAAAGACGCGATTGTCACCACCTTATTAACACCAGACGATCCCGCTCACGTCGACTTATTCTCCTCTAAAGGTATCACGTTAGAGGGGCAACCATTCCTGTATAAACAAGTTGTCGACCAAGACAATAAGCCAATTCAATGGTCTTGGCGGGCAAACCGATTTGCGGAATACCTCATCGCAAATAAAATAAAAACCAAAAATGTAGACTTCAAGAAAGCGTATTATGTCGAAATTCCCATGGTTGAAGACCACTTTTCAACACGCAGCTACCAATACGCCGATATCGTGCGTCGAGCTTCCAAGAAATACGACATTCCAGAAGACTTGATATACGCCATTATTAAAACCGAGAGCAGTTTCAACCCATACGCGGTAAGTTGGGCAAATGCATATGGCCTAATGCAAGTTGTACCTAAAACAGCGGGACGAGATGTGTTCAAACTCGTGAAAAAGCGCTCGGGCCAACCAAGCCCTGAATATTTGTTTAATCCAGAAAACAACATAGATACTGGTACTGCGTATTTCTATATCTTAAAAAATCGTTATTTAAGAGAAGTCCGCCACCCTACCTCTCTCGAGTACAGCATGATTTCAGCTTACAATGGCGGTACTGGAGGAGTTTTAAACACATTTCATCGCAGTGATCGCAAACGCGCAATGCAAGATCTTAATTCATTGCAACCCAACCAAGTTTATTGGGCGTTAACCAAGAAACACCCGAACGCAGAAGCGCGTCGCTACCTAGAAAAAGTTACAAATTTCAAAAAGGAATTTAACTCGAAGCAAACTTTGTAGTGACAGTTGAATAAAAAGCGTTCGAACAACCACTTTTTTGAAATTATTTAAAAAAAGTGGTTGACGCAACGCGGGAAAATCCGTTTAATAGCGCTCCGTTGCCCGGATAGCTCAGTCGGTAGAGCAGAGGATTGAAAATCCTCGTGTCGGTGGTTCGATTCCGCCTCCGGGCACCAC
>NZ_JAWORD010000046.1:0-6062 GCF_033337665.1 Vibrio sp. Vb2960 | reverse complement strand
TGCTTCCGCATACCACCTTAAACACTAAAATCAACGCATAGTAAAAATGCCACGCGTTGCGAATCACTCTTAAACAGATTGTTAGTATTCTGATCCTCAGAAAGGAATGTCATCATCAAAATCTGTAGCTAATGGCGGTTGTTGTGGCTGCCCCCAAATAGGCTGTTGAAGTTGTGATTGGTTTTTGCTCAGACACTTGCTGCAGCCTGCTGATGTATCTTTACCAATATCTGTTTTCTTCAGATGGGAGCCACAACTGTCACACTCTGGCAGTTTGAATAATTCAGTACCGCAACCACCACAAAAACGAGTCTCCGCAATTGGGTATCCACACTGGCACTGATAAGTTAACTTATCACCACATGAAGTACAGTGGATATCAATACTATTTTCGATGAAGTTTGCACCCTTATAGTACCCATTAGGAGACCATGATGCATCAGGACATTTTAAGTTAGAACAAAGCGCTTTACTTGGCGTATTGACAGTAAAGTGTCCAGCACCCGATATACTTTTTAGTTCTCTAAGAATGTCGTCTACGTTTTGATAACGATTATTCGCCTCGTATTCTGAAGCTTTGTTGATTAAGTTTCTCAGCGCATAAGGAATTGATAGCTCGGGCTTGTCTAGAGATTTTAAACTTGGAGCTCCTGTCAACAACTTACACAGTGTGAGCCCCAAAGAGTAAATATCAGTCCGACAGTCCACATTTTTCATATCGACATTTTGTTCTGGGGAAATGTATTCAGCAGAGCCTAAGCGATCTCCTGTTCGTGTCGCTCTTGTAAAATTAGGGTTCCCGGAAGGAGCAAAACCAATAGAGAAATCTATAAGATAAGCATGACCAGCAGATGACAACATTATGTTTGATGGTTTGATGTCCCTGTGAATTATACCTTTCGAGTGAACAAGCGAGAGTGCATCAAGCACTTGGGTAGCGATACTGATGGCTTGTCTATGTTCAATGACCCCATTTTTTTGAACATATTCTTCCAGATTTATGCCATCGATGTACTCCATCACAATGTATGGAACTAAGTCGCGACCGCATTCCACTTCACCATGCGTAATAACATATGGTATTGCAGGGTGTTGTGCCTCAGCGAGAATAAAAGCTTCTCGTTTGAACTTTTTCTTTAGCTCAGAGTTGTTTCGATTGAATATACTGTCGAAGAATTTTACAGCAACAAATCTTTCCAAAGAGTTTTGCTTGGCTTTCTTAGTTTTACCAGAAAGCCCGCTACCGATATCACCTAGTAGCTCAAAGCCTTGACGCTTTAAATGAATAGAATACTCGTCCAACATTTACCTCTGAACTTAAAAAGAATACTAACGCCCTGTTAAGGGGTGAGCAACGCAATACCGATGCCGCCGCATACCACCCTAAACACTTAAACCAACGCACAGTGAAAATGCCACGCGTTGCGAATCCCTCTTGAACAGTTTGTTATGTGCGTGCTAATTGAGGTACTTTTGCCAATGTTGCAGCCCTTTCAAAACTACTCTGTAATCTTCGTAGTCTAATGAGCTATAGAGTTTTTTAGCTGCAACATTATCATCACCGACCTCTAATGTGATTTTGAGGTAATCATTATCACGACAATACTGTTCGATACCATTCAGTTGTGCCTTGCCAACACCTTTACCACGAAAGTTGTCCGACACCATAAAATCATGGATATTCATCAATCTTTGCGCACGATAAGTTGAGAACGATTCAAAGCAAACTGCAAAACCAGCAGGCTTATTGTCGACAAAACTGATAAATCCGTGGAAATAAGGCAATGAAAATAGCTGAGCAATTACTGCGAGATCTAGCTCAACTGAAAGTTCAGACAGGTACTATCTAAACAAAGCCTCGAATATACCTTTGTCCTCAACGCTTTCTGTTTCGATACGCCTGATTGTGATTTCCATATTCATTTCCACCAAAGCACATAACGTCCAATTAAGGTGTGAAGCACGAGACCACGACACTCAATTTGACCACCGTAGACACTGAACTCAACCCAAACCAAAAATGCCAAGCGTGCTGAATCACTCTTAAATTGTTTGTTATGCCTAAATTATTTGCAACTCCTGCCTCATCAACTCCATCAGCTCTTTAGCCGTTGCTTGCGTTTCTACTCCAAGAGCGGCCAACTCACTTTGAAATTTTGCAGATAACTCATTATTTTGAGACAAAACTATTTCTAGAAGTCTATTCATGAACTCATTGGACTTATCAAAAGATGCCTTAGTTAAGGCCTCCAAACGAGCGAATGTTTCAATCATCTGGTCGGTCGCAGTGAGTTTTAATTTGTTAGACTCTGCCTGTAGTTTCATTAAGTCTTCCATGCCATCGCGCATTACCTCGGAAATTTTTGACCCAAACCAACACACAACTTCACGCTCTTTTTCTTTGTCGCCAACTTGTGCAGCTGCTAAATAGTCATTGAAGTACTGGTCGATAATTGGTTGCATCTTTGCAGGAAGATCTACTTGATACTTTTTACCAAAGGCATCTAGATTAGACACGTATGCTTCGTACTGAGTGGCTTTAAGTTCGAATACTTTTTTCCTTCTCTCTGCTTCCAGCGACAATCCATGCTTCAAGTTCTCTAACGCTTTGTCATGGCTCTGCTTGTTAAAATAAACAAACAGACCCCAAAGCACGTTCACCACACCGAACACCCAAGCAAAATAGTCAGGGTTTTCCTGAATAACATTGTAAACAGATTCCATACTTCCTCTTTAGGCATAACGCCCTGTTAAGGTGTGAGCAACGCAATACCGATGCTGCCGCACACCACCTTAAACACTAAAGTCAACGCATAGTAAAAATGCCACGCGTTGTGAATCACTCTTAAACAGTTTGTTATGCGCTTTGCTCCACTAATTCAGCTGTTCCAATAGAAGCGACTCGTCCTTCAATATCAGTAACTATATCTCCGGAGAACTGATGATTAAGCTGAACTTGAACGTTAGGTAGGCCTATTGGTGCAATATTAATTAAGTACCCATCTTTTATGGTTTCCACCACGTATTTATGCTCGCCAGAAACTTTAAGCTCAGATAGAACGACACCTAAATTGCTATCGATTACCTCTGCAGATGACGCAGATAAACTGAAAACACATTCCCCCGACTCGCCTGAATTGGGAGCTAACAACATGAAACCCACATGTCTACCATCTATTGTTTTCAATACCATCGCTTTTGGTAGTTCATTATCCATACATCCCTCGATCTTTAAATGCACTAGCGCATAACGCCCTGCTAAGGGGTGAACAACGCAATACCGAAGCCGCTGCAAACCACCTTAATCACTAAATTCAACGCATAGTGAAAATGCCACGCGTTGTGAATCCCTCTTGAGCAGTTTGTTAGTTTGCAGACCCAAAGGGTTGATTTTACGTTGTTTTAAACTTTGCGAACAACAAAATTTATGTGCCTTGATGCATTTAAGTCAGGCGTAGTCTCAAAGCGGCTAGTCAATGAAACCACTTGGAACAAGCAACGCCGCAGAAAACGAACTCACAACACCAGAAACTGCTTTTGGAAAGGCAATCTCACAATGCGGACTTTCAACAAAGCCACTGAAACCACGTGAACTTACCACACCAGAGAAAACGTCCTCACAGCGAGTAAATCGGCTTTTGTATCAACAAACTCAACGAGCAGAGTTTCAGCAAAAAAATTCGACTCAGTGAACCCAAAAGTCGCCGCACCAAAGAACCAATCAACCGTTGAAACGATGCCAATTTTGGATTTTTATCACGTTAATTAACACTGAAATTGAACGCCGATACGACAATTTCAACTTTGAGCTTTTACCACTAGATCTTGCGATATAGCTGCATTTTTCCTCTTGCAAACTAACGCCCTGTTAAGGTGTGAGCAACGCAATACCGATGCTCCCGCATGCCACCTTAAACACTAGACGCAACGCATAGCAAAAATGCCACGCGTTGCGAATCACTCTTAAACAGTTTGTTATGTGTTTGCGTGCTGAAGTTGAAAATGCAACTGAGACATTAGTGATTGATATACTTTCATAGTAAATACTTGCAAATTTTCCATACAAAACTCACCACCAATAATTGGATGCAGATTCCAACCTAAGCATTCGTCTTGTTTTGGTTGTAGCCCGTGTTCGAGCGCCAAGTCATACCAACTAGTTAAAAAGACATTATCACACCAATCTTGTGATTTATTCATTTTATTGTACTCATGAAAGTCCGAAGCAATTGTTTCATAGGTACCATCTAAAACCGATAACAATGAAATTGAGCCATCCACTTCACCAAATAGCCAGTCACCCATGATGGTTAGATACAAAGGTTTCCCTGTAGGATTAAGCAACCATTTCCACTGAGGTAACAAGGTATCTATTTCTACGTCCGAGACTTCCCAAATAAACTGCATTTTTATCTTTCTCACTCTGTTTAGAAACCCATTGACACATAACGCCCTGTTAAGGGGTGAGCAACGCAATACCGAAGCCGCTGCATACCACCTTAAACACTAAAACTAACGCATAGTAAAGATGCCACGCGTTGCGAATCCCTCTTGAACAGTTTGTTATGCGTGTGCTGATTTGTGCGCCTGTTTTAGAGCAATAAATTGCTCAGCAAAATCTTCAGCTAGTTCTCTACTGTCTGTGATAGTAATGCTTTCATTATTGTATTGAGCATTCTTAGTCCAGTTGTATGAGCCATGAATTACCTTTTTAAAGTCAATAACACAAAATTTATTGTGCATGATTTTCTTGCCCCAATGACTTGAGGGAGCAATCTTATAGTACTCAATACCTTTGGTTGAGAAGTCTAAACCGTATTTGCTTGTTGTAGAATCATCATTAACGATGACCTGTATATTTAGACCATCACGGTGTTTGTTAAGTAAGGCATTGCCGATTTCTTTATCAGTGAACCAAGCCATTGCTACCCATATTGAGAATTTTGCTTGCAAAATGCTTTCTAAAATTCGCTGACGTATTTCTTGAAAGTATGCTTCCACATCAACAGTGGAATCTTCAACGTTACAGCCTGAGACAATAAAAACACCGAGAGAGTTTTGTTCTAACGAGTAACCGTCGTGCTTAATGATTTCATTAATGCCAACGGCTAGTTCGGCATAATTTTCTGAACGCCTACTATCAACTAACCCCTCAACCATTAACTTCATCTGATTAGTCCCATTGAGAGACTTTACAGTTTTCAGAACATAATCTTTTCGGCTTGCTGATTCAGGTAAACCACCATTTTGAAAAGAGTAAACGTCCCTAACACCAAATAAATTGAAGAACTTCACCAGATCAGGACCTGACATATACGGAGCGTCTGAGTCGTCACCTGTGACAAAACCTTTTAGAGCTTCAATAGAAAAATCTGATAATTTCATACTCTACCAATATTCGTAAAAACGCATAACGCCGCGTTAAGGCGTGACGTGATGCGTGCCAAACTTGAGCGAAGCGAAACTGGCACGCGTTGCGGAATCGCTCTTAAACGCTTTGTTATGTGTGTTCTAACGTGGCTTTGGGACCTAGCTTTTCGACTAATTCCGTCGGTGGATTTGAAAAATAAAAATAATCAAAACCATATACAGCACAGGCCACAATTTTGTCTTTTTTGTAGAAACGCCACCCCGAAACACCTTCATTGCAAGCAAGTAAATCATCAAGCAGATGATCCCCCATATTTTCCGAAATAACATGGAGACTATCGCGATTAAAGGTCCAGAACTTTTGACGCCGGATATTTGGCTCACCATTATACATTACGAAGATTTCAGCGACTGCCTCACCTAAATAGTATTGTTCAAACTTAGCCAATAATTTCCTCTGATATTCGATGGCAAACTCTGGCTCCTTATCTTCAATATCTACAGAAAACCTATCGCAACCAACGATGTGAGCGTATTCAAGAAGCCACTTTGACGTATTGTGATCTATCTCCTCATCCGAGACTCTAAGTATTTCCATCAGTTCTCCTAAGCACATAACGCCCTGTTAAGGTGTGAGCAACGCAATACCGAAGCTCCCGCATACCACCTTAAACACTAAAACCAACGCATAG
>NZ_JAWORD010000045.1:0-6349 GCF_033337665.1 Vibrio sp. Vb2960 | reverse complement strand
CTATGCGTTGGTTTAAGTGTTTAGGGTGGTATGCGGCGGCTTCAGTATTGCGTTGCTCACCCCTTAACAGAGCGTTAGGCTTCTGGAGTTAAGTATGTTTGATGAGATATTTAAAGAGTTCGACATTATACACAGAGAGTACGCTAATTCGTATTCTAATTATGAGGAAGGTAAGTACGACTTAGCATACTTTTATAACGAGAGAGCAAATGTTTCTATTTTTTCGGGGGCTATTTGGCGGCAACAAGGATACAAGGCTCTAGTCCTTGAAGAATACTCAACTGACAAAGAAAAACTGGAAAGTAACAATCAGGACTTTGGCGTAAGAGGCTATCGAGGGCGGCGAGATTTGTGGTTTTGTTTAGATGATCAGCAATTTCGCTGTGAAGCAAAACAGCTATGGTGGTCACTTGAGAACTTAAATAAGCATGATTTTTCCAATGCAATTCAGCTTGCAGTAAATGAAGCTAGTAAAATTGAAAAACAGTATATTTACGAGAATAATTTTGCGCTTGGCATTGTTTTTATAACGCTCAAAATGTGCAGAGCCAATCTCAGTAAGAGCTATAGTTATCTTTCGGAATTAGATCGTTTAGTGTCTATATATCAACAACATGATTTAATTTTTCACAAATTAGTACTTGATGAAGTCCTAAATTCAGGGGGGGATTCTTCGATTATTTACCCTGGAGTATTAGTTCTTATCAAAAAAGCCTAACAAACAATTTAAGAGCGATTCGGCACGCGTGGCATTTTTACTATGCGTTGGTTCAAGTGATTAAGGTAGTATGCGGCGGCATCAGTATTGCGTGCCTCACACCTTAATTGGGCGTTAGCAGCCAACCATTGACTCGGGGTAAGTTGTAGAGAATCTATGTCAAGTTTTAGTATGAAAAGACCCAGTTTTCCGAAGTGGGCGCCTAAATCAGTCATAGCTGAATGGATAGAAAAAGCCGAAGAAGTAGAATACTGGTATCGTAAATTTCCTATGCTTGAACCGGAAACGGATGATGCTGATGTCTTAGAGCGTCTTCTAACTTATGAAGATATGAAAAGTGTGTGGGAGCGATTACCAAAATACAATATTAAGCCCACACTGTTTTGTTCAATGGTGCAGTGTTCCTTGTTGTTTTTAGATATGAAACCTTACAATCTCACGCCCAAGGAATATTCCAATTGGTTGATTGAGGTTAGGGAAACTGCGTTAAAACTGAAACAATTAATTCAGCATAGTGCTTATGACCGTATCTATCAGGAGCAATATTTAGTAAAGAGGCAGAAACATGTGATGAGCAGTATCATGGCGCATTCTTTTAAAATACTCGATCCAACTATAGACCCAGAACAACATAAGAAAACTGAACCATCTTACAAGTCATGGCCAGATCTCTCGCCTAAATTGTTGAGTGAGGCTTTATCTGATATCGCTAAGATGGAATCAGATGATGATATTGGTACTGCTGGTGCTAAATCTTCAACGTCAGTTAAGTTGGATAAACCGAAACACCCTAATGCCAAACGTAGTTATTTCGTTCGAAAGCTGACTCAACAACTTAGAGAGCAAACCGGTCAACCTTTGCGAGATATTGTTACGATTACTACAGCTACAGTCTTTGACATCCCCAATCTAACCGAGAGACAAGTAATTAGAATGGCCCCCTGACACTATTCTTTAAATTTTCGATTTTAGTGTCATGTCAGGTAGCGAAGGGGATTACTTATCCTGTTGTAACTTTCACAACAGGATTTAAAGTATGAACATTAAGGTATCAGTTAGTTTAAGTATCAGTAATCAGTCACTCTTTCTTGTTTATCAATTAGCTCGCATTGCTTTTATGGCTACATGTATGTTTCTTTAAGCAATGCGTATTTGGCTGCTAACAAACTGTTTAAGAGTGATTCGCAACGCGTGGCATTTTTATTATGCGTTGGTTTTAGTTGTTAAGGTGGTATGCGGCGGCTTCGGTATTGCGTTGCTCACACCTTAACAGGGCGTTAGTTGCCAAGGCGAAAAACGCATCTAAAGCAGAATGTTTAGGGCTAATGTTCGTGCATTTCTGGCTCGGTTTTGTATTTCAAATTTTAATCTTTCAGGATTATGTAGATCAGGCTTTGGTTTTTTGTGGTCGGACTTTCTGTTTCAGAAGCCGATTCACTTGTTGAGAGTCAGCTCTGTGATATTGTCTTTTCAAATGAGCTTTTTGGTGTTGTTGGCCCGTTTTCTACGGCGCTGTTTGTTCCAAGTGGTTTCAGTGACAGGCGCTTTGAAACTGCGCCTGAACAGAGTTTTTCAAAATACGTAAAGCAAGTGTTGGCAAAACGGCAATCGGCTTCAAATCAAAGCTTTAGGTTTGGCAACTAACAAAGCATTCAAGAGGGATTCACAACGCTTGGCAGTTTTGGTTTGAACTAGCTTAAGTGTTTACGGCACAATAGCTTAGGCTGGGTGGTGGCGTTGTTCACCCCTTAATGCGGCGTTAAGTACCATGCGCACCACACGAGATTGTGATGCGCATATGTTTTGTGTTAATCGATAGAATCTAGATCGTCGTATGGTTCAAAATTATCATCGATGAGGTGTGATATTTGATGATCAATTTTACTCATGGTCCTCTCTAATAAATCTAAATCTTCATTTCTCAAAGCTCTAACCGTTCTTCGTCTAAGCTTTTCATATGAAGAGTCAGCATCTCTGGATCGAGTACCAATTCTTGCCCAGTTTTCAGTCGCACTTGCTCGTAAAAATATGAAGCTTGAATTTCCGGTTGGAATCATAAACCAGCCAAGTTCGATCATAGATTCTGCTAACTGGTCTAAGAATCGGTAATCTAGACGATCTCGAAATGCAAGGCGCTTTAGTGATCTTTCAGTAAGGATAAACCTTTTTACATCTATACGACGTGATGGTTTCTTCTCTCTTTGATCTGCTTCGTAATCTGCTGCGTTTAGAAGAATTAGCTTTGCAGTTTCTTCTGCGCTCGTTAATAGTCGTTTCATTGAATTATTATCCACTAAATGGTCAAAGTTAAGTAAACGGATACATTCTGTATGGTGTTTACGAGACAAAAAGTACATAGATTGGATTTAATTGTCAACGTTTGGTGTGCATGATTACTTGTTTTTGGTGGTTTATGTTGGGATGGTACTTAACAAAGCATTTAAGAGTGATTCCCAACGCTTGGCATTTTTCATTCCATCGTTGGGTTTTGTGTTTACGGTGGTATAGTTAGGTTTCGTGGTAGCGTTGCTCACACCTTAATGCGGCGTTATACGCTTTTGAGGAAATAATCCAATATGAACAAGGTAGTATTCAGAAATTGCGATGAAAAGAGTGAGTATTGGGTTGCTCTAGAAAAGCTGTTTCAAACGGAATGGTCTGACTTTCTATTCGTAGATACCTATAAAACAGAATCTAAACTTCCACTGGTAATTGTCGCTCTCAGAGACAATCAAGTTATCGGTGGTCTTGCTTACTCGTGCTTTAAAGAACCTCATGGTGACTCAGAAGTTATTTGGTTTAATGCTGTTTATGTTTCACCAGATTGGCGCGGGCAAGGTATTGCTAGTGAACTGATTAACCGAGGTGTTAGCCAAGTATCAGCAGCAACTCAAAGTAACCTGTATGCTTACACAAATGTACCATCGTTGTACGAGTCATTAGGTTGGTTAGCGGTTGATATTGAAAGTGAGCCAAATCATAAGGTTATGACAGTTTCGTTGTAGTGTCAGCACGCGTATAACAAAGCATTTAAGAGTGATTCGCAACGCTTGGCGTTTTCGCTTCGCTCAAGTATAGCCAAGCGTCGCTCACACCTTAATGCGGCGTTATGTTTTTTGGGAGAAAATGATGGAATTCAAGCTAGAAATCTATGCACCTGAAACAGAAGTCGTAGCTATCCGTGATGTACTTAACTCAGTTGGCGCTGGTGTTGTGGGTGACTATGACAGCGTTATTTCAATCGTAAAAATTTTAGGTTTCTGGAGACCAACTGAAGGCTCGGAACCTGTTACTGGCGAGAAGGGTGAAATTAACTTTGGTGAAGAGGTCAGAATTGACGTTAGATGCCAAGAGTCTTTAGTTCAAGCTGCACTTGATGCTATTCGAACAATTCACCCTTACGAAGAACCAGTGATCAACATTTTACCTCTCTACAACCATAAGTTTGTCTAGCTACGTCAGCACAAACATAACAAACTGTTCAAGAGGGATTCGCAACGCGTGGCATTTTCACTATGCGTCGATTTTAGTGATTAAGGTGGTTTGCGGTGGCTTTGGTATTGCGTTGCTCACCCCTTAACAGGGCGTTAGTACGGGTTTGACATCAAAGGTTATAAGTTTTGGTGTTTATCTGTTTTGGCGCTCGTATTTACACCTTTCAGTTAGTGTCTCTCACGTTCTATCCGGTGGCACTATATGCGAAGTGTTTGCTTTGATTTCACCGTTTACGGCTTCTAACTCTTAGCCTATTTCTTTGGCGCTTCTTCATTTTCGTGGTGGCTTTTGAGAAAGCCTTGATTACTTTTGGTGTGGCTGTTGAAGTACGAGGAAAGAATCCTTTTCTAATTTGAAATTTGCAAAGTAGGGCTGTCCAGTGCGTTTTTCTTCTAGCCAACTTTCGTCTTTCAATCGGGGTAAAGTTTTGTAGCTGCCCGTCTCACTTCAGTGTTCAAAGCCTTTCATATCATCTCAATTTTCAATATCTTGGAGCGCATAAATAGAAGTAACGCATGTACTAACAAATTGCTTAAGAGTGATTCGTAACGCGTGGCATTTTTACTATGCGGTGGCTTATGTGAATAAGGCGCCGTGCGGTAGCTTTTGTATTGCGTTACTCACACCTTAGCAAGGCGTTATGCGTAATCGATGGAGTACCGAGAATTAGATGGAAGTAGTAGAAGCGGAAAAATCGGATTTAGATTCATTCTTTGTGTATCTAGAAAATCAGCTGTCTGAAAATGGTAATGGAGAAGTTCCTCTTTTCCAGCCAATGTCCAGAGAGCAAAGTGAAATTCCAGAAGTAACAAAAGATAGGTTTATCCAAGGCTTTTCTCATCAGTTTGGCGACTTAGGTTGGAGAAAACTTTGGGTTGTAAAAGACACCTCTGGAAATATCAAAGGTCATATTGATCTTCGCCACCACAGTGATGAAAGCCGTTCCCACAGAGTTCTATTAGGTATGGGCGTAGATTTTTCTTGCCGGAAGCAAGGTCTTGGTCAAAGACTCATTGATGCTGTTATAAATTTCTGCCAAGAAAAAGCTGAAATTGACTGGCTTGATCTTTGTGTATTGTCAGAGAATTTCCCAGCAAAGAACCTCTACTTAAAAGCAGGGTTCAATGTTGTTGGAGAGTTCAAAGATCAATATAGAATCGACGGTTTGTCAGTCTCGGAAACAGCAATGACAATGTACGTCAAAAATTACGCATAACAATCTGTTTAAGAGTGATTCGCAACGCGCGGCATTTTTACTATGCGTTGGTTTTAGTGGTTAAGGTAGTATGCAGCAGCATCGGTATTGCGTTGCTCACACCTTAACAGGGCGTTAAATTACAAGGAAGCTTATGAGCATTATTTTTCATCCAGTATTATTAACATTTATTACGTTGCTAGTTGGTGCACATGTTTTTGGCTACAAGACTTCAGGGAAGTGGCCAAAATCGTACTGGAAAGCTGGTGATTATATATGGTTGTCATTGGCTTTTTTTGCATTGATTAATGCGCTTTCAACCACACGAATTAATGAAGCTGTGCAAGCAGAGAAAATTCTCAGAAAGCAACTTGTATCAAGTTATAATGACCGAATATCCAACCTTGAAAAAGGACAAGCATTTATGGAAAAACACTTTACGCTTGATGGTATAGATAGCCCAGCATTTGATATCGGATTAAAGGAACTAGCTGAAGATGCCTCAACAATCGATGCACGTACAGCTAAATTAAGAAGTGACATTTCGGAAAATGAGAGCCAAAAGGTAGAAACAGCCTTTGAAAAAAGTGCCAAAAGTATTTACGTATATTTCTTAGTTATTGGCTTAGCTATACGGATTACAATGGCTAGCGCTGAAGTATTCAATTGGTATAAAAAATAATTTAACAAACAATTTAAGAGTGATTCGGCACGCTTGGCATTTTTATTATGCGTTGGTTTTAGTGATTAAGGTGGTATGCGGCAGCATCGGTATTGCGTGCCTCACACCTTAATTGGGCGTTAGGCGAATGGAGTAAATAATGAGATTTTTGATTGTTATTTTGGGGATGTTTTCTGCATTAGCAGCGACGGCAGAAGAGACTCGATGTGGATGGCTTGAAAACCCTTCTCCTGCCAATATGTGGTTGATTGATCGCGAT
>NZ_JAWORD010000044.1:0-6368 GCF_033337665.1 Vibrio sp. Vb2960 | reverse complement strand
GGGGTCGCGGGTTCGAGTCCCGTCCACTCCGCCACTTATATTAAGCCTCAGTCGAAAGACTGAGGCTTTTTTCGTTTCTACTGCGGCGTTTCCCTGAAGTGTGTTTACACCTAACTAGACTACTCCCCATAATCCCTACTAAGCGAACTCTGCGTGATTACACACTAGGCTTTAATTAATATAGGCCGTTGATGCTGTGGAAAGACAATATGACCTACAAACAAACCTAAGTAATCTATGGTATTCAAAGGCGTTCAACGGCTTGAATCTTGATGAGAAAGAAAAAACGAATTGTGCGCATAATCCAGAAAAGCGTCATATATACCCCCAATCTCTCCTGGCTCAAAAATCAAACGACTTGAAAAGAATTGGAAGGTGAAAGATTGAAGGAGCTCTTCATTAGCGAGGTGATGATTTTCGACGCTGAACATTTGATGAGTCTCAGAAAAAATATATCGCCAAAGGGTAAGAAGCGCCAGAACAGAGAGGGGTAGCTTAGCTCGAGGCTGTAAGCTATGCGGAATACTCACAAACGTCAAAGCTCAAACCCATTAAGAGAGTCGCTCTAGATCTAAGTGGTTATGTGCTCACTAGCGGTACTAGAAAATAGTTAAGTATTCCAAATGGATTATATGAAAAAGCCAACTGCTAAAGCGGTTGGCTTAGTATAAAAATCTCGACGTACTTTAGAGCGAGAAATGATGTCTAAAGAATACGTTTTAAAACACCATCTGCCTTTAGGCGGGTAATTTTTCTGACCAGTCGCTGTACCCCTATAGGATAGTCTTCTACTTTCTCTAATTGCTTATAAGTACAGATAAGGTGAGTATGCTCAAGAATACGCGAAACTTCGTCTTCAAACGTCTCAGTGAGCTTCGCATAATTGTCTTGTATGAGTAGCCCATTTTCTAGGTCGAGTGACCAAGCACGTGGATTTAGGTTATTCCCAGTAAGTAGCATATAGCGTTTATCAACCCAAATACCCTTAAGGTGGAAGCTGTTATTGTCATGCTTCCATAGGTGAATTGACAATTTACGTGCTGCGATATTCGCTTCATTGGCTTTCGCAAAGCGACGCAAATTCACTTCGTAAAGATATGGAAGCCCGCCAATGGTTTTAAAGTCTTCCTCAGGTGCAATGTAAAAGTCGTTGGCGGTTTTATCACCCACAACAATAGTTACTTTCACACCACGCTTCATGGCTCGTTTCACTTCACGATGAAGTGCTTTAGGGAAGTTAAAGTAAGGCGTACAAATGAAAATTTCGTCTTGGGCTGCTGCCAGTAACTTTACAATCTGTTGATTGAGCAGATTACGGCGTTTGCCTAGCCCAACTAACGGAGTGACTTTTACGCTTTCTTCTGTTGCAGCTTGGTCTTCAAACTTATAGTTTGCTTGAGCAAGAGAAGCCCTCAGTTGGCGAATCGCCGACTTTATTTCTTTGGTTTCTGGCTTATCTTTTCCTGCAAGATCATTAACGGCAGGGTGAGCAATCATTTCTTCCTGAATGAATTGCACCATTGAATTCGCTAAAGATTCATGTCGAATCACATGGTAACGATCAAATCGATAACGTTCATGATAATGGAGATAAACGTTATTTAAGCTCGCCCCACTGTAGATAACAGTATCATCGACAATGAAGCCTTTTAAATGCAGTACCCCAAAAACTTCTCTGCCACGCACTGGTATGCCATAGACAGGGATTGGGTGTTGGTACTTACTGGCATATGCTTTGTAAAGCGCTGAATTACCCTCAGATGTCTCCGCACCAATCAGGCCACGCTGCGCTCGATGCCAGTCGACACAGATATTGATGTCCAACCCAGGATTGCGCTGTTTCGCTTCATAAAGCGCAGTGAGAATTTCACGTCCAGCTTCATCATCTTCCAGATATAGAGCGACTAGGTAAATTCGCGACGTTGCTTTGCTGATAGCATCTAAAAGACGGGTTCTGAATGATTCTGCTGAATACAGAACATCAAAGTCTTCCGGATTGACAGCGAGACTTGGCAACTGTTCGAATGGATTCCTACTTACTATCATATCGGTATGAGTACCTTAGTTTAGTGCAATATTGCGAACCTGCCATTTTATCAAAGATATGATTTACCTGGCTACAAAAGCACGCGTTTTGATGTCGTTGAAGAGATGAATTGCATTGGAATGAGATCTTTACCGCTATCTACATAACGTTGAAATGCCATTTTTAGCGGGTGTGGTAGCTCAGAGCAATCAATTGTTGTGAATCCATGCTTGGAATAATAGGATTCGAGATGTGTAAACGCGAAGCAATAATCGCCATCAGTGAAAACATTGCTTTTACAATGAGTTAGTAGTTCTTTTCCAATCCCTGTTCCCCTAACTTTCGGAATGACCAACATTCCTGTCAACAGACGAACTTTATCTACACTTTTTAAACGTAGTAACGCAATGATTTCACCTTTATGGCTTGCTGTAATGATCAATTCATCTTTTTTGGCTCGACCCGCAGGGTAATACGCTTTGTATAGTTTCTTAATGAGGGGGAGCTTGATGGGATTTAACACTTCTATGATTAATGAGTCTGGTATTGTCACTGCGGTTAAAAGATAACTAATGTAGAATGTCGACAGTTTAAGAGAATCTTATCTGGTGTTGCAAACCTACTATGCAAATTAAAACAAATGCGAGCCTAAAGGCTTACCATACTTTTGGAATTGAACAATCGTGTTCCTATTTAGCTATCGTTGAGTCGCTTGAAGATGTTATTGAGCTATTTCAAAACCCAAGATTCACCCATTTACCGAAACTTTTTTTAGGTAAAGGAAGTAATGTTCTTTTTACAGAACATTTTGAGGGATTAGTGATTGTTAATCGAATCATGGGTAAAGAAGTCACGGAAACGGATGAGCATTACCTATTACATATTGCCGGTGGTGAAGATTGGCCTGAATTGGTTTCCTGGTGTGTGAATCAGGGGATCGGTGGGATTGAGAACTTAGCTTTGATTCCAGGTTGTGCTGGCTCGGCTCCTATTCAGAACATTGGTGCGTATGGCCTAGAGCTAAAAGACATCTGTGATTATGTAGATGTTCTTGACCTAACTACGTTTGAAAACAAAAGAATGCACGCCCAAGACTGTGAGTTTGCCTATAGGGATTCCATATTTAAACATGCGTTGCACGGAAAGTGCTTTATCACCGCATTAGGGCTTAAGTTGGCGAAGCAATGGCAGCCGATTAACCAGTACGGTCCTTTACAAAGTATCCCAGAAGAACAACTCAGCCCTGCTTCTATCTTCGAACGAGTATGCCAAGTGCGAAAGGCAAAACTGCCAGATCCAACCAAGATAGGTAACGCAGGTAGTTTCTTTAAAAACCCAGTGATCACAGAAGATCACTATGATCGACTAACAAAAAAATACCCTAACGTAGTGGCCTACCCAGCTTCAGGAGGAATGAAAATTGCTGCTGGTTGGCTTATTGATCAGTGTGGATTAAAGGGGAAGTCTGTACATGGTGCGCAGGTCAACCCTATGCAAGCTTTGGTTTTGACCAACATAGATAATTGTAGTGCTGATGACATTGTCGCGCTTGCTTCTTTAGTGAAGCAGACGGTATGGGACAAATACCAAATCATACTTGAGCATGAAGTACGCTTTCTCAATCGTACCGGGGAGACCAATTTGACTCAGATCGAGGCATCTAGATGAGAAAAGATCACTCTACGAAACTTCATATTTTAAAGTTATTAAGTGATGGAGAGTTTCATTCAGGAGAAGCGTTGGGCGACGATCTTAATGTTTCTAGAGCGGCAATCGCTAAGCACATTAAAGGTCTTAGTGAATGGGGTATTGATATTTATCGAGTGCAAGGGCGCGGTTACCAGTTAGCCTCACCATTGCAGTTGTTAGACGAGACTCTCCTGACCACTAGCTCGGAGTCACTTGTTGAACTCGTCCCTGTGATTGACTCAACGAACCAATATTTGCTCGACAGAGTCGCGGATTCGGAAAAGGGCCGTGTTTGTATTACTGAATATCAAGCACAAGGGCGTGGTCGCCGCGGTAGACAATGGGTCTCACCGTTTGGCTCTAACTTATATCTCTCTATGTATTGGCGACTGGATGCAGGAATGGCTGCGGCAATGGGCTTGAGCTTGGTGATTGGGATTGCCGCAGTGGAAGCTTTGGAAGAAGTAGGCATGCAAGGTGTTAAACTCAAGTGGCCGAATGACTTGTATTATCAAGATAAAAAACTGGCCGGAATCTTGGTTGAAATGTCGGGTCAGGCCGGTGGGGCTGCTCATCTAGTGATTGGGATGGGCCTGAATATTGGAATGCCTGACGACCAGCCTGAGATTGACCAGCCATGGACCACGTTGAACCAAGTAAATCAGAGTCTCAAGATCGATAGAAATGTTCTAGCAATGACACTTATCAAGCATTGGAATTCCGCACTTGTCGAATATGAAATGAAAGGACTTACTGGCTTTATCGAACGTTGGAATCGGTTAGACAATTTCCTTAATCGTCAGGTCAAACTGCTTATTGGTCCTAGAGAGGTATATGGCGTCGTTCGAGGCATCGATCATCAAGGTGGAATATTAATCGAAACCTCCCAAGGACTAGAGACTTATATTGGTGGTGAAATCTCGTTGCGTAAAAGTGACTAATCTTCGATTACTTTCGCAACGAGACTTTATCAACCAAGTGGTTAACGCCTTTGTGTAGAATCAAGTGGGCTCTCTCACGAGTTGGAAGAATATTCAATTCTAAATTGAGCCCATTAATATCATGCCAAATTTGCTTCGCTTTTTTCTTTGCGTCATCGACAGAGAGTTGTGTGTAGTGGCTAAAATAAGAGCCTGGTTTCGTAAAGGCCCCTTGGCGAAACTTTAAAAAGCGTTCTACATACCAATGTTCAATGGTCTCTGTTTCTGCATCGACATAAATTGAAAAATCTAAAAAGTCAGAGACGAAGACACGATGCGGGTCATGTGGATAGTCCATTCCACTTTGCAGAACGTTTAAACCTTCAATAATAAGAACATCCGGTCTATCCACTTTTCTTAGTTCATCAGTAATGTCATACGTGATGTGAGAGTAGATGGGTACTTCAAGATCGGGCTTTCCTGCCTTTACGTCAGACATGAACTCGACTAAGCGCTTGATATCATAGGATTCTGGGAAGCCTTTACGATGCATGATACCGCGTTCTTCTAGTACTTTTTTCGGATATAGGAAGCCATCTGTTGTAACCAAGGACACTTTGGGATGATTCTCCCAACGAGAAAGCAATGCCGTTAGAATACGAGCAGTCGTACTTTTGCCTACAGCAACACTGCCAGCGATACCAATTACGAAAGGGGGAGCATGTTCCTCTGTATTTAAGAATTGTTGTAATACGGAATTGCGGCTTTGACGAGCTTGGACATACAGATTCAAAAGACGAGACAAAGGAAGGTAGATCTCTACCGCTTCCTCCATGGTTAGGTTTTCATTAATGCCCTGAAGCGCAGTCAAGTCGTCTTCAGAAAGTGTCATCGGTACAGAGTTTCTTAACTCGGCCCAATTTGCACGGTCAAATGACAAAAATGGACTCATGGGTCTCTTTTATCCTTGGTTTAATAGAAGCAAGAACATACATCAAGCGAACTTCAAAGCAAACGACAAAGGTCGAAGTTTGCTTTAAAAAAGCTAAGTTTGTACGAATTTGCAGCAAACGAATCTAAAAAATCGAAATTTATGATTTTTTTTCAAATTACTATTGCAACCTAGAAAATCATTCAATAGAATGCGCACCACTTATGCCGACTTAGCTCAGTAGGTAGAGCAACTGACTTGTAATCAGTAGGTCACCAGTTCGATTCCGGTAGTCGGCACCATTCTTTCCTTTAGTAGTCTGAATGGCTTGAAAATTTGGAGGGGTTCCCGAGTGGCCAAAGGGAGCAGACTGTAAATCTGCCGGCACTGCCTTCGATGGTTCGAATCCGTCCCCCTCCACCATATTCTTTAGGAAATAGCTCTCAGAGTTACGTGTTGCGGGCATCGTATAATGGCTATTACCTCAGCCTTCCAAGCTGATGATGCGGGTTCGATTCCCGCTGCCCGCTCCACTCTAATTTGAGTGCTGATATAGCTCAGGTGGTAGAGCGCATCCTTGGTAAGGATGAGGTCGGCAGTTCGAGTCTGCCTATCAGCACCAGCTCTCAAGTTTATTTCCTTTTGATATTAGATTTACCAATTATCTTTTTTTGGTTGCGTGGTCAATTTGGGCCACCTAAATCCGTACCTAGAGGGACCACTCATGTCTAAAGAAAAATTTGAACGTACGAAACCGCACGTTAACGTTGGTACTATCGGCCACGTTGACCACGGTAAAACA
>NZ_JAWORD010000043.1:0-6540 GCF_033337665.1 Vibrio sp. Vb2960 | reverse complement strand
GAGTGATTCGCAACGCTTGGCAGTTTCGCTTCGCTCAAGTATAGCCAAGCGCTGCTCACACCTTAATGCGGCGTTATGTTTTTCAATGAAACTACGGAGATAAATATAAAGTGGAAGCTTTAATTCGATTTAGTTACGACGTTTTTGGTATGGATAAAGTTTCTGCTATTTCAGTGCTTTTATTTATCATGGTGTTTAAGATTATAAAGACCAGAATTGACCGTTATAAAGAACAAAACAAAGGTTTGATTTCTGAGATGATTGCTGAAATCGAAAAAAATAATAAACCTCGCTACCACTTAGTTGTAGAGCAAGTGTTTCAAAATAGATTTGGCATGCTGTTGAACTATCCAGAAATTAAGTTTTTAACTAAAACACTTACGCCTAGCGCAAATATCGTAGATTACAAGTTAGGTCGGAAGTATTTGAGTTTTAATGATGACTATACCGATATTGACTTTAAAAGAGGCTATGGATTTAAAGTCTTAAAGTTGGTCAAATGGATCTACATTGGCTGTTACTTTCTCTTTGCTATGGGAGCATTTTATTTAGTGTGGTTGATGCCTGACCTTCCATATACGGCTCATAGTGGAGTCGCCATGTACTTTCTGACGGTAGCTTCGTTACTCTTCTTAGCATACTTATGTATTGATGAGTCAATTCGCCCTCAAGCCGCGATAGATCTGATGAAAAAACATAACAAAGCGTTTAAGGCAGATTCGCAACGCGTGGCACCCTCAGTTTAAGTTGGGTATTGTGTTTACGGTGTAATGGTCTAGTTTAGTGGTGGCGTTGCTCACTACTTAACGCGGCGTTAAATTCTTGAGGGTTTATGAGAGCATTTCGAAATGTATCAAAAGGGGTGCAGGGTAGCCTCAAATCACTTTATTCCGCTCTAGACAATAAAACGAACGAGAGCATTGAAGATTGGCAATGTGTTGCAATCACTGTGTTCGATCATTGGTTAACACGAGAAGAGTTTGAGCAATATTTTACTAATCGCACGTTAGACCAACAAGCCGATATTGACCTGCGTTGGCATTTGTTTCATCGTCTTCTAGCGGAGGACGTTTCGTGTTACCAGTACAAATATAGATCTGTTAGTCGGTTGATATTTAAGGAGCCAAGAAACAGTTCTTTGTTTGTCCGCCGTTTATCTAGGTTTTCAATTACGGATGCTGATGCTTTGCAGCTCGTAATTCCAGAATATCGGGCTGTTTTCGTACAAGGTTATGACGATACATGTTCTCTTTACTTTGAGTGTCGAGAGTCTGTAAAGCCTCTACTCCATGAAATTAGAAAGTTGGGCATGTATACGTTAGAACGAATTTAACAAACTGTTTAAGAGTGATTCGCAACGCGTGGCATTTTTACTATGCGTTGTGTTTAGTGTTTAAGGTGGTATGCGGCGGCATCGGTATTGCGTTGCTCACACCTTAACAGGGCGTTATGTGCTTTGGGCTAAAAGTAGGTTATCTAGGTATGAAGATAAAATATTCGTTTGTTGCAATGCTGTTCTTAGTTGGTTGCTCTAGCGATCCAAATGTAAAATATGCACGGTCTGTAGAAGCAGGTGCACAACTTTGTTTCATTGAAAACAATAAGTTTCAAGTAGGTAATAAATGGGAAAATCCCTATAAAACAAATCACGTAAATATTGTGTCGTTACATCATCAATTAACGATTCACTGCAATAATGGTGAAAAATGGTCACAAGACCAAAACTCAACTATTCATCTAGAAGTTAACAAAACAAAATGGTTGCCATGTTCCGAACATGTGAATTTCTGTAAAAGTGAACACAAATAGTACGCACATAACAAACTGTTCAAGAGGGATTCGCAACGCGTGGCATTTTCACTATGCGTTGGTTTTAGTGATTAAGGTGGTTTGCGGCGGCTTCGGTATTGCGTTGCTCACCCCTTAACAGGGCGTTAGGCGAATGGAGGCGCAATGAACTACGAAAGTGGAGTTTTTAGAGTCAGGGAGCTTCGAGAAGCTGATGCAAATTCTTTGTTCAATATGTATTCAGGCTCAAGCAGTTCAGCAAAGTACATATCGACATCGCCCCACAACACAGTTGAAACCACGCTTTCGAAAATTAAACAATGGCGACAATTCTATTCAGAAAATGCTCCCAAAGTTTGTGTGTATGGTGTTGCAACGAGTCCAGATGATTTTGTGTTCGGTTTGGTTGTTTTCGTATTTAATGAGCAATATGCTGAAATTCACTTTGGTATATCAGATCAATTTAGTAATCAAGGCATCGCAACAGAGTTATGCCGCTCTGGTCTGCAATACTTGAAAAGTTTGGGTGTAAATGAAGTAAGAACCAATCCCTTTATTGAGCATATCGCAAGCATAAGAGTTTTAGAGAAGTCGGGTTTCTCAAATCATGGTACGCTCAAAAATCATGCACGGTTTCCGACTTTGGGCGATGGTCTATTCAACTGTGCGGATATGCGAATAAGCCTTTGAAAATTCGCCTAACAAGTTGTTCAAGAGGGATTCACAACGCGTGGCATTTTTACTATGCGTTGGTTTTTGTGTTTAAGGTGGTTTGCAGCAACTTCGGTATTGCGTTGTTCACCCCTTAACAAGGCGTTATAGCAACTAAAAGGCCACCTGTAATAGTGGCCAGTACGGAATTAGTAAGATGAACAAGCGCCGTATGATGGTGCTTCTTTTATTCGATACTTTCTGCCGTTTTGATCTTTCGTATTTGTGTATGAGTAAGGTAGATCATCATAGTATGAAGGCATTTCCAAAGCGCTGTACCCACCGTTCGGCCATTCTGCAAGCGCGTAATTTGAGTACGATTGGTACTTGTAGCTATTTGTTGCCTCATTTAATTGTGAGCCTGTAACTATTGTGACAGGAACTTTGTACGGGTCTCCCCATGAGTAATCAGCTTTTTGATACTGGACACAACCATATTCTTGAGAAGCAAAAGCTACGTTGATTGTACCTAGCAAAGTTAAGGCAAATACAAACTTCTTCATTTCGTTTTAATTTAAAAAGTTCCGCATCCCTTTTATTCCATGCAATTTAGCACAAGGGAGTTTGGTCATTAATCTATGCACTCCAAATTTGCGCGCGGATTATATGGGGAAAATAGTTCTTCGTATACATAAAGTTGAATAGTTGCTATAACAAACTGTTCAAGAGGGATTCGCAACGCGTGGCATTTTTACTATGCGTTGATTTTAGTGGTTAAGGTGCTGTGCGGTGGCTTCGGTATTGCGTTGCTCACCCCTTAACAGGGCGTTATGTGCTTATAGGAATAATGTATTCATGTCAGCAGAAGAGATAATGAACTTATCGAAGAAAAAACAGTACGAGAAAGCCTACTTCGTTGGGAAAAAATACCTAGAAAAGAGTCCGAGTAACGCCGAAGTAGTTGAGGCGCTGAAAGTTGTCTCTTCAGATCTTAGGTCGAGATGCATGGATTTAGCATATAAAAAGGCAGATAACACTTCAGCCTATTTTAAGGTGGCAAGCTTGTTAGAAAAAGTGAATCAACTTACAAATCAAGATCTTTACGGTAATGTGATAATCCCAGATTAATGTACAAAACTGGGCACTCACTATACGGTGATGCATCGTTCAGAAAAGATATGAGAATCACTTAGCCGCGCACATAACAAACTGTTTAAGAGTGATTCGCAACGCGTGGCATTTTTACTATGCGTTAGGTTTAGTGGTTAAGGTGGTATGCGGGAGCTTCAGTATTGCGTTGCTCACACCTTAACAGGGCGTTATGCCTATAAGAGGGAATATGGATAGTAAATGGGAGTGCTTTGGGTGCGGGCATAGCAATGAACACTCATCATTAAAGTGTGAACAGTGCGGGTCTTTAGGCAAAGAGCTTGCAAACAAGCAGATGGCAAACCACCTGTTAGGGAATGACAAAGTGAAATCGAAGTTTGAATACTGCTGTGATAAATGTGGTTCAGAGTCATATGAGGTTGGTGAGTTAAGAGCCAGTGGTGGATTTTGGAGTACATTTTTCAATTACAACAAACACCGTTTTTATTTCTTATCATGCAGTAGCTGCGGTCACACTGAGTTTTACAAACGAGGTCTAGGTACTGGACAAAAAATACTAGATTTTCTAGGTGGTTAGCATAGGCATAACAAACTGTTTAAGAGTGATTCGCAACGCGTGGCATTTTTACTATGCGTTGGTTTTAGTGTTTAAGGTGGTATGCGGCAGCTTCGGTATTGCGTTGCTCACACCTTAACAGGGCGTTATAGCGCACGATAAAATTGAATATGGATGGTCATGGATAATATCGAAAAAGAGCTCTATCAAGCAGCAATAGAACTAGTAAATATGCGATATCCTTCTGGTTGGGGTGGAGCTGCGGCTGTTAGAACAGAGTCAGGAAAAATATTAACAAGCATTGCTCCTGATACTAAAAACGATGCTCTTTCACTATGCATGGAGGTGGGAGCGTATTTAGAGGCTCACAAACTCAATGAGCGAGTGACCCACTCATTATGCCTGTGTCGTGAGAGTGAGAACGATGAATTTCTAATTTTGTCACCATGCGGAGTTTGCCAAGAGCGCCTCGTCCATTGGGGTGGGGATGTCAAAGCAGCAATTACGACTTCGGGGAATGCATTGGTTTTCAAGACTATACGAGAATTAATGCCTCATCATTGGTCACTTGTAAACGGCAAAGCGCTATAACAAACTGTTTAAGAGTGATTCGCAACGCGTGGCATTTTTACTATGCGTTGGTTTTAGTGTTTAAGGTGGTATGCGGTGGCTTCGGTATTGCGTTGCTCACACCTTAACAGGGCGTTAGCTGTTTGTGCAATGTGGTATTGGAGAGTGAAACTAAATGGAAGCAAGATTTAATAAGTTATTAGCGTTCAGTATTGTTTTAGTCCATTTTTTTGCTTTCTCTGGGCTACTATATAAATCTCAAATTTATGGGCATATAGCGGTCTCACCCGGAGAACCTTATGGGTTCGGTGACGTTATAGATTTATTGTTTGCTTGTTTAGTTGTCTTGATGTGGTGTTTTGCGATGGTATCCTCAATTGTGGTGACTTTACTTAATATTAAAAGTAACTGGCTAGCTTCTTTGAAGGCACTTTTATACGGCACGGTTGGTCTTGTTGGTTATTTTTACGTTAATAGTTCAGTCTCCTAATACGAAACAGCTAACAAACTGTTTAAGAGGGATTCGCAACGCGTGGCATTTTTACTATGCGTTGGTTTAAGTGTTTAAGGTTGTATGCGGCGGCTTATGTATTGCGTTGCTCACCCCTTAACAGGGCGTTATATACCTAGGGAGAATAAAGGTGAAAAATAAAATAAAGTTAGTTTACTCATTGTTATTGCTAGTAGTTCTTACAGGCTGTGCATCTACGTTGAAACCGCAAGATCTTAAGGAAGTTGAAACCGTCGGGGTAGTTAACGAGTTTCCTGAATATCCTAATTTTGTAACGACTGGTACAACGATATTTAACAACGATTATGATGCAGTTAAAGATAGTTCTTTCTCTGATTTACTTGTTAAAACGGTCAAAGACTATGTCGAGGCAAAAGGGATGGCGGTTAAGCTTATCTCGGAGTCAGAAATCGGTGATGTTGATATGGCTATAAAGCTTGTACCTAGAGATATTTATGGTGTATCGAATACTTTCGGCTATGGTGTCCATCAACAATCAATCTTTGGTAAACGAATGGGTGCGATAACATATGTATCGTTAAATGTTGTTCCATATATTGATGGCGACAGCAAATGCAGTACGTGTTACTTAAAAGGGGTTAAGGTTCTCGACATCGAAGAGCTTCCCGCGCAGTTCTCACTTTTATCTCAAGATGAACAAGCGCATGTAAAAGATAGTCTTGATAACAATATCCAAGAAACACTGACTAAAATTCTAATCGATAGCGGTATATAACAAACTGTTTAAGAGTGATTCGCAACGCGTGGCGTTTTTACTATGCGTTGCGTTTAGTGTTTAAGGTGGTATGCGGGAGCTTTGGTATTGCGTTGCTCACACCTTAACAGGGCGTTAGTCGCCAGAAAAAGCTAGCAATCAGAATCATGTTTCTGACCTAAAAATTTGGCAGTAGTTTGTTTGGTACACAGATCTATCGTCAATGGTCAAAGCTCAGTTTTAACGGTTTTAAGTCCAAAATTTTGCAAGTGTCCTCACGGTTGTTTTGTTCTTTGGTGCTGACAGAGCAGGGTAATCGAGAATTTGTTTTTGGTTGTAACTCTGCTCGTTGAGTTTGTTGGTTCAAAAGCAGATCTACTCGCTGAAAAGTCGTCTTCTCTGGTGTTTTAAGTTCCACGTGGTTTCAGTGGCTTTGTTGCAAGTCCGCACTGTGAGATTGGCTTTCCAAAAGCGCTTTTTGGTGTTGTCAGTCCATTTTCTACGGCGTTGTTTGTTCTAAGTGGTTTCATTGAGTAGCCGCTTTGAGACTGCGCCTGACTTAAATGCATCAAAGCACATAAAGTTTGTTGTTCGCAAAGTTTAGTTCGGCTTAAAATTGTCGCTCGGTGCCTCGCGACT
>NZ_JAWORD010000042.1:0-7122 GCF_033337665.1 Vibrio sp. Vb2960 | reverse complement strand
ATGAAGCGAGCAATTTCACTCATTTTAAATCCTGCTAATTGTAATTTTTATCTTTGCGCACTAACGCCCTGTTAAGGTGTGAGCAACGCATACCGAAGCTACCGCATACCACCTTAAACACTGAACGCAACGCATAATAAAAATGCCATGCGTTGCGAATCACTCTTAAACAGTTTGTTAGCTTAATTACCTAAAGCGCTCTGTATACTCATTAAACACCCACCCCTCAAGCGTGCTACCATCTTTTTGAGGTACAGCAACCTTTACCCAGCTACGCTCTTTCTCTAACACGTACACCAGTTGACCAAAGACTAAGTGAGAAATAATTTCTGCTTTCACAGAAGCAGAAGATCTTAAACGAACTCCATCACCACTAATAAATCTATTCGTAGCAGTGACCTCAACTCCTGTACTTTGAGGCAACTTTTTAATTGTGTTTTTCTGTACTCGAAGAGGTTCGTTGTTGTTTTGAAGATACTCTGTCACCAACGGTTGCACATAAACAGCAACAAATAGAGGCATTACGATGAAATTAAATAAGTACTTAAGAAAAAATAGGAAAAAAGTGGGTAACTTTTGAAGAGTTCTCTCGGCGTCTCTTTCAGAGATTTGCTCTTCTTGAAGGTTATTTCCAACCTCAGCCAATACTTCTGAAAATTCAGATAACTCTTGTTCGGTATATAAAGAGTTGAGCGCATCAAAATGACTCAGCGATGCTGCATTTATGACAAAGTTAAAGGCATCAATTTGTTTCAAAGATGCTGCATTTACAGCTAGGTCAAAGGCTTTAAGTTGATTCAAAGACGCTGCATTCACAACTGAGTCAAAGGCTTTAAGCTGATTCAAAGACGCTGCATTTACAACTGAGTCAAGAGCTTTAAGCTGATTCAAAGATGCTCCATTTACAACTGAGTCAAGAGCTTTGAGCTGATTCAAAGACGCTGCATTTACAACTGAGTCAAGAGCTTTAAGCTGATTCAAAGACGCTGCATTTACAACTGAGTCAAGAGCTTTAAGCTGATTCAAAGATGCTGCATTTACAACTGAGTCAAGAGCTTTAAGCTGATTCAAAGATGCTGAATTTATAGCTAAGTCAAAGGCTTTAAGTTGGTTCAAAGACACTGCATTTACAACTGAGTCAAAAGCACTAAATGGCTTCAAAGAAGTAGCATTTACAACTGAATTAAAAGCATCAGACTGCTTTAATTGAGCCTGATTTTCGAACGATTCCATAAATTCAACATGTTTCATCAGCGAAGGTTTTCCAAAAACACTAAACAACTCTAAGTTACTACTGTACTTACTCAAATGCCACTTTTATCCGATTAAGCTAACGCCCTGTTAAGGTGTGAGCAACGCAATACCAATGCTCCCGCATACCACCTTAAACACAAAACGCAACGCATAGCAAAAATGCCAAGCGTTGCGAATCACTCTTAAACAGATTGTTATGGCTCTTTATCGACCTAACTTAGCCAGACCATTTTGTAGGTAACTAGGTAAAGGATACTTTGATGCTATATAATCCACTGATTCAGCATGTTGCGAAGCTAGCGCTTCAGTATATAGATTATCCCAGTCATCAGCACTTTCTTCACTAGCTCCACGACCAATTAACATAAGTGCTTGTAGTTCTGCTAGTTGTTCTGAGCTTAATGACGCTATTTTCTCATAGAGTTCACTTGTACCAGGAAGCTCTTCCATTGCAGCATCAACTGCATCAGACAAAGAGACTACCTGCGGACGTCCTGTCGTAGGATAGCAATCTTGTGCCATCTCGATGATCTCATGTACAGTTTCGATGCTTAAATTATTCATAACTACTCCATTACTTTGATTTACATTGCCAAAAAACAACTTGTAGCATAACACTCTACTTTATATGGAGATAAAGTAATTTCGAGTACTTGAAAGGAAGACGGGAGCCATAACGCCCTGTTAAGGGGTGAGCAACGCAATACCAAAGCCGCCGCATACCACCTTAAACACAAAAACCAACGCATAGTGAAAATGCCACGCGTTGCGAATCCCTCTTGAACAGTTTGTTATGAGCGTGTTCAGGTGACACTCTTACTATATTGATATGAGTGATTAGAACCATAATCGATCAACTTTACTTTTCGGAAGCCATTTTTCTCGTAAAACCGCTGTGCGGCAGTGCTGAAAGTTGGTGTTTCCAGCTCTATAACGGTTCCGGGGCGAGCTAACTCCAAAAGAAAGTCGAGGGCAAATTTACCAATCCCCATACCTTGATGAGTTGGTGCAACAAAAAGCCTTAATAACTTGAGACTGTCCTGCTCCACTGAAAAGTAAAACCCACCAACAACATCGTTTTTATGCTTAATCACATAATATGAGTAGCGCTTCATTGCCTTGAGTTGATACTCATAATCATCATAGCCAGGTGGACCTGAGCCGCAGAGCTTTTGATCTGTTGAGAATGCTGAGACCTGAATATCTAGAAGGGCTTCAATGTCACTTTTACTCGCTTTTTCAATCGAATTCATTGATAAACCTCTTAGCTCATAACGCCGCGTTAAGGTGTGACAAACATCAGTGTGCCAGAATCTGAGCGAAGCGAAAATGGCACGCGTTTGGAATCACTCTTAAACGCTTTGTTAGTACCTGCGTCAAAACCCGCATTGACACGCCAAGATATTGAAAAATAGCACAAAATCTTTGGTTTTAAACGCGAAAGCTAAACGGACAACTGCCCTACTAAAAATTGCACTCAAAACGAAAGTTGGCAAGAAGAAAAACATGCAAAACTAACGAATTTTCAATAGCTTTGAATTTGCAAAGAATACTGACTTCAGATTTTCGCTGCGACACCAAAGAAAGGATGTATCGCCGATAAACCATCCACAAGAAAGAAGCCACACCAATGAAATTGCTGACTACGTTAGAGACCGTAAACGACATTGTTAACGCGATCACTGCACATCTAGTGCCACCGGAGCGAACGTGAAAGGCACGTTTGGACCGCTGTAAAGCAGAACAAAGAAACCAATAAACTCCTACATTTACAAACTTTCACATTCAAACCTGTACTAACGCCGCATTAAGGTGTGAGCGACGCTTGGCTATACTTGAGCGAAGCGAAACTGCCAAGCGTTGCGAATCACTCTTAAATGCTTTGTTAGGCAATATCTATTAGCGCCAGAAAACTTTCAATTTCTGTTGGGTTTGTTAAAAACCATTCGTTTCCTGGGGCATCTGGTAGTTTCCTATCTTTTAAGGTGAGTAGTCCGTGTAAGGTACTTTCTAATACCCTAGGAGTATCCGTTTTTATCAGAAGATCTAACACTGGTGTTTCAGGTAATGCTGTTCCTGCTTGCGACATAATTCTTAGAACAGCATCTCTGTCGCTCATTCCAATCTTGCATTCCCAATACTCATCACCACACCGCTCCGCAAGTTTCTTGTATGCAGGATAGTAATATAGGTATACGCTTGATGCTCCTTTACCTAGTATTTTCGATGCACTCAGAGTTATCGACTCTTCTTGAGGTTGTAGCTGTGGTAAATCAAGCTCCTGATTAGTTTCTTCGACTTGATCAGTAGAGACATTTGAAATACTCCAATACCCTGTGCTTGGATTGGCTGCTATTTCCTCCTTTCTCAAGTTTTCTAACGCTTTTTTTACTGTCCGAGGTACATCTTGAGCATTGGCAGATTTCCCACCCAACTTCACATGCATATCTACAACTGCGGTAACAATGTCATTTCTTGCCGCAGTTTTACCAGCAAATAGCGCAACAATTAACTCGCGACAGATCGTGGGAGTTAATGGGATATTCTTATATTCGTAATTATCTAAATTCATTTTGAACTTCTATTGCCTAACGCCCTGTTAAGGTGTGAGTAACGCAACCACAATACTCAACTAAGCCACCGTAATCACACTACTCAAATTTAACAGCAAAAGTGCCAAGCGTTAGGAATCACTCTTAAACAGTTTGTTAGGCACTTTTCGACCTTAGTACTCCCAAGAAACGTTATAATGCAAATAGTTGTCCAAATGGTCACTATTATAAAATGGCAGATCATTTGGATCATCCGAGTTGTGGACAGAAAAGTAACCACACTCGATTCCATATTTTTTGTTGACCAATCGAGCTAACTTTCTAGTCATTTGCTCTCTTTGTTCAAGGCTACGTGAATCTCTAAACTCAAAAAGATTCACCAGATACTTTCCAGACTTTGTGATTACAATGCGATGATCTTCAATTAACGCTCTAACCAGCGTTGAAGTGTTGTCAAGCACCCATAACCAACAGCCACCATACATACCTGCCTCTGGAGGAGAGCTTTCACTTTCCACTTGTATAACCAAAGAAGAAAATTCCTCAGCTAATGAATGTAATTTATTTTTCTTATGTGAAAAGAATGGAGACAAATCAATTAGTGAGGCGCTTATTGCATTTTGTGTATCCTCCGGATGAACAAGCTCATCACCACTAGGTAACTCATCGGCAACAAGAATAAAGCCAAAAGTATTCTTAGCTACATCTCCCCTGTCAACGAGAACTAAAATATCGTGTGCAATTCTTTTTCCTTGAGCTTCATTACGAACAACTACACCTATTCCATTTATACACTCGTGATAGAAATCTAAACCAGGAATATCCATTAACTCTTCGATTAATCCGTACTCTTCGATTTCTTCTTCCACCATGCTGTAATCACCACGGTATGGCCAGCGCCATTCTCGCTCATGGCTCCAGTCAATTGGCACTCTTGACGTTGGGTTATAAGTAACATACCTATATTGTTCCCTTTCAGGTAAGACATTGGAGTCAATAATTCTCGCTCTTCCCCCTCGCCCAGAAGGGAGCCAATAATCTTTGTCATCTAAGCCATATATGACAGGGTTAGCCCCTGCAATAAACATATCATTTTTAGGGAAGATAAGGGCAAAAGGACTCATTGCTTCCCCTCGTCGGTGACGAGCTTCACCAGATTCAATAAACGCAGCTATTGGCATTTCAGTAAAACAAACAGCAGGATCTGGCCCATATATAGTCCTAGCGCCATTCCTATAGGACCACGTTGCCCATAACCGTCCAGATCTAATAGCACACCGAAGCATGAATAGTGCAGAGTAATGCGTATCTTCCGTTACGTTACCCCATCCCATATGTTCAACATATGGGACTGAATTATCACTTTCGAAATCAATATCCCGAAAAAAGTGTATTAACCAACTAGATAAATCAAACCGTATAGAATTAATTGTCATATTATTATCTCTGAACTTGTGCCTAACGCCATGTTAAGGGGTGAGCAGCGCAATACCGATGTTGCTGCAAACCACCTTAATCACTAAAATCAACGCATAGTGAAAATGCCACGCGTTGCGAATCCCTCTTGAACATTTTGTTAGTTGCACAATGCGCACTGAATTTTTTGCTTATTTTCAGTGATATATTCTATGTCGTTTAGATAAGCTTGAAGATGGCCTTGCTCAATATTTTCAGCAAAGGATTCATTACCATTTTCGGCTTCACTACGCATAAAGGATACTAAAGCCTGCAATCGCTGAACCATTATATCGGCTAATTGCTCTCGTTCTGATTCAGTTGCACCGTAACTGTCACAGAACAACCTAGCTCTAGCTAACTGTTCTGAGATTGTGCCTAACTTATCATTGCTGTCCGTTTTGAACGGAGACCAACAATAAACTGAATATGCTAGATCCCATACTCTTGGTGCAGGGTGCGCAGTATCGAAATCAAACACACCAACAACCTTATTTTCTAATAGGGCAACATTGTACGGAGTAAAGTCACCATGACAGATAACCTCGAATGGTTCTCTCGGCTCTAACATCCATCGGTGTGCATTAACATCAATTTGCTCCAAGAGTGAAACTGTTGAGTCATGTATTTTACGTAATAATTTACCCGCAGACATGAGTGCATCATTTGTTGCGATTGCGCCAACAAGCGGATAATTATAGGTATTACCTGCGACAAAACTTAAGATTTCTTGGTTTTTATTAACACCTAGAAACTTTGGGATTTCATCTACCTTTGCTCGCTCAAGATGCTTCAAAATAAGATGAATAGTAGAACTCCATGACTGAAGAGGTCGATAAACGACTTCACCATCTCGATATATTGCAGATTCTCTTCCACCTGATAATTCTTCCATGATACCTCCCTGTGCAACTAACGCCCTGTTAAGGGGTGAGCAACACAATACCGAAGTTGCCACATACCACCTTAATCACTTAAACCAACGCATAGTGAAAATGCCACGCGTTGCGAATCCCTCTTAAACAGTTTGTTAGTTCTTTGGCTCACCAAGCGATTTTGGTTTGTAACCCAACGCATCCAAGTCGATACCTTGCTCTAACAACATTCTTTCAAACAGTGGTAATAACGGACCCAAATTTTCGTTTAATGTATCACGAACTGTGTCCACAACTACTTGTGTACCGCGCTCGATTTCTATGTTGATGAAGTCTCCAACTTCTTTTGATTCAAACACCGTCATTCGACGAGTTTCTGGGATAAGCCAAACTTCAAACCACCCTTCTTGTTTATTTACGTCAGCAACTGTGAGACTTGCTCCGTTAAGTGCTATATAACCTTTAGAAAAGACATACCTTTTCCAAGCATTTGGAAGTGCTAAACGAATGCAGTAATTGTCCTCTATTTGTTTTACGTCGACGATCGCAACATTGAAGTCAACATGACCTGAGAGAGGGTGGCCGCCAATTTCTGCTCCATCCTTCGCAGCCCTCTCGGCATTAACTAGTTGGGTAGCATGATATTTGCT
Organism: Vibrio sp. Vb2960; assembly: GCF_033337665.1. Classification (NCBI taxonomy): domain Bacteria; kingdom Pseudomonadati; phylum Pseudomonadota; class Gammaproteobacteria; order Vibrionales; family Vibrionaceae; genus Vibrio; species Vibrio sp. Vb2960. Next base: position 336 of record NZ_JAWORD010000042.1, on the reverse strand, counting down.
TAAAGTCGTAATTAAGAGGCTTTGCAGCATAACGTCAAACTTAACGCGAACATTTGATAGTATTTCAGTAACCGTTAAACACACACCATCGATTGCAATACTGGCCCCAACTTCTAAGTTGACACAAAAACCATCAGGAAAATCGATAACAAAGGTCCTAATTCCTTTTTGATCGGTTACATCAACTATTTTGGCTACAGCCTGAACTATTCCTGTAAACATATTTTCCCTTTTATTACTGATGTTTAATCCTAAGAACTAACGCCCTGTTAAGGTGTGAGCAACGCAATACCGATGCCGCCGCATACCATCTTAACCACTAAACGCAACGCATAG
>NZ_JAWORD010000041.1:0-8223 GCF_033337665.1 Vibrio sp. Vb2960 | reverse complement strand
CCAACTTTCGTCTTTCAATCGGGGTAAAGTTTTGTAGCTGCCCGTCTCACTTCAGTGTTCAAAGCCTTTCATATCATGCCATTTTTCAATATCTTGGAGCGCATAAATAGAAGTAGCGCATGTACTAACAAATTGCTTAAGAGTGATTCGTAACGCGTGGCATTTTTACTTTGCGGTGGCTTATGGTGATTAAGGCGCTGTGCGGTAGCTTTTTTATTGCGTTACTCACACCTTAGCAAGGCGTTAGCTTAACATTTAAGTTCATGAACAAGGTAGTCAGGCAATTATGCTATTTATAAATTGCAATGTTGTGTGAAACTAAACAAAAAAGTAGTAAGCATATTTGTGCTCAAGTTCCAATAAGTGTATTAAGCATTATCAAAATCTATATTGGAGGCTTTATGAGAGTGCACAAATCAAAAATTGCCGCAGATCCAGTTAAGTACTACACGCATTTGATTGGTATGGAAAAGTACGAAGCTCGTATGAGACAGGAGCCTAATGCAATTACAATTATTACAGGAATTGTACTTTATAGAGAGTTACCTAAGAACAAACAGTCCGAAGTTTTGAAACTAATATTGGCTTTGAACGATGGCCAGTTGAAAGCTTCACTATATGGTTTAGTTTCTCAAGTGGTTGCAAATCCATACTGGTTCTCATGGTCACTTTCTGATCGGGAGCTCAGAGAATTTTTTGATACCAATAAGGATGTGACTAATATATTGAAAGGTCTTGGCATAGACTTCTCGCTCCCTCTCACAGCAGCAGGTATATCAGCGTTTTTGCTTTCATCAGCGCAACAAGGGGTAAAAAGTGCTTCCAAAGAGGTTGCGACTCAGTTGAAAAAGCAAGTTACAAGCTCACCAGTTGCGCAGATTGCAAATAGACTGGGAGTGACCAAACAAGTTGCAGGCAAAGCATCGGCAATCTTGGTCGTAATGGTCAGTGTAATTGCTTATCAAACACACTTAAATGCAAAAGATGCGCGGAAGGAGCTTCTTCGCAGAGGTCTACTTCAACCGGAAGATTTGTAATGCTAGTTTTAATACTAATAGTGATATTGTCATTGGCAACAATTCATTTCTCGCATGTGCTATTGATGCAGTATATGTTCTCTGAAGAAAAGTTATCGCCGAGTACTACTTTTCTTCGTCCATTATCTTTGTGTGTTATGGCTGCATGTGCCCAGTACTATATTCTTTCAATGATAACAGGCTACAATTTACCCGAGGTTGCGGGATTGGCTCTCGTGGCTACGAATGCATTCTTCTTCGTTGGTTTTTATTTTGCGTACAAAGCAAGAGTAAAAAGCCTAGAAAGTAAAAAGCACTCCTGAGTCTATATTAAGCTAACAAAGCATTTAAGAGTGATTCCCAACGCATGGCATTTTTCATTCCATCGTTGGGTTTTGTGTTTACGGTGGTAAGGTTTAGTTTCGTGGTAGCGTTGCTCACACCTTAATGCGGCGTTAGTTGCCAACGAGGAAAACGCAGCTAAAGCAGAATGTTTAGAGTTAAAATCAGTGTGTTTTTGGTGGCGTTTCGTACTTCAATTTTGAATCGTTCGGGTTCGTGAAAATCGTTCTCAGGTTTCTTTTGAGGTTGGATTTTCTGTTTCAGAAACCGATTTGCTTGTTGAAAGTCAGCTTTGTAATATTGTCTTCTCAAAAGATTTTTTTGGTGTTGCTAGTCCGTTTTCTAAGGCGCTAACTGTTCCAAGTGGTTTCAGTGACAGGCGCTTTGAAACTACGCCTGATTTGAGTTTTTCAAAGCACGTAAAACTAGTGTTGGCAAAGCGGCAATTTACATCAAATCAAAGCTTTAGGTTTGGCAACTAACAAAGCATTCAAGAGGGATTCACAACGCTTGGCAGTTTTGGTTTGAATTAACTTTAGTGTTTACGGCACAATGCTTTAGGTAGGGTGGTTTGCGTTGTTCACCCCTTAATGCGGCGTTATACATTAGGAGAAGATTTTGAAATCTCATGAGAATAATTGCGATTGTGTTGGTTGCAAAAATAATTTTGATGTACCACTTCCTAAGGAGTTAATCGATGAAGTGCTAGCTGGGAAAGTTACGTTTTTTACTGGGGCGGGTATTAGCACAGAAGCTCCAACTGTATTAAACATTAACTTCTATGAGCAGGTAGCAAGGGAGATTAATGCATCAGACAAAGACCTAAGCTTTCCGCAAATGATGCAAGAATTTTGTAAGCAGCCAAATGGACGTATGAAGCTGTTACAAATGATTCGTTCAAGGTTTAAAACCATTGATTCTTTCCCTGAATTGCAAAAAATGGCTACGTCTTTTCATAAATCAATTGGAACTCTTTTTCCTGTCAAAAACATCGTTACGACAAATTGGGATACTTATTTTGAAGATTTTTCTCATGCAACGCCTTTTGTCTTAGATAGCGATTTAGCATTTTGGGAGGTTGCTGAGCGCCGTATACTAAAAATTCATGGCTCAATTGATAATCTCTCAACTGTTGTAGCAACAGAGGACGACTACACTGAGTGTACCAGGCGTCTTAATGAGGAATTGATTGGAGGTATGCTCAAAACCATCTTGGCGACTCAAACAGTTATCTTTATTGGTTACTCAATGCGTGATAGTGATTTCCAAGAGGTATATGGCTTGGTAAAAGCTCAAATGGATCTTCTGCATCGACAAGCGTACGTGGTGACTCCTTTTGAGGCTGAGGCTGAGCGATTTAGAGAGGCTGGGCTTATTCCAATCGTAACTGATGGAACTTACTTTCTAGAGTTGGTAAAGCAAGAGGCTGTTGAACGGGAGCTTTTACTTCCAGACCTTTCTTACGAGCTGTCCGCATTCATATTAAGTGATTTCGAAGATGAGCACATGGAAATAGCTAACAAAGTTAGCAATACTGAATGTCCACAGATCATCTACGCTGCCTGTTATCAAGATGGAGTGATTCATGCGCTTCAAAGGATACAAAAAAATCGATATTCAGGTGAATATTCTCACCCATGTCGATTGCAGAGGCTAATAGTTGAATATCAACACATTCAGTCAGAGAAAAGGAAAGTCAAAAGTTATACTGGTGTCGCTTATATAGAAGGTTATATTCGAGGGTTGATTTATCACTTAGAGAACTGTTTTGAGAGTGAAGACTTTGAAATTCCGAAGTATTTTGCTTTTGGTACAAAGGAAGATCTATATAGTTTTGAAGATTTTATTGACTTCGTTAGGTCTAACCCGAATGTACATAAAGTATCATTAAAGCAGGCAACGCAGTACCTAAAATCACTAAAAAATCCTGATGAAATTGCAATTCATCATCCGCCGTGGATCTAATGTATAACAAAGCATTTAAGAGTGATTCCCAACGCTTGGCATTTTTCATTCCATCGTTGGGTTTAGTGTTTACGGTGGTCTGCTTAAGTTTCGTGGTAGCGTTGCTCACACCTTAATGCGGCGTTATACGCTTTTGAGGAAATAATCCAATATGAACAAGGTAGTATTCAGAGATTGCGATGAAGATAGTGAGTATTGGGTTGCTCTAGAGAAGCTGTTTCAAACGGAATGGTCTGACTTTCTGTTTGTAGATACCTATAAACTAGAATCTAACCTTCCACCGGTAATTGTTGCTCTCAGAGAGAACCAAGTTATTGGAGGTCTCGCTTATTCGCGCTTTAAAGAACCTCATGGTGACTCGGAAGTTATTTGGCTTAACGCAGTTTTTGTATCCAATGAGTGGCGTGGTCAAGGTATTGCGAGTGAACTGATCAATCGAGGTATTAGGCAAGTATCAGCAGCAACTCAAAGTAACCTGTATGCTTACACAAATGTACCATCGTTGTATGAGTCCTTAGGTTGGTTAGCGGTTGACATTGAAAGTGAGCCAAATCATAAGGTTATGAAAGTTCCTTTGTAGTGTTAGCACGCGTATAACAAACTGTTTAAGAGTGATTCGCAACGCGTGGCATTTTTACTATGCGTTGGTTTAAGTGATTAAGGTGGTATGCGGAAGCATCGGTATTGCGTTGCTCACACCTTAACAGGGCGTTATGTTTTAGGTGAATTATGTGGTCAAAAATTCAAATGTGGGCTTCGAGAAAAGCATTTGGGAAGATCGGTCCAACACGGATTCCCATGTCAGGTCCAGAATGTGAGAAAAATAATTTCTATTCAACTCGAATCAAGCTTGACGGAGTTTCAGCTCTTGTTCGCGACTTGGATATGAATACGGTAAAGGTATTAAAATATAACCCGGAAACTGAACAGTGTGATATAGAACTAGATATTGATATTAATAATATTGATGTAAATACTGTTGAAATTACTCACTACGTGCATAATTACTATACAACTTATACTGGTATTAACTCATTCATACTCCATTGCCTTACAAGAAAAGACTACGTAAAAGTTAAATTAAAGCGAATGTTGAATAAAGTTTCGCAATTTTTATTCAACAAAAAAGAGTTACAGCTAAAGCCCAGATATGACCTGTTAGATTATTTGATTGAAAATTATGGTATAAGTCGCAAGGAATTTAGTTTGTCATCACTGGTTTCTGATATGTATTCTTTGCGCTTTTTTGGGCATCCTGACAGAGAAAATTGTCAAAATAAGCTACGGATGTATATTGATTCATTCGTAGAATCAGGTGAAATCAGTAAGGTAAAAGGCGGGGGATATAAAGTAAATGGAAAAGCTATTGTAACACTTGAAAAATATCAAACGGAAGAACGGCGCCATAAAGATAGTGTGAAATTACAGTATAGCATAGTGATTTTAACGTTGTTATTAGCTATTCTGGCATCTATTCAAGCTGGATTAATTAAACTAAAGCCATTTTTAGATTTGTCGCAATAAAACATAACAAACTGTTTAAGAGTGATTCGCAACGCGTGGCATTTTTACTATGCGTTGGTTTTAGTGTTTAAGGTGGTGTGCGGAAATTTCGGCGTTGCGTTGCTCACACCTTAACAGAGCGTTATATGCAATACCAGACAAAGGAATGAAGTACCTATGGAGTTAAAAGTAGACACAGATAATTTTATGCTTCAACAGGAAGTATTTACTGGTGAGATGATTGCACGTATTGCCGAACATTTGGAAAGAGCTGGTATTAAGGGAGCATTGCTAAAAGAACTAACAGGTAATATTTCTTTTGAAGTTGCAAGTATGATCGACAGTTCTTCAAGCATTAGCTTTGATGGTGATGAAGCACATCCTTACTTGGCGTTTCTGAGTGGTGACAGTGATAATGAGTTAGTTCATTTGGGAGGTAATTCCACGTGCCATGAAATGGTGTATGGTATTTTAAATGCAATGTTTGAAGACAGCATATAACAAACTGTTCAAGAGGGATTCGCAACGCGTGGCATTTTCACTATGCGTTGGTTTTAGTGTTTAAGGCGGTATGCGGCGGCTCTTGTATTACGTTGCTCACCCCTTAACAGGGCGTTATGTGTAATCAGAGTTTGAGATAAAATATGCACAAAGTAATCAGATTTGGCGTAGCAATATTTATGCTTGGTTGCGTCCAAGCGTCAGTATCTGCAGAAGAAGGTTCTTTTGGTTTAGATGGTGAGTTTGTTTATAAAGATATGGTCGGCGGGCCATATTTTGATGAGTGGTATGTCGCTGGAGATATGGGCCAGCTGAACGACATTAAAATCTATCGTGAAGGTAAGTCAGGTTCGTTGAAGGCTATAATCAAGGTTGACTGTAAGTTACAAACGGTAACAGCCCAAGGTTCTGCCTTTATTTATGATTCTATTGCTTTGTCCAAAGAGGAAGCTCAAGAGTATTTCTCCGCGGATATTACGAAAGCAATCGTTAATAAAATCTGTATGCATTAACCAAACACATAACAAACTGCTTAAGAGGGATTCGCAACGCGTGGCATTTTCATTATGCGTTGAATTTAGTGATTAAGGTGGTTTGCGGCAACTTCGGTATTGCGTTGCTCACCCCTTAGCAGGGCGTTAGGTGTTCAAGAGGTTAGGTTAAAGAATGAGTTTCAAAATAAATAGAATTAGTAATAGTAGCCTTGGGACACATTACGGTGTTTTTCAAAATGATGAACTAATCCATCATGAATTTAGTCGTGTAGCTGCAGAAAAGGTACTGGCAAAACTACAGACTGGGAAGACTCTTGAAGAAGCACTTAAATCTGAGCCAACCCCCAAACCTGAACGAGCAATCGCTCGACTTGTAAAACCTCAAGTTTCATTGGTTGAGCAACATAAGCCTCTTTTTACTACAGCGGTAGCTACTGAGAAAAAATTTGAATACGATCCCGTCTTATACCGTGAGATTGCAAACTTTAAGGTAAATGAAATCGTTCAGGTCACAAATCGAAAGGGACAAAGGTCAACAGTACATATTACTAATATAGTAAAATTGAGTTGGCACCAACTTCAACTGTTAGTCTCGGGAGGTAGTACTAAGTTCGAGAAACAGTATTTACTTTACAAAGAGTACAGTACAAAGCATCAAGCGCATCGCGTCTTGAAAGGGATGAGTTTAAGCCAAGCAGAAAGTGCAGAAATTCAAGCATACATACACATTTTTAAGGCAAATGGGTTTTCAAAACACACACAAGTCAATGATTACATAACCATCAATAGTTTATGGGGACTCTTCCCGGCAATTCGCTCACTTAATGATCATGGTGAGCACAAAGGAGTCCCTGGAATAGAACCTAAATATTTTGAAATTGTTTGCAGTATTTTGAATATATCGGGTGAGGGTGGTAGAAGCTTAGATAACTTCACAAAGTACTAATTTAGCCCACACCTAACAAGCAATTCAAGCTGATTCGCAACGCTCGGCGCTTTCGGTTTCAAGTCGTTTAGTGATTACGGTGAAGTGCTTGAGTGCGGTGGAAGCGTTGCTCACAACTTAATTGGGCGTTAGGCTTACAGAGGAAACTATGAAAATACTGTATTCAGGCGGTCTACAAGTTCGCTCTCACGATGCACAAGAACGCTTGTTAAATGTTAATACCTTCTTAGAAGGTGAATTTGCTTTCCACAACTTGTATCGAGAAGTTAAAGCAAGCGATTTTCCTATTGCTCAGGATTGCTTTGGCGACCAATTCCTTATTCGAGATAATTTGGTAGTTAAGTTGAATGCTGAAACTGGTGAGATTGATGAATTTGGTTGTACCTGGGAGCAATTTTTGGCTTGGGTAGATGAGGACCCAATTGAAAGATTGAATATTCCAAGCGATTTGGAGTTAAAGGTTGGTCAGCTGCTATTCGCTTATCCGCCTTTTTGTACTGTTGAAGGCAACAATGCATCAATAAAAGCAATTGATGGTATTGAGCTAATCAGCTTTCACGCAGATTTTGCAAGGCGGATAAATGGTGAAAGTTAAGCCTAACAAAGCGTTTAAGAGGGATTCTCAACGCTTGGCATTTTCAGTTTGATTCTGCTTTAGTGTTTACAGCACAATGGTTTAGGTTGGGTGGTCGCGTTGTTCACCCCTTAACGCGGCGTTAGTACTGGGTTGGCATCAAAGGTCAAAAGTCTTGATGTTTATTGGTTTCTTTTCCCAACTTTACATCTATTCAAATGTGCCTTTCACGTTCGCTCCGGTGGCGCCAGATGTGAAGTTTTCGTTGTGAGTTTATCGTTTACGGTTTCTAACTTTTGGGCGATTTCTCTGGTGTGGTCTCTTTGGCGCTGAGAAATTATCGGCAAAACTAAGTTTCTCTGAAGCTGCCGTTAAAGTCCAAAGCCCGAATCCTTTTCTAATTTGAAAGCGGTGAAAAAGGGCAGTTTGGCATATTTTTCTTCTATCCAACTTGCATCTTGAAGTTAGCTTTTAGATTGGTTGTTACCCGTTTTGCTTCAGTGTTTTTAGTCACAAGTTTCGTGCTATATTTCAGCATCTTGGCGTGCACCAAAAGCTTTAGGGGCAGCGTACTAACAAGCTGCTTAAGAGGGATTCACAACGCGTGGCATTTTTACTATGCGTTGGCTTTGGTGATTAAGGTGGTTTGCGGCGGCATCTGTATTGCGTTGTTCACCCCTTAGCAGAGCGTTAGTACGGGTTTGACATCAAAGGTCATAAGTTTTGGTGTTTATCTGCTTTGGCGCTCGTCTTTACACCTTTCAGTTTGTACCTTTCACGTTCTTTCCGGTGGCACTATATGCGGAGTGTTTGCTTTGATTTCACCGTTTACGGCTTCTAACTCTTAGCCTATTTCTTTGGCGCTTCTTCATTTTCGTGGTG
>NZ_JAWORD010000040.1:0-9378 GCF_033337665.1 Vibrio sp. Vb2960 | reverse complement strand
AAATTGTTCAAGAGTGATTCGGCACGCGTGGCATTTTTACTATGCGTTGGTTTTGGTGGTTAAGGTGTTATGCGGAAGCATCGGTATTGCGTGCCTCACACCTTAACAAGGCGTTAGCTTACTGGAGCTATGACAAAATATCTTTAAATAAGTAAGCTACCTAGGCAGTAGCTCACTTTGGCATCACAAGTTATTTACTCGATGACTTGCTAGGTTTTAGCCCTGGAGTGTTACCAGGAGTCTTTTTGTTGTCACGTCTGCGTTGGTCAGGCTTCCCTGTTGATTTTGCGATTGGTTTTGGACCTGGTTTAAGAGCCATAGTTGTATTCCTTAAAAGTATAAGAGCAAATCTCTCGCAAATAATATATTCGTATTCATGCGTATGGACAGTGACTGGTGTTCTATTTCCATTTAAAATTTGTGGATATGTCGTTGGCTTAAAACGCTGTGTTGGCAAGTTTAGTAGATACAGATGGTTAGTAAGCTAACAAACTGTTTAAGAGTGATTCTCAACGCGTGGCATTTTTAGTATGCGTTGGTTTTAGTGTTTAAGGTGGTATGCAGCGGCTTCGGTATTGCGTTGCTCACCCCTTAACAGGGCGTTAGTACGGGTTTGACATCAAAGGTCATAAGTTTTGGTGTTTATCTGTTTTGGCGCTCGTATTTACACCTTTCAGTTAGTGCCTTTCACGTTCTTTCCGGTGGCACTATATGCGAAGTGTTCGCTTTGATTTCATCGTTTACGGCTTCTAACTCTTAGCCTATTTCTTTGGTGCTTCTTCATTTTCGTGGTGGCTTTTGAGAGAACCTTGATTACTTTTGTTGTGGCTGTTGAAGTACGAGGAAAGAATCCTTTTCTAATTTGAAGCAAGTGAAAGTAGGGCAGTTCAGTGCGTTTTTCTTCTAGCCAACTTTCGTCTTTCAATCGGGGTAAAGTTTTGTCGCTGCCCGTCTCACTTCAGTGTTCAAAGCCTTTCATATCATCTCAGTTTTCAATATCTTGGAGCGCATAAATAGAAGTAGCGCATGTACTAACAAATTGCTTAAGAGTGATTCGTAACGTGTGGCATTTTTACTTTGCGGTGGCTTATGTGATTAAGGCGCTGTGCGGTAGCTTTTGTATTGCGTTACTCACACCTTAGCAAGGCGTTAGGCGACATGAGACAAACGATAGACTAGTGGATAGTATCTTGGCGTGAATCTAGCTTCAGTTAACAGAAAAGGAGTGGATTAATGAATGGTAAAGCATTTGATAATTGGCAAAAATCGCGAAAGAAAGGATGTTTAAATTGGCTTTTCAGAACAACTTTCGTCACAGCCATTTTGTACATGATTTTTAATGTTATTTTCCTTTATCCATCTTCTGATGCTGCAAGCATTACGATTTTCTTATCGGATAATGCTCTTAATTACTCAATTTACACGATCGGGATGTTTTTCGCATTTTGGGCTATTTGGCTATACAACGAATCTTCGTATGAGAAAGAAGTTAAACGTAGAAATGTCGCCTAACAAACTGTTCAAGAGGGATTCGCAACGCGTGGCATTTTCACTATGCGTTGGTTTTAGTGTTTAAGGTGGTATGCGGTGGCTTTGGTATTGCGTTGCTCACCCCTTAACAGGGCGTTATGCTTTAGAATATTTTCCCAAGTCATTACTTTTCTGGTAAAGTATCTTTTTCCAAATTTTTTGCGTTTATGTTTTTAATTTTGATTGCTTTGATTCTTCTTGTTTTCTTTTTGTTTTTTAGCAAGAAAGTTAAAAGGCCTTATTATTTTGCATATAATCTAAATCAGTCTAATAGAAGGGATTTTATAAAGTCCATCTTATTTTTTGTTGTCATTTATCTCTTTGTAAATATTGCGACGGCAATTAACTATTTGATTGGAGATATAAGCTACTGCACTGGGGGTATAGAGGGTTTTTCAGCTTGCGTACAGCTTTCGTGGTCTTCTCCGATGGAGGCTATCATATTCATAGCTATACATTTATACTTCTTTAGTATATATAAATCAGTATTGTTAGACGATGATGGTCAAATCGTTCTAGAAGTTAATCGATGGAAGTTGTTGTTCAATAGTAAAATATCAGGAAGCTTACATCTTAGAGACTCTTTTTCTCTAAAAGATAGGGAGAATATGATTTATGAAATGCAAGGCATTGTCAGTTCATTAACGAGACTTGGTGGTGGACAAGTGGTCATTAAGACGCATATTTTTGACTTTCAGGAAAAATATAAATTAATAAAACTTGTTAGAAATATAGATCCTCAACCTATGTATAATTCTAGAGATATGCCTTGGTGTCTTAAAGTATTATATAAAATATCAATGTTCAGACTAATGAATACTAAAAAGTATCGAAAAAGAAAGAAGGCACTACGTAGGGTTTTAAAAAAACAAGAGCTTTCAAATTGGTTTAAACTTAAGTTTGTCGTGAAGTAAAGCATAACAAGCAATTTAAGAGGGATTCACAACGCTTGGCACTTTTGCTTCTACTTCAGTTTTAGTGTTTATGACACAATGCTTTAGGTTTGTGTGGAGGCGTTGTTCACCTCTTAATTGGGCGTTATGCATCAGAGGGCTTCATGGAATTTATAGATAGACCTGTAGGCGCAAATCAGGAAGAAATATACAAGTTAGAAACTATATTTCAAATAACTCTTCCTGAAAGTATGTTGAATTGGTGGAGTGTTAGCGATGGCCCTATAGTCTATTTTGGGTTCAAAGAGTTACAGTTCTTTTCTTTGTCGGAGATATACGGCGAAGATATTTATGGGGTAAAGCACGATATGTCTGGCGCAATGCCAATTTGCTTAGATGGTAATGGGAATATTTGCGTGGCCAGAATTGAAGGTGGTGTTATATCTGGCTTTTATGTCGTTGATTCTAGTGATTTAGGTTGGGAACAAGCGAAAATTATAAGCTGTGAATTCTTAAAGTTTGTGAACGATAGCTTTTCACCCGAAGAACGACTAAATGCATAACAAAGCATTTAAGAGTGATTCGCAACGCTTGCCGTTTTCGCTTCGCTCAAAGTATAGGCAAGCGCTGCTCACACCTTAATGCGGCGTTATGTGTCAGTGAGACTACCCACATACAAATGAGACTCTATATTCATATTGGTTTATATATTGAGTTTTAATTCAAAGACTGGGGTAACTATGGCTATTGTAAGACAAATGGAAAACATAACTCTTGAACGTGATTCTAGTCATTCTGAAGTGAACGCCACATACACAGTAGTAGTCGGTGATAATGGTGAAAAATATCTTCAAGTCGACACATATGGCTCAACAAAGCGACAGGAAATCGGTAAAAAGAGCCAATCAGTCAGGTTCTCACCAGAAGCAATTGAGCAACTGAAAAGTATAATTGCTGCACTCTAACTTACACATAACAAAGCATTTAAGAGTGATTCCCAACGCTTGGCACTTTCCATTCCATCGTTGGGTTTTGTGTTTAAGGTGGTATGCGGAAGCATCGGTATTGCGTTGCTCACACCTTAACAGGGCGTTAGGCTTTTGGAGGAAACATGGATATTTCCCTTAGACGGGCGGGCGAGACAGATATTCCTTTCTTGCTGTCATTACGTGATAAAACGATGAGGCAGTATCTAGAAGAAGCAGGTATGCCAACGAGTACCGAAGAATATGAAAAGAGAATACGCTTTGAGTTTCCTCATGCGCAAATCGTTGAATTGGATGGTAAGCCTATTGGGTTGTTCAAAGCCACATACACCGAAGAACTTAACTATTGGTATTTGGTTCAAATCCAGATCTCTCCTGAGTTTCAAGGTTTGAAAATAGGCAGTAAGCTAATTCTTGGCCTAATTGCTAAAGCGGAAACAACGAAATCTAAGGTTGGGTTAAACGTGATTGAAACGAATCCAGCTAAGCAACTGTATTTGAAGTTGGGCTTTGAAGTCGTGAAAAGCTCTGGGGCTGAGCAGTTGTTGGAGCTACAAGCCTAACAAACTGTTCAAGAGGGATTCGCAACGCGTGGCATTTTCACTATGCGTTGATTTTAGTGTTTAAGGTGGTATGCGGCGGCATCGGTATTGCGTTGCTCACCCCTTAACAGGGCGTTAGAGTACTCCTAGTAAAGTAACATAGAGTTAACAAAATAATGTTAGATAAATTAGTTGGTAAGGTTATTAATTTCAAAGCGGTCACTAAAACCAAGGTACAGTTTGAATTAAGTGAAAATAATTGTGTAATCGAACTTCAAGTATCTGATGCTTGGGTTATTAATCGTAATGATGAAGTTACTGTTGTCGGCGAGCGGGACTCAAAAACAGGTAAGTTTATTGCCTATGCTTACAATAACCACACAAAGGGAGTATTTGGTAAGTATGATGCCCAAGTAGTAGGTGGATGGTTGTTTGTTGTTATTGGGCTATTCTTTTTTTGGGCTATTTTTCCACTGTTCTTACATGTTCCTGCAGGAATCAAACAGATTTCGCTTGGGAAAAAAGTTAACGAAGCTTTTGACTTGGTGACACAGAGCAAAGTGCTCTAACAAAGCATTTAAGAGTGATTCGCAACGCTTGGCATTTTCGCTTCGCTCAAGTATAGCCAAGCGCTGCTCACACCTTAATGCGGCGTTAGGTGTCATAAAAAGGAGAAATTCATGGAACACGTAGATTTATTTCCATTGTTACACAATAGGATGAATAAAGAAGAGCAATCAGTTCCTGAATATATTGGTGAATTTGATGGAGTATCTTCGTTGCCCAAAGGAGATTATCCAGCCATTTATTTTTGGGTTGATCGCGATAATTCAAATAGTGTCAGGCTCTCCTTTAACACGCCAAAGCTTGAACGTTGGTGTATGGAAGAGGCAGTAGCCAATGGCTTTAACGCAGATTCGATCGAACCAAATGTAAAGCAAGCTCTGGTTACATTGCAACAAGTTAGTACACCAGCTTTTGAAGCCATGATTACAGAGATGTTTAATTCTGAACCTGACTCGCCAAACCCAGAAAATTCACAAGTAACAGAGTCTTCTAAACCTAAAAAGTGGTGGCAGTTTTGGTGAAAAACACCTAACAAACAATTTAAGAGTGATTCAGCACGCGTGACATTTTTGGTATGCGGTGGTTTCGGTGTTGAAGTGCAATGCAGCGGCTTGGTCATTGCGTGCTTCACACCTTAATTGGGCGTTATGGCTTTCGGAATAATTCGAGTTAGGTAGCACAGTTGGTATTACTAAATATAGTGCCATGCCTCTCGCTAATCGAGCGTTATCAACTTATCATATATCAACTGTTAATCGAAAAGTTGAAAGTTTATGTCATTCCCTCCTTGTCCAAATTGTCAGTCTGAGCATGTGTATCAAGATCAAGCTAACTTGGTTTGTCCGGAGTGTGTGTTTGAGTGGAACCCTGATGAAGTTGCCCAAGATGAACTTATTAATGTTAAGGATGCAAATGGTACTTTGTTAGCCGAGGGTGACAGAGTTACTTTGGCAAAAGATCTTAAAGTTAAAGGTAGCTCCCTGGTGTTGAAAATCGGTACAAAAGCAGTTGTCAGGCGTATTTTTGATAGTAAAGACCACCAACTCGACTGCAAGGTCGATGGTGCTGGAGAAATGATGGTAACAGCGGCGTTCGTGAAAAAAGCTTAGGCTCGCGAAGTTAAGTATCGCCATAACAAAGCATTTAAGAGTGATTCGCAACGCTTGGCGCTTTCGCTTCGCTCAAGTATAGCCAAGCGCTGCTCACACCTTAATGCGGCGTTATGTAGCCGCGAGAGGACGGTAAGTTAAAAGGATTTATATATGTTAAATATTCGGCAAGCTCGCATTGAAGATATCAGTGTTATCAAGAAACTACAGTTTCAGCTTAATGAGTATCATCAAGCAAATTTACCTGATGACTTTTTATCACCGGAAGAAATTGAACAAAAAATAGACCTACACAAGATAATCAAAAGTGAAAGCTCGATTTTTCTGGTAGCCGAAAGCAAAGGGCAGTTAGTAGGTTTTGTTTTTGGTGAGCTATGGGTTCGTAAGTCTTGGACTCTCAAAGAGCGAAAGATCGCAAACGTTGAACAGATTGTTGTGGATTCATGCTTTAGGAGTCAAGGTGTTGGAGTGGCGCTAATAGCGGCATTTGAGGAAAGGGCTATTTCTAACGGCGGAGAAGAGCTGTGGTTAGAAGTATATTCTTTCAATGAATCAGCTCTAGCTTTGTATCGCAAAGCTGGTATTGAGCCCAAGATCCAAATTGGACAGAAAGCACTAACCTGAAAGTCGGCTACATAACAAATTGTTCAAGAGTGATTCGGCACGCGTGGCATTTTTACTATGCGTTAGTTCTAGTGGTTAAGGTGGTATGCGGAAGCTTAGGTATTGCGTGCCTCACACCTTAACAAGGCGTTAGGCGAATGGAGTAAATAATGAGATTTTTGATTGTTATTTTGGGGATGTTTTCCACATTAGCTGCGACGGCAGAAGAGACTCGATGTGGATGGCTTGAAAATCCTTCTCCTGCCAATATGTGGTTGATTGATCGCGATGGCTCATGGGATATATCAGTCCAAGGTACTTCAAATGCATTGGACGATAAATCGATGGAACTGCTTTATCAAGCGACTGCAAATGAAAATGAATTTGTTAGAACAAATCGAAACTATGGTTTTAGTTGTGCTTGCTTAACAGTGGACGTAGACGAAGAGCAAAATTCGATTACAACAATCTATAAATCCAAGCAGTTACCTTTGAAGCAGTGTTTAGAGGACATATCCATAACGAAAGATATTCCACTTCCTTTTAAGTAATTCGCCTAACAAACTGTTCAAGAGGGATTCGCAACGCGTGGCATTTTTACTATGCGTTGGTTTTAGTGATTAAGGTGGTATGCGGCGGCGTTTGTATTGCGTTGCTCACCCCTTAACAGGGCGTTAGCAGTCTAAATTGTTACCTGTGACTTTTGAGCTAATATCAATAAACACAAACTCATATGAGAAAGTTTTATGGATAAGGCTAGATTGAAGAATGCATTGTTTGAACTGAGTAATGATAATTCCACTGAAGTGCAAAATGGACTTAAGATGTTAAGGCAGCATTACTATGCTGAAGAGCAGTTGATCTCCGCAATTAATTTAGCAAAAGCTGCGGGTTACGAATCATACGAAATAGCGAACAAGCAGTATGGTAGTTTTGCGAGAAAGTTAAGTGAAAAATCTGGCTTCATCCCCAATATTATCAGAGATGGAAAGCCAGTATGGACCTTTGTTGTTTGCGATGAAACATCACACAATCGTTCTTCTGGTTATGTGTGGAAGTTACGTTCTGAAGTGTCTGAGCTCCTAGAGGAGTTAGGATTGGTAAAGAAAAACCTAGCCGCAAAGAGCATCGTTGATGATATTCGAGATGCAGAAGTCAGGCTCAGTGGTGAAAAATATCGGGAGGCAGTAATTCAAGCTAGGTTAGGTCAAGGCCAGTTTCGAAAAAATCAAATTGATTACTGGCAGTCTTGTTCTGTAACTGGTTTTTCAGAACCGTCTCTTTTAATCGCATCACATATAAAGCCATGGAGCGAAAGTTCTATAAGTGAAGCTTTATCAGTAACAAATGGACTGCTGCTAACCCCCAACTTAGATAAAGCTTTTGATAAAGGTTACATTAGCTTTGATCGTTCTGGAAATATAATAATTTCGGACATTTTGAGTGTTGATGAGCGTGAGATGTTTGGTATCAACAAAAATATGAAAATCAGGGAAAATAAATTTAGTCCTGAGCATAAAGAATTTATGTGCTTTCATAACGAGAAAGTATTTAAAGGCGACTGCTAACAAGCTGTTTAAGAGTGATTCGCAACGCGTGGCATTTTTACTATGCGTTGGTTTTTGTGATTAAGGTGGTATGCGGAAGCTTAGTTATTGCGTTGCTCACACCTTAACAGGGCGTTAGCCATACAAAAGACGTCCATGTCCTTTGGTTATGCTGCTTCTTCCCAAAACTCTTCAAGATTCTTGATCTCTTTATTAATGCGAATGAACGTTTTTTCATAGTCACCATTAAAAAAGAACTCTTTTCCTGTTGTAAGATCTAGGACTGAATACTCGAACTCATGATCACCGATGGCTTCCTCTGTCAATGCACAAATAATGTTTGCACGTTCTTGAGTCATCTTGTCGGAGCCGCTGAAGTGAAGTTTGACTAATCTGGGTTGCCCGTGTAACACGACGTGTAACTCGGGATTGCAGTTTATACTTGTACGTGAGTAGTTATAGTAATCTCTTGGTGGTGTAAAAGCAGTTATGTTTTTACCAGACTGCCAGTCCCTAAAATGATTAGCTACCAACTCATAGTTAACTTTTTTACGTGAGTCTTTTTGCTTGCGGCAGACTTCGTAAAGATATGAAATATGTCTTTTCTTAGTGAACAAGTGCTTAATGGCTGTTCGAAGCGGCAAATAATAATCTTTGTAAAAAGCGTATGGACCGCGTTTCGATAAGCTTCTAATCTTTGTTTGCTTTGGTTTTCCTGACGCTACTACAATCGTAGAAAACTCGGATACACCTAATTCTGGCATATGTATTCCTCATTTTTTGGGGCAATATCACGTTAATTTTAAGTGCAATTGAATGCAATGTAACCATTGAGTCAAAGTGGTTATTTCATCAACTTGCATATAAATCTGTGAGTCTAGGTGTATGTTTTCTGCGCACAGTAGTGGCTAACAAGGCGTTTAAGAGGGATTCTCAACGCTTGGCATTTTCAGTTTGATTCGGCTTTAGTGTTTACGGCACAATGGTTTTGGCTAGATGGTGGCGTTGTTCACCCCTTAACGCGGCGTTAGGTTTCTCCGCGGAAAACATCGAATTCGAGGATTTTGGATCATGGATTATGAAACGAAACTACAACTTGCGCACAAAGAATTAAGTGACAAAGGTGTTTGGAAGTCGAACTACAATCCTCCACTTGTACAGTTGTTACGTAAACTTGGACTATGTTTTCGGCCACCTTATTATCAGAGCTTTTTCGCAAACGTTATGCTTTGTGTGGTTTTCTTTGCTCCTGTTTGGGGAATCTTCCAATGGTTTCTTGTGTGGAACGAGCTAGATAAACCAGTTTTAGAAACAGTTTATATCTCGTTACTTACTGGCGCATTGTTTGGTTTAGTTATGGCAACCTTCTACTACATTAGGCGCAAGCAATTAAATCTAACAGACTGGGGTTCATTGGGAGAATAAGCCCAAAACCTAACAAACTGTTCAAGAGGGATTCGCAACGCGTGGCATTTTCACTATGCGTTGGTTTTAGTGTTTAAGGTGGTATGCGGCGGCATCGGTATTGCGTTGCTCACCCCTTAACAGGGCGTTAGGTGCTTGAAGGAAAAGGTAAGTATGGAAATTACTTTTCGGCAGAT